>DASRPN010000088.1:0-13249 GCA_035646355.1 Pyrinomonadaceae bacterium | reverse complement strand
CTCGCCGCCTTGTGGAGTGAACTTGACCGCGTTCGATAACAAGTTCCAGATGATTTGATGCAAGCGTCCTGAATCGGCGGAGATTGCACCCAAACCTGGCGCGGCCAGGTAGTCGAGCCTGATACCCTTCGCGTCCGCAGCAGGTCGCACTACGTTAATCGCCGCGCGCACCACGGATGAGATGTCCAATGGCCGGACGTCGAGATTCAGTTTTCCTGAAACGATGCGCGAAACGTCGAGCAGATCGTCGATCAGCTGGGCCTGCACGCGCGCGTTGCGATCGATCGCGTCGAGTCCCTGGCTCAGGACCTTCTCGTCGCGCCTGGCTTCACGAAGCACGCTGGACCATCCGAGCAGCGACGTCAACGGCGTCCGCAACTCATGCGACAGCGTCGCGAGAAACTCGTCTTTTATCCGATTAGCCGCTTCTGCTTCGGAGCGCGCACGTTCGGCATGCAGGAGTAATTGCCCGCGCGCCTCTTCCGAACGCTGTAACTCACTGATGTAACGCGAGAGTTCTTCAACGTGCAGTCGGGCGGCCTCTGTTTGGGCAATCGAGGCCTCAATGTTCTTGAGATAGGTTTGATACGTGAAACAGATAATGAGAATGATCGGCGCCGTGGCAAACACCGCGTAAAAATTATAGCGCGCGATCAGGATGGCAATAATGCCCGCCGCGGACGCACCGGCAAAATAGGTAATTGAAGTCCAAAGGTAATACGTGCGCCACGTGTTCCAGATGGATTCTTTGATCTTGGGCGCTTTTTCGATCGAGATCAGAACTGTGTTGGCGAAGTACTGCGCGAAACCCATTACCAGGATCGCGTAAAAGAAATCTTGTGAGAAGTCCTTAGCGAGATCAGCTGGTGGACCAAAGATGCGGTTCAAAACTGTCGCAGTAAAAAATGTGCTGGTGGCGAGAATCGCAGAGTTTAAGAGGATGAATCGTGGCTTTTTGCTGATCCCCATCAGCGTCACGGCAATGCCTTCCAGTGTCGACAGCCAAATCGCCGCAGCGCCGCCAAACATCAGCATTCCCAGGAAAATAAACGTGTCGGCTACCGTAATGCGACCACTAACACGGGGAATCTTGATAGCAATTAGTGAACTCGCAACCACCATCAAGCAGAGAAAGACAAAACTTCCATCCAGCTTGTCGTACGGCAGGTAATAGAGGGAGACGAGTGCGATCGCTACCCCCGTAGTCACGAGCGACCACATATAAATCTGGCCAAAGTGAGGTCGACTCACGTTTACTTCTACTGCGCTCATGGTCTTATCTCCAGAACGGCAGAATGCGCTGATTACACAGATCCGGGAGACCTGTGTAATCCGTCTGTCAGTTGGTGGATCAGTTTAACAGTCCAAGGCAAGTTAGTTCCCACTGTCTGACGCCGCTGACATGCAGGAACCGCTGTCACCGTTAATCATCGCTGATTGCGCGGTCGCCACCAGCTCGCCCGTGACAACGCCTTCCCCGGTGACAACACCTTCTCCGGTGACGACACCGTCCCCGGTTACTACACCCTCAGGTAAGAGATTCTGAAAAAGCAGATTTACAGCAAGAAAGGCCGAGCCTTCTCCGGTTACTACACCATAACTGATAAGAATATGCTCGCCAGTAACCACACCGTTCGAGAAGTAGGACGGATCAAGCATCAACGTGCCCTCACCCGTGACCACGCCACTGCCGAGTAGATTACCAAGAGCGTAACCAAGTTGATACCTGGTGATGAGATCAACTCCGGTCGCATAGGTGTAATTGAGAACAATTCCCCGCGACCACGTGAACGTGTGGTTCCCGACGGTGGTTTCTGGTGCCGGCGCGGCCGCGGTAAGCAACGGCGAACCAAGACTCGTCGTGTTACTAAGATCCGTCCGTACGAGGTGAGCCAACTGCACTGCGCCCGCTACGTTCAGTTGTCCCGCACCCTGTTCGAACATGTTGAAGCCCGCCAGAGGTTGCGCGGAGTACATCAACAACGCCTTCACGAGATTTGGCGTCAGGTGCGGATTCGCTTGAAGCATCAACGCCGCTGCTCCGGCGGCGACTGGCGTCGCCATCGAGCTGCCACTGAGATACATCATTTTCCGGTTCTCAGAGCCGCTAACGCCCGCGTCCAAAGAAGGAGTTCGCGTAACCAGGTAATTGCCGTCAGCCTGGGCATCGATCAGTTTGTTGCCCGGCGCGACCAGATCAGGCTTGATGAGATTATCGTAATGTTTGACGCCGTCTTCGTCCGTGCTGAAGCTTCGCGTCGGGCCGCGCGAGCTGTAAGACGTCACGGAGTCATCGCCCCGTTCGTCCGTGCCGAACGTATTCGTCGCGCCGACCGTGATCGCCGACGGTTCGTTACCCGGCGAGTGGATGCGGCCGTAGATCTTGTCTCCGTCGTCATCCTTGCCGTTATTGCCTGCCGCAGCGAACACAACAACGCCGGCGTCGACCAGACGGCGCACGGCGCGACAGATCGGATCATCACGGTACGAGTCGATCGCGGGCATCCCAAGACTCATGTTGACCACGCGAATGTTGTAAGCCGCTCGATTTGTAGCGACCCAATCGAGCGCGCGCAGCACGTGTCCGGTTGTTCCGACGCCTTGCGAATTGAGCACACGCAAGTTGATCAGGTTTGCATTCGACGCGATGCCGGCGAACTGACCATTCGCAACGCGCGCGTTACCAGCCGCAAGCGAAGCAACGTGAGTTCCGTGCCCATAAGGATCGTCCGTGCGTCCTTCGTTAGTGAAGTCCTCGCTGTAAACGACGCGCACGCCATTCGATCCATTGAGGAACAAATCATGTCCGGTGTCGATGCCGGAATCGAGAATGGCAATGCCAACACCGGACCCGTCGAGTGCGTTGTCGTTGTTTCCGTTGTTGCTGCTACCGCGAATCTGATCGGTTCCGGTCGTGCGCGTGACGTGGCCCATCGGCTGCACGGCTCGATTCAGCGAAACAAAAGAAACGTCTGCGCGCTCGGCAAGAGCGACGGCGGCATTAACCGGCAACGTCGCAATGCGCACCTTGAAGTTTTTCAGTTTGCGGATATCGCTCGCGCCGGTTGTTTCAATGGCGGAATCGACCAGGAGTTCCGACTGACTGCCATACTGAATGACTACGCGAACGAACTCGGTGCCTTCGCCTTGTGCAACCTTCTGAAGAATGTCTTCGGAGATCTTCTTTCGCAGGTGGACATCGGAAGTAGCTCCCTGCAAGGTCACGACCTGCAAGTCCGTTAGTGACTGAGCTCGACTTCTGATCTCAAATGAAAACGCGGCGAACAGAATAAGTGAGGCAAGAATGCTCCAGAATATCGGGTAAGGGTAACGCTTCATTAAATACTCCAGGAATCGCGGGTGTAGTTGCCCTTTCGGCTAAAACGCCCACCGGGTCAAGTAATAGAGGAGTGGGGGCAATCCACGAACCTTTCGGGCAGCGGACAAGTCTGTCGGGGGATGCAGTCTAGCAAAGAATAAACTTATTTAAACATGCAAAACTGTTGAAAATTGGTGTCGAAGAAGGGGGTGACCGGGGCATTTTCTGAGAAAAACGCTCCGATTTCGGTACGTTGGCGTACGGTGAGGATGTTTGACGCGCGACTTTTCCCGTGACTAGCGCTCCTTTGTCGGCGCCGGCCCTACGAGAAAGTCCTGGATCGCAGATTCTTCTGCAACGATGCTGCGAACGTTTGTCGCAGCTTGTCCATTTCGGTCCGTTGTAAATAGGAGATGATTTGCGACTTTACGTCGGCAAAAGCGCGGCCATTCATCCTCGCTTTATTCTCGTCGTAGAACTTCTGCGCCTGTACCTCGGTAATTCGGGAGCTTTCGCGGTCACTTCAGCGTCGAGCAGCGCTCGTGTCGTGACGGGTCGCTTCTGTGCCTCCTGTGCGAGCAGCACATCGTTGACTTTGCGAGTGCGTAGCTTAAAAATTATCGACTTGCCCCCTGAACCTTCGTAGGACCTCTGGCGAATCTCACATGTCTGTGGATTCCCCGCGGTTCGCGTAGCCAAAGTGTTCGCGCAGCCGCTAAACTAACGGCTTCCAACATCCTATGCAGCCGACCGCGAAGCCGCTCATCAGCGTTGTAATGCCCGTGTATAACGCGCTGCCTTTTCTTGATGACTCCGTTAACAGCATCCTTACGCAAACGTTCACCGATTTTGAGTTCGTGATCTTCGACGACGCCTCAACCGACGGCTCCGTCGAACGACTACGCCAGTGGGCAGCTCGCGACAACCGAATCAAGCTGCACGAAAGCACAACGCAACTCGGCCTGTCTGGCAGTTCGAACGCCGTAGTCACACACGCGCGCGCTGCGATCGTCGCGCGCATGGACGCCGACGACGTCGCTCATCCCGATCGACTCAGACGCCAGTGGCAAATTATCGAAACCCAACCGGACGTTGCTGTCGTCGGCACACTCTGCATAGGCATCGGCGCGAACGGCCGCGAAGTGCGTCCACGCGATCGTTGGCGACTGTTGCGCCGGTCCTCTTACATTCCGTTCCCCCACGGCTCGGCAATGTTTCGTCGTGAAGTGTTCGATCGAGTCGGCGGCTACGACGACACTCCCGGCGGCGAAGACCAAAAACTGTTTTCGAAGATGGCCACTCAGGGTCGCGTGGTCACACTGCCCGACATCCTCTACAGCTATCGTTATCACACAAACAACGCAACACTCTTTAACGGACTTCGCGCCGTCGGCGAAGATCATTCCAGCAACGGAGAATCATTAGCCGCGTTCTACATGCTCGGCGCAATGCGACTCTGGGCCGGCGAGCCACCAAAGCTACTCGAGCCGCTACTTGAGAAGAAATCGGTCAAATGGGACGTGAAGAGTTTGATGATCTTCACGTCAGCACTCTGGGGCCACGTGAGCCCACGGAGTTTGAAACTTTGCCTGCGCGGATCGATCAAAGTTCGTGATCTACTTGCGGGTACGATAGTGAAAGACGGGAAACCTTACGAATGGCGATTAGAATAGCTGTCGTCGGTATGGGTTGTCGCGGCCGTGATTGGGTGCGCGAAGTGAAAGCTGCTGCACCGGCGTTTGAGTTAGTCGCGTGCGTTGACGTCGATGTGAACGCTTTGCAGCGTGTATCCGCCGAGTTCAACGTTCCGCCGGCGCAGTGTTTCACTCGTGTTGAAGAGGCGTTTCAGTCGAGTGCGTGCGAGGCAGCGATCATCGCAACGCCTGCGGATACTCATGCGACAACGTGCGAAGCAGCGCTAGCGCGCAACCTTGCCGTACTGATCGAAAAACCGTTCACAATGCGACTAAGGGAAGCGACGAGGCTCGTTACGATCGCGGAATCGAACAACACACCGTTGCTGGTCGCGCAAAACTACCGCTACCTGCGATCGTTTCGCAATGTTAAGCGGCTGATCCAGGATGGCATACTCGGCAACGTAGCGATGGTCGTCTGTCACTATTATCGTCCGTTTCATACGATGGCGGACTCGCTGGCGAAGCTCTCGCACAGTGTGCTTTGGGGCGTCAGTGTTCACCATCTTGATGCGCTTCGCTACGTGCTCGGAACGGAAGTGACAAACGTCGTCGCCGATTCTTTTACCGCGCCGTGGGGACGTCTTCCGCAGGGCGCGTCGATGCAGTTAATGCTCTCGATGGCGAATCAAACGCGTGTGTCGTACTCCGCCACCTACGAATCAACGGGTCACACGCTATTCGAAGGCGGGCAGGAGTTTTATGCGCGGTTCGTCGGCGAGCGCGCCACGCTACATGTGTTTCATCGTTGGTTGATACTTTGGGAAAACGGCAAGCTGCCGCGCCTCGTGCGAAGAGGAAAGAGAGACAAGACGGAGGAAAGAATTCTGCTCGAACAGTTTGAGCGTGCGGTGCGTCACGGAGACGCGACGGAAGTGAGCGGTCGCGACAACTTGCAAACAGTCGCGGTGCTCGAGGCATGCGTGCGATCTACGGCGGAAGGAAGATCGATTAACCCGCAGGAGCTGCTGCGTGAACAATAATCGTCCATCAGTGCTCGCGATCGGCATCGACGCGGCTGAGTCGACGCTGGTGCGACAAATGATCGATCAGGGCGAGCTTTCGTCGTTGCGATCATTGCTCGCCGCGGGCAGGTGGCTAGAAGTGCGGTCGCCGTCGACGATCGGCAGTGGTGCCGTTTGGCCCACGTTTTTGACCGGAGAAGAACCTGCGACACACGGTATCTACAGTGAGTGGAAGTGGCTGCCGGAAACAATGAGTCTCCGCCGTTACGAAGGTCATCATTTAACTCCGTTCTGGAAGACGTGGGCTAAAAATGGAGTTTCCGTTGGCGTATTTGATGTTCCGTTCGCGCCCCCGGTCGGAGTCACAAAAGGGTTTGAAGTTTGTGAGTGGTGGGCGCATGACTCAACGGCCGCTGGTCTACGAGCGAATCCCGAGCCGGTTCGATCGCTTGTGGCAGAAGCAACTGCGCATCCGTTGTCTGCGAATCGATTCTTCAACAGCACGCCGGAAAGTAAGAGCAACCTGAAGGAGCTGGCGGCGGCATGCAGCGACGGTGCTCGGTTGCGAGCGGCGCTGGTCCAACGTTTGATCAAACAAACAAGTCCACAGGTGTCGCTCGTCGTTTTTCCGGAGCTTCATCACTCCGGGCATCAACTCTGGCACACGGTCGCGCCTGACCACCGGGTTTACAATGCGCTCGAATCGAATGGCGACTCGACGGATCGCGGTTCGCTTTTGCGGGATGTTTATCGCGCGGTCGACCAACAGATCGGCGCTCTCGTCGACTCAGTGAGCCTTGATACTACGGTGATGGTTTTTGCTCTTCACGGAATGCGTCCGTCGCTCGGGTTTCCGGCGTTTCTCGGTCCGCTGCTGGTCGAACGAGGCTTCTCGGCACTGGAAAGCTGGCGCTTACAATCGTGGACGGGGCGCGCGTTGTCGCTCTTTGCGGCGACTAAACGTCGCGCGCCCACAGGGCTGAAGAAGTTGTACTACCAGGTGACGCCGATTACGGCGACGTACAAACTCGCGCGGCCAACGATGCTGCCGGCGTACGATTGGTCGAAGACGCGCGCGTTCTCGCTGCCGACGGATCAATACGGATGGATTCGGATCAATCTGATCGGGCGCGAATCACAAGGCATCGTTCCGCCGGATGAGTATGACGCGCTTTGCACGGAACTGGAGCACATGCTGGTATCGTTGGCATCTGAAGAGGGAGAGTTGCTGGTCCAGGAGGTCAGACGAACAGCCGCAGACGCCGCGGCAGCGCGTGTCAATCCGCTTCCGGATCTGGTGGTCCACTGGCGTGATGCCGCGTTCTCCTCGTCGTTGAAGCTCAAAGGGAGTAGAGTGCAGGCTCAGATGGTCAGTAGAAAATCGACGGGTCAACACACCACGCCCGGATTCTGCATTTATCGTGGCAACGGGGAGTGGGGCCGCGACGGTGTTGTCGATGCGAAAGATCTGAGCAGGTTGATCGCGGCGAGCTTGTAGTCGGGGACCGTATGGCTAAGAGTGAAACATTTACTGATGACGTTGTTGAAGCGCTGCGAAAGGCGAAGATTCTTGGTGTGCGCAGCGGAACGACGCATCGATACACGGGTGTGTGGGTAGTTGTTGTCGACGATCGTGTATTTGTGCGATCGTGGTATGACAAGCCGACCGGATGGTTCCAGGCCTTTAGAAAAGAACCAACGGGCACGATTCAGGCTGGAGACCTCGAGATTCCTGTACGAGCGAAGGTTGTTCGTAGTGCGCGAATCCGCGACGCCGTGACTGCTGCGATTGCTGAAAAGTATCCGACTAAAGGGTCGAAAGTGTGGGTCGACGGGTTTGCCGAACCGTCACGCGTCCTTACAACGATCGAGTTTGTTCCTGAGTAATCACGAACGTTCCTGATGGACCAGCAACGTTCGCAGCGTGACGTACCCGAGCGCGAGGATAACACCAAACACAATAGTCACGGCCACCGCCCGGCCATGGGCCCACGGCGTGAGCATCGCTCCCAGAATTCCGAACACGCGCGTTGGCTCGATCAGAACGTCCCAACTATTCCAGCGCAGAAACCTGCCGAGATAGATCGCAAAGCCACTCAGCACTAAGGACACGAGCGCGAACACCCAACCGAAAGTAGCGCCGAACTTGCGCGCCACGATGCCTTGCACGTCGATGAGTGACAGATACCCGAGCAGCAGACCAGTACCTGAAAACGAAAGCAATAGCGCGAGATCGTACCAGGCGGGCGCGTGAGAGGCGCGCGTCAAATGCAGTATGTCGGTCAGAATGTAAGGTGCGTTTGGCAGGAACAGCAGCCACAGAACGAAAAGCGGCAGTTGGATCAGCCAAGGCAACTGCCAGTGACTTGCAAAGCGCAGCACTGTGCTGAAGAACAACGGCACGCCGGCGAGAATGAGATTGAAGATCAGGAATGCGTAATAACCCGAGCCTGTGCGCTGTATGCGCACCGCGATCATCGCGACGCACCAAAACATCAACATCGACACCACGAAGAATCTCTTGACGTCAGTGGATCTCAGAATTGCGTCCATCGTTTTCACCTGATCTGGAAATAGAAAGTGGTTCATTTCGACATCAGAATCGCCGCCAGCACAGTTGGCACGAATTGCATCGGCACGTTGTCCCAACCGCGCGGCGAAAAAGCCTCGACCAGAGTGCAAATAATGGCGATTACGGGAAGCACGATCAGTGATCGAAGATCGAAGTGTAGTTGCGGGCTGATGGCCACGCCGATTAACAGCGCGATCACGGATGCAGCCAGTACCGCCAGCGAGCCTTCATAGGTCTTCGTAAACTTCGCGCCACTGCTCGTGATCGTGTAAGGGTGTTTACCCCATCGCACTCCGACCGGCTCCCCGGCAGCATCGCCCAGTCCGCCGACGAGATACCCCATCACCGCCAGTGGTCCAAAGAAAAGGTTGCTGGCCATTCCACCGATCAGCGTTGCGAAGTAAGGGATGACGACGTAGTACGTGCGATTTGGTCCATCGTGCCTGCGAGCAAGCGCCTCGTAGAACCTGTTGCCTCGACCCTGGACAACGGCATAACCAACCACCAGCGACACCATCGATCCGAACACACATACCGCCCAAAACCCACCGAAAGCATGCACAAACACGGCGGAAATAAAGATCAGCACGTGAAAGAGCTTTCGCGTGTAACCAGTACGCACGTGCATCTGCGTCTTTAAATGAGCGGCAAAGCTGAGACAAGCGTAGGACCAGGCAAGCGCTGCCAGCGCTCCCAGGACCACGGCACTAAGGTTCGGCATCATCACGAAAAGGATTAATATCACAAGTACTTTGTTCTGCCAAGTACTTTTTGTAATCACTCTGGCGGATGGCAATAAGTCATGCTCCGACCTTAGAATCGGGGCCTGTCTAAAACCATGAAAAGAAACATATCTATCAGCGGAGTGCTGTTGCTTGCCTTCGCCTTCGCCTTATCGAGCCACGCGCAAACACCCAGTCTCGGTGAAGCCCTTCCCAAACTGCTGTCCCTCCGAGACCAGCAGACCGTGCGAGAAGGATGGCTGAAGACACGCCTCGATACGATGCTGCTGCCGATGATGCGGCAAAAGAAGATCGAGATGTGGATCGTGACCAACGAAGAGTTCCACGCCGACCCTGTCACAGCTCATATCGCGCCTCCACTTCCGTACGTGGGCAGGCGCGACTTTTTCGTTTTTGCGGATCGCGGGGGAAATAAACTCGATCGGATTGCGATCGTTCGCTATCCCGAAGAACACTTGAAGCTCTTCTTTGAAGTGTTGAATCCTTCGGGCAGAGACATCGCAACCACACTGCGCCGTCTCGTGGAAGAACGAAATCCCAAAACCATTGCGCTCAACATCGGAGGAATGCGCGGCGCGACGGATGGTCTAACACACGAGGGGTACAAGTTCTTGACAGACTCTCTTGGGCCAACCTACGCCGCACGGTTCACGTCCGCGGCCCCGTTGATCGTCGAATACATGGACACGCGTTTGCCGGAAGAGTTGGAACACTACCGGACCGCGGTTGCGATTACGGACATTCTGACGCAGCGCGCATTTTCAAACGAAGTGATCACGCCGGGAAAGACCACCGTCGGCGACGTTCGCTGGTGGTTTATGCAGCAACTAAACAATCTGGGATTAGACACCTGGTTCCAACCAGATTTGCGCATTCAGCGGCAAAATAGAGAGGCAACGCAGACACAACAGTTTTTGAGTGTGACGGAAGAGTCGGCCGTCATTCAGCGCGGCGATGTTATTCACATCGATTGCGGACTGAACTACATGGGCCTGAGCACTGACTGGCAGAAGATGGGGTATGTGCTGCGCTCTGGCGAGCAGGATGTTCCCGAAGGCCTGAAGAAGGCCTTGGCGAACACAAATCGACTTCAGGATGCGTTGTTCACGCACATCAAACCGGGAACGAAAGGCTTCGAGATCTACGACGCCACGATGGCGGACATGAAGAAACAAGGCATCGAAGCGATGATCTACTCTCACTCGGTTGGCACGCAAGGGCATGCGCTTGGCGCCAGTATCGATTTCCGGAGGTCGTCCGCCGGCGCTTCGTTGGAACCACCTTTTCGCGAAGGTTCGTACACGGCGATCGAATTGAACACGAGTACGCCGGTACCGGAGTGGGGCGGGCAAAAGGTGACGATCATGATGGAAGACGATGCGTATCTGACGAAGGACGGAATGAAATGGTTTCGCCCGCGCCAGACTGCGTTCTATGTGATCCGGTAACTACTAGCGAGACTCACATGAGTTGAAAAAACATTGACGTTACGTCTGCGCTTGGTGAGGACCTATGGTCTCCGCGCCTGGCGTCTCAAAAAACTAATGCCAAAGTGTTGACTCCGAAGGCGCCCTCAACGTATGTTCTCCCGCGCATTTACCGAACTTAATCGGCTTCCACGCCTATCGTTAGCCGCCTCGTAAAAGTTTGGACTGATTTACCGCAGACAACATCTGCTCGCGTACCCCCATTACGCGCCTATCCCTGACTTGTTCATAGACCAAAGGAGATCCAAATGAATCTATTTACGTCCCCTCGCCCCCTCGTGCGACGTTCGTCCAAGCGTCGCCATTTTCGTTGGTTGCCGTTTTTTATGATCGTAAGCACTGCGATGATGATCGGCGTGGTTGCCGTGCTGGCTTCCACGTTCGTTTTGAAGTTCGGAACCCTGGGTTCGGACGACGGACAATTCACGAACGCAAGAGGAATTGCCGTCGATCCACTTGGCAACGTTTACGTCGCGGACGCTTCCGGCGACAGCCGTGGTCAAATCCAAAAATTCGACGCGAACGGCACCTTCCTCGCAAGAGTCGGAGCGAACAATGGCACCGCTCAAGGATTCCTCAGTGCTTACCGAATCACCACCGATTCGAGCGGTAATGTTTATGCGACGGACGGCGCAGTTGAGTCAGCCAGTAATGTCGTGAAGAAATTTAACTCGAGCGGAGTCTTCCAGTTTGCATTCGGCGCGACAGTAAGCTCCGGCGGAGTGTTTCAGATCGCCGCCGGGATCGCCGTCGATTCCTCGGGAAATATTTACGTTGCGGACTCAACCGCCAATGTCGTGAGGAAGTTTTCGTCAACGGGCACATCCATTGGGACGATTGGTTCCAGCGGCTCCGGCGACGGCCAGTTCAACAACCCCGTGGGATTAGCGATGGATTCAGCTAACAACCTTTACGTGGCCGACGCGGGAAACAATCGAATTCAGAAGTTCAATAGCGCGGGAACTTTTCTGACGAAGTGGGGGACGGCCGGGACCGGAAACGGCGAGTTCAACGCACCTCACGGAGTGGCCGTTGATAATGCCGGAACGGTTTACGTGGCTGACACGGGGAACAATCGAGCGCAACTCTTCACTTCCACTGGAACATTCGTCGAAGCAGTCGGAACTGCGGGCGCCGGCGACGGACAATTCGCTGGAGCAGAGGACATTGCCACGAATGCAGCCGGCACGTTCTTCTACGTCGTAGACAGAGATAACTTCCGCGTACAGAAATTCAGCACCACGGCGACGGCACCGACAGCCAATGCCGGTCCGGATCAAACGGTCGAGTGTGCTGGCGCAACGACATCGGTCAATCTCGATGGCTCGGCGTCTACCGCAGGCAGTGGAACGATCAATTCGTATTCATGGGCCGAAGGAGCGACGTCGCTTGGCACAGGTGCGATGCTGACCGTCAACCTGCCGGTCGGTGTGCACACGATCACGCTCACGGTTACAGACACCGGTGGCGGATCCGATACTGACGATGTTGTGATCACGGTCCAGGACACGTTAGCGCCAGACATTTCGTGTCCCGCTGATTTGGTCGTGAATCTGCCGATGAATTCGAATGCAACTTCAATGGTGGTCAACTATCCGGCCGTGACTGCGACCGATAGTTGCTCATCGAGCGTCACCGTGAACAGCACGCCCGCGTCCGGATCGGTCTTTCCGGTCGGCAGCACAACGGTGAATGCAACTGCTGACGATGGTGCAGGACACGTTTCCAATTGCAGCTTCAAGGTCATCGTGCAATACAACTTTGCAGGCTTCTTCCCACCGGTAGCTAACCTTCCCGCGTTGAACGTGGTTCAGGCAGGAAGAGGCATTCCTGTGAAGTTTAGTTTGAGTGGTAACAAGGGACTCGGAATTTTCGCCGCTGGTTCACCTTCTTCTGGTCCAATCGTGTGCAACTCCAGCGATCCGGCAACACTTTTGGAAGAGACGGTCACGGCAGGTGGTAGTAGTCTCAGTTACGATCCAGTAAGCGACCAGTACATCTACGTCTGGAAGACCGAGGCAGGCTGGGCTGGTACATGCCGGCAACTGGTTGTGACGTTGAACGACGGTAGCGTCCACCGCGCGAACTTCAAGTTCAAATAAGGTTTCAAACGGTGGTTAGTTAGTGAAGGCCTCGCGCATGTGGCGAGGCCTTCGCGTTTTATCGTAGCGCGGAACACCTCACGCAAAAACTAGTTCCTGCGCGAGACTGCGATGGCCGACAACGTCTTCGAACCAAAGACTGGTACCGAATTCAATGTGACCCTCGGGGGAACAGAAACGAACGACATTATTCTCGACGTCCTTTTCAAACTTCCATGTAAAATCATATCTCCACGCGTCGCCCAGCTCGCCAGTAAAATCAAACGAAAGTGGTCCGTCCGGTATGGCACGGCGCACGAAGTTTGGAAATCGGGTAGGTTTCGGCCACGCCCTTTTTTGGAGGTTAGAGGCTTGGATTGTACTCCGG
>DASRPN010000087.1:0-6901 GCA_035646355.1 Pyrinomonadaceae bacterium | reverse complement strand
CCTGCACGGCGTGGCCCGGTCTGGCATTGCGACTGTGTTTCCGCAGGCGATTGGCCTCGCCGCAACCTGGGACACAAAAATGATGTACCAGGTCGCCGACGTCATCTCAACCGAGGCACGCGCAAAACATCACGAGTATGCGCGCAAGGGCCAATTCGGCCGTTACCAGGGGCTGACTTTCTGGAGTCCAAACATCAACATCTTTCGCGATCCGCGCTGGGGCCGCGGGCAGGAGACGTACGGCGAAGATCCTTACCTCACTGCGCAGCTTGGTGTTCAATTCGTGCGCGGTCTGCAAGGCAACGACCCGCGTTATTTCAAGGTCATTGCGACTCCGAAACACTACGCGGTGCATAGCGGTCCGGAACCGGAGCGCCACGCGTTCGACGCGATCTCTTCCGAACGAGATCTGCGCGAAACGTATTTGCCGGCGTTCAGGGAGACGATTCTTGAAGGCAAGGCTTACTCGGTGATGTGTGCATATAACCGCACGAACGGCGAACCGTGCTGCGCCAACAAGCGGTTGATGGTTGACATCCTTCGCGGCGAGTGGGGTTTCGATGGTTTCGTCGTTTCCGATTGCGGTGCGATTTACGACATTCACGTCTTTCACAAGGTCGTTGCGACTGAAATGGAAGCTTCGGTAATGGGCGTTAAGGCGGGCACTGATCTGACGTGCGGCACCGAGTATCCATCGCTGGTCCAGGCCGTGAAGCAGGGATTGATTAGTGAAGCGGAAATCGATAAGTCAGTGAAACGTCTCCTGACCGCTCGTTTTCGGCTCGGTCAGTTTGATCCGCCGGAGCTGGTTCCTTATGCACGCATTCCGTTTTCGGCGAACGACACGGACGAAAACCGCCGCCTCGCGTTGCAGACTGCGCGGAAGTCAATCGTGCTTTTGAAGAACGCGAATCGCACGTTGCCCCTGAAGAAGGACTTGAAGAGTATCGCAGTCATTGGACCAAATGCAGATTTGCCGGAGACCTTGTGGGGTAACTACAACGGCACTGCATCCCGTTTGTTTACGCCGCTTGCAGGAATCAAAAACGCAGTCTCTGCAAATGCAAAAGTAACCTACGCGCTTGGATCCACACTTGCTGGTGAACCGGTTGTGCCGGTCCCTGCTTCGGCTTTGACCTTGAATGGAAATGATCCAGGCCTGAAGGCGGAATACTTCAACAACCAGGAACTGCGTGGTCCAGCAGCAACTGTCCGCACCGATGCGCGCATTGATTTCGATTGGGGACGCTTCAACCCCGCGCCTGAACTCACGGGAAACCATTTTTCCGTTCGCTGGACCGGCAAACTCAAGGCCCCTGAATCAGGCAAGTACACGCTCGGATTCACGGCTGACGATGGTGCTCGACTCTATCTGGACGGAAAACTTTTGGTGGATGCATGGGCCAGTAATCCCAAGAAAACTGCCACTGCCGAAATTACTCTCGAGGCAGGTCGGAGTTATGACTTGCGCATGGAGTATTTCCAGTATCAGCGCGAGAACATTGCCAAACTCGTTTGGTCGTATCCAGGAATGATCGAGCGACTGATGCAGGAAGCTGTAACGGCAGCACGGGAATCTGAAGTGAGCGTGCTCGTCCTGGGTATTTCGGCGAGGCTCGAAGGCGAAGAGATGCCGGTGCACGTTGAAGGATTCCGCGGCGGCGATCGAACAGACCTCTCGTTGCCCAAGTCTCAGGAGAGGCTATTGAAAGCCATCGTGGCGACCGGTAAGCCAGTGGTTGTGGTGTTGCTCAGTGGCAGCGCGGTAGCAGTCAACTGGGCCAACGATAATGTGCCTGCAATTTTGGCGGCGTGGTATCCGGGGGGTGAAGGCGGTACCGCTATAGCTGATGTGTTGTTTGGCGCTTACAACCCGGCAGGACGATTGCCGGTTACGTTCTATAAATCGGTGGATCAACTGCCTCCGTTTACCGATTACAGCATGCAAGGTCGTACGTATCGCTATTTCAAGGGAGAGCCACTCTATCCGTTTGGTTATGGGTTGAGCTATACCCGGTTTGATTACAGCAATCTGCGGTTTCAGTCGAATGCGGTTAAGGCCGGCGAACCGATGAAAGTCAGTGTTGACGTCACCAACGCCGGTGACAGGGGAGGTGACGAAGTGGTCCAGTTATATCTGACCGACACTGCGGCGTCGGCGCCGGTGCCGATTCGCACCTTGGTTGGTTTCGATCGGATTTCCCTTCGCCCGCGAGAAAAACGAACCGTGACGTTCACGATCACACCGCGACAGATGTCATTGATCGAGGATGGTGGCAAACGCGTGATCGAGCCCGGTGAATTCACGGTTTACCTGGGCGGAGGTCAACCTGGTTTTAAAGGAACATCAGGCTTGAGCGGCCGGTTTCTAGTTTCTGGAAGACTGGTGGAACTAGCCGAGCGATAGATTTATGAGCCGAACATGACCCTCCTCGTCTCTGTGTTCTCTGTGTCCTCAATGGTTCACTGTTTGTTAGAAAACGGAAAAAAAGACGGTAAATGACTTTTGGCGCGAAACGATGGTTCACGATTTCACCAGGTTCTCGAGTTCTTCAGGTGTGCGAGGCCAGTCGTCTTTCAGTAGACGCGAGAGAGCGCGGTCGGCGAGGAGTTTGCCGCCCGTCTGACACGCCGGACAGTAATTCGCTTCGTTTGCACTGTAACGTATTCGCTGGATCTTGTTACCGCAACGAGGACAGGGTTGCTGATAACGGCCGTGGGTGGCCATCTCGGGTCTGAATGCCGTTACCTTCTCAGGAAACTTTTCACCGTAATGCGCGCGCAAACGTTCCACCCAGTCAGTAAGCGTCGACTTCACTGCTTCGAAAAGACGTGAGACTTCGTCAGGCTTGAGTTTTTGCGTGAGTGTGAACGGCGAGAGTTGTGCCGCGAACAGGATCTCGTCTGAATAGGCGTTGCCGATGCCGCTGAGAATGCGCGGATCGGTGAGAGCACGTTTCAGAGTATGGTTCTTCGCTTGAATCGCCGACGCAAACTCTTCTTCGCTGAGATCGTAAACTTCCAGTCCACCAGGATTCAGAGCTCCCAGTCCGGCTTCACCTTCGACAACGTGCAACGAAGCGCGTTTCTGCGTACCTGCCTCGGTCAGCGTTAGCGTTCCGGTGCTGAACTCAAACGTCGCAAGTCCGCGTGCTTTCGCAGCTTTCGCGCGATCCTCGTACCAGTGCAGCCGTCCGGCGATCATCAGGTGCAGGACGAGCCACAGATCGTCTTCGAACCCGAAACAAATCCGTTTGCCCAGCCGCCGCAGCTCGACGAGCTTTTTACCGTGGACGCTCGTCAACGGCGGCACGGCCGTACGCAGCAAAAAAGGACTTGCTACGCGGACGCGTTCGAGTGTAGCGCCTTGAACTCGTTTCTCGAGTGCTTCGATGTAGACGACGATGTCGGGCAGTTCAGGCACTTATAACGCGAAAGTTTTTAAGTGACTGTACTGCGGCTCTTCATCATTCGCCAAATCCAAAGCACGACGATCGCCCCGACGAGCGAGAGCAGCAGTCCCGCGGGTTGAAAACCGCGTCCTGTTTCGTCAGCGCCCCAGATCGCCCAGCTCACGAGCCCGCCTAAAACCGAGCCGACGATTCCCAACAGGATAGTGCCGATAATGCCCATCGGATCCCTGCCGGGCATGATCAGACGAGCCAAAGCACCGGCGACTAATCCGATGATCACCCACCAAATGAAAGCGAACATGTGTGTTTTCCCTTTGTGAAAGAGATACAGCTGACCTGGGTCAGTGTTGCAGTGGAGGCTGGTTGTAGGGGAACGGCGGGTTGTTTATACCACTATTTTAGATTTGTGTCTCCGACTGACCGGAGGGTCTGCCAGCCGCGCGGTAAACATCGATCAAAGAAAGAGTAATGGCCAACACGACCGGGCCGAGCACGACGCCGAGCACGCCAAACACATTCAAACCGCCAAGGACGGAGAAGAAGATCAGCAATTCGTGGAGACGAGTACGGCTGCCGACCAGTTTTGGACGCAGGAAATTGTCGATCATTCCGATCACGAGTGTGCCCCACGCAGCCAGCAGGATCGCCTTTACATAATTCCCGGTGAGCGCGAGATAGATCGCGGCCGGCACCCAGACGAGGAATGCGCCGAGCATCGGTACCATCGAGAGGAACGTCATCACGACTCCCCAGATAATGGCCGAGCGCAGACCGAGCGCCCAAAAGGCAAGACCACCAAGCGTGCCCTGGATAATCGCAATCGTGATCACACCGTAAACGCTCGCGTCGATCACTTCCCGCGTGCGGATCATGATGCTGTCGGCTTGTTCTCTGTCGAGCGGCAGTGAATCGCGGACGGTGCGAGAAATGTTATCGCCGTCGCGGAAGAAGTAGAACATGGTGAAGATGACGAAGAACGTCTGCACGATTGCGCCTACCAGTCCGCCGATAAATCCGAGCGTCCGGCCGGCGAGCTGTCCGCTGGCGCCTCTGATGCGCTCAACCAGAAACTCTTCTGAACGAAGATGATTGATGTCGATGTATTGGCCGAGAAAGTTGAGGATTGGTCCCGTAGTGGGTGAGTTTGGATCGAGCAAATAATTGGCGGCCTGCTGCACGGTTTGAACGGCGTTGGATAGCTCGTTGATGACTGCGAGGGTGATCAGCGCAACCGGCACAAGAATGATCAGGATCACGAGCAGGCAAGAGATTAGCGCCGCCAACCACGGCTGCCTGATGCGCTGCTTGAGTCGTTTATGGACCGGGTGAAAAAGAATGACCAGAACAGTCGCCCACAGGATCACGCTCAGGAACGGCTGAATCATCCGCCAGCAGAGGTAAAGCAGGACGGCCGTTACGAGTAACAGCACCCACCAGCGGACGTTGCGGCTCTCAATGGGCATCCCCGGTGTTATAGAGCATGCTGGGCTATAAACAAAGAGATATTCCGTGTTTGGTGGTGTCTTAATTTCTGCAGCGTATCTCTGCGGCCCTCCGCATCTTGCTCTGCGGTTTATATGTTTGCGGTTCTTTTACCGCAGAGTCGCGGAGGACCGCAGAGGTACCAGAGAATGTTGGCAAACTAAGACACCACCTCCGAATTGTGGGTTTCTAAATACTTCCCACTCGCTTGTGGAAAGGACCGTAGATCGCGTAAGTGATCGCCTCGTTGTTCGCGGGACCGTTGGGCAGACTGCCGCGCTCGCCCTGTTGGTTCACGTAGAACGTCTGCCCATCCGGGTCGAAACAGCCGCCGCAGAACTCAGTCTCGTTCACTGTCGTGCGAGCGAAGTCGTAGATCTCGCCGTCGAGTGTCACACCACGAACAAACTGCGCGCCGCTGCCGTCTTCCTGAAGGAATATGTCTCCCGTCGCCGGAACCACCACGATATTGTCCGGACTTTGCAACGCCGCAGAGCTTACTGACTCATAGATCAGCGTTAGCGTTTCGCGACCCGCATCGTATTCCCAAACCTGGCCCAGGTTTGCGGCGCCGCCCGAAGTGGTATCGAAATAGATCTTCGACTTGCCCGGCCCAATCCACATACCTTCGAGGCGATCGAAGTAAGCCGCGCCCTTGTCCTGTGCCTGAATTCGGTTTGGAGTAAATCCGGAAACGCGATCGGTGCGATTGTCAGTATCGTCGTTGTGATCCGGTTCGTGGACCGTGACCCATTCAACCGGATAAGGAAGACCAACAACGCGCCCGGTGTCCATGTTCGCGTGGGCCTCATCGCGCAACTTCAACGCCTGAAGCGGACCACTCGTTTCCGCGAGTGGTCGATTACCACGCGCCGTGGGAACATAACGATAGAAGCAGGAACCAATCGATCCGAGCACCGGATCGGACGTGATGCTGCGATCCTCGGTCATGTAAACGATACCGGCACGCTCGAACGCCGCCTCGTGCGCGCGCCGACCGGCTTGCGGTACGGGAACCGCAGGAACTGGACCATCGGCGGTAGCGTCGATCTCAAAAATGTATCCGTGCTTCTTACCCGAGAGCCGTTTCACGACTTCTTCGCAACTGATCCACGTGTGTGGCGTGCGAATGCCCCCGCCGCAGTTTGTGGACGTGCCGCCAAGAATTGCAAAATCACGCACGACTTCGTAGTTGTAGATCGGCAGTTCCGTCGCTGGATCTTTGCCGGCGCGCGTCCGACGAACTTCAAGTTTCGTATTACCTCCACGAGCCGCGGTGTTGTACTGAAGCGCATTAGGGACGATAACCTTCTGCTCGCCAGACTGCTCGCGGTTCTCGTGATTGCGGATGAGTATCGTAGTGCCGTTTTTGCCCGGATACGCGGCCATGCCGTCGAAGATACCTGGAGTTGGTTGGCCGTCACTCATGATCGATCCCTGCACAGAGACGATCTGGTAGTTGAATTCGGCGGGGAGCCAGAGGTGGCCTTTATTGACGAGCGGTCCATAACCCTTTGAAGGCGCGAAGGGGTTGCCCAGCGCGCGCCGCGCGCTCAGAGATTGAAACGGCCCCAGGGCTGCAAGCGCCCCTCCGAAAACTGCGCCGGCCTTGATGAAGTTGCGTCGGTCCATTGAGTGTTTTCCTTTCGTCGTTTAGGTTGAAGGCGCAGTCTAGGCAGTTGGCGTTACGGCCATGTGAGACGGGCATAAAGCCCTTATGGAAAGGGTTTTAAAAGATCGTTAACTCGACAGCTCGGCCGATTTTCACAACTCTTAACAAATTTTTACTTGGACTTGACACAGCGCCGGGCCTTTGGTCGTATTCTCCCCCCGCTTTGTCACATCTCACGGAGGCTGAAATGAAGTCGAATCGACGAGCGTTTCTGGGCGGCAATACCCGGTTCCGGCTTGTCCTGACGCTGGGGCTGGCGGTAGTCCTCCCGGCGCTCGCTCTCATTTACGTCAGTTTTCAACACGTCAAATCGATCAAGCGCGACAAAAAAGTC
>DASRPN010000086.1:0-54804 GCA_035646355.1 Pyrinomonadaceae bacterium | reverse complement strand
GTGGAATCAATGGCTTTGGCCGCCGCACGGCCACGTCGCTTCCACTCTCTTCCGTGCGTGCCACATGCGCCGGCGACGATGCTTCCCAAGGTCGCATTCCCTTGTCCGCTCACTCGCAGCAATAACGCCTAATCGAACACCAAAAAGGAGCAACAAAATGATTAAGAGATTCTTGCGTGATGAAACCGGTCTTGAACTTTCCGAATACGCAGTTGCCGCAGCGCTCGTCGCGTTGGCTTGCGTCGCCGCTTTCCAGTTCTTGGGCAGCAGCATCGGCACCAAGATCGACAGTCTCGGTGACACGATCAATACCGGCCAGGCTCAATAGTGGCCGCGAAACTGACTGCGCCGGCAGCGACTTGAAAGTTCTGCTGCCGGCTTGAGGAAGGCCCAAGCCTTCAGTCAGGGAGGATCGAAAATGTTCACCAAATTCTTCCGAGATGAGACCGGGCTTGAGCTGTCCGAGTACGCCGTTGCCGCGGCTCTCGTAGCAGTAGCAACAATATTGGCGTTTGAATTCCTCGGATCGAGTATCGGGACGAAGATTGAATCTTTGGCAGACGTCATGAATTGACGTTAACCAAGTCACTGCCATCGGGTGGCGCGCCTTGTGAAGCTTTTGACTACACAGGTGCGCCCCTAACTTTCCGCTCCAGCCCCGCAAAGCAAGTTAGCCGAGATGCTTAGCCCAACCGCTACAGTTTTTGAACTTATTCTGATTCCGCTCGCCGTAGTGATCATCTACCACGACGTGCGGTATCGCCGCATTCCTAATCCATTCGTACTTGCCACTCTGATTAGCGGACTGTCGATCAATCTCGCGATGGGCGGATTGAACGGCGCTCTCGACAGCATTGGTGGCTGCGTGTTGGCTTTCATTCTGATGTTTGTCTTGCACGTCTTCGGAGCAATGGGCGCGGGCGACGTCAAACTCTTCGCCGCGATCGGATCCATCATCGGCGCCAAACTGGTGCTGCCAACTTTTGTAGTTGTGGTGCTAATGGGCGGTCTACTTGCGATGGTGACCGTACTGCGCTCCGGAGTCTTCCGCACGACGATGCATCGGGTGTTGCAAATCCTGGTTGGCTTACTGCCGGGATGGCCAATGCCCAAATTCAGTGTCCCCGCTGATCGACGTCTCACCATTCCATACGGTGCAGCGATCACGATCGGCGCCATTATCGCAACCGCGATCTTTCACGCTTAACAGCGGCAACCATCTAGGTCTGGACCTAGCGAGAACGGAGAGTTGATTCCATGCGAAACAAACGTTTCTTCATAGTTTTGGTAGGGGCGCTGATATTCGGAGTGCTCGCTGCCGTGTCAGTCAGCAAATACTTATCAAGCGCCCAGGCCTACACGAAGAATCTGAATAAGGTAGCCGTGGCGAAAGTGGCCATCCCGATCGGCAGCAAGATCATTCCCGAGCAGATCATGGTGGTCCAGTTTCCAAAGGAGTCGACACCCGACGGCGCCTACGACTCCGCTGAAAAGCTGGCGGGCCGCGTTGCGGTGGTGAACATCGCAGCGCGCGAACCGATCACGGAATCACGACTGGCAGCGGAAGGTACCGCGGCTGGTCTCTCTGCGATCATTCCTGAAGGCTATCGCGCGATGACCGTTAAGGTCGACGATGCGGCCGGCATCTCCGGGTTCATTCAGCCGGGTACGCTGGTTGACGTCGTTGTGACGATCGATCCTGAAGGTAACAGCCGGCAGAACCCGATCTCGAAGATCGTGTTGCAGAACATCAAGGTCCTCGCGAGTGGTCAGAACATCGATAAGCCCGAGGACGAACGTGAAGCTAAGAGCGTCAAGGCCGTCACACTCCAGGTCACTCCCGAGCAGGCTGAGAAGCTCGCGCTCGCCGCGACTGAGGGCAAACTCCAGCTCGTCATGCGCAGCCAGATCGACCAGGGCAACGAAGAAACGCCGGGCGCTAACAAGCGCAACCTGTTAGGCGGCGACACCGCCATGCCCGTGCCGGAACCAGGTTCACTGAAGAGTGAACAGCCGAAAGGCGAAGCGAAGCCGGCCCGCCGCCGTGTTTCAGTTTCGACTCCAGCAGTCACCGCCCCAGCTCCTCAACCGACTCCGCGCACGCAAGTCGAAATGATCGAAGGCGCGAAAAAGCGGAACGTCGAATTTCCATAGTTCAGTGTCAGTTCAAAATTCGCACCCGGCGCGCAAGCGCCGGGTAACTCTTGAGGTTGATCGCACCGACGATCGCTAGAAACAAAAGGAGCATAAAGATCATGCAGAGCCGTTCCCCAATGTCGCGCCGAGTGAGTTTATTGCTGGCGTCGTTGATTACTATCTTTAGTTATTCCATCTCCCACGCCCAGGAAAACTCCTATAAGGCGTCGTTCGGTCAGAACAAAGAGTCGATTGCCGTGAATGTTCTCGTTGGGCAGTCGCGCGTGATCAATTTCGATCGCCCGGTCGGACGTTTTTCGGTTTCGAATCCCGAAATCGCTGAAGCGGTGCTAGTCACGCCAGACCAGGTGCTCGTGAATGGTAAAGCGTTCGGTCAGGTTAACTTCATCGCGTGGGAACAGACCGGCGGTACGTTTTTGGTGTTTGACGTTTACGTCCGCGCCAACCTGTCGCTGATCGATTCTCAGATTCGCGCGTTGTTCCCGAAAGACGACATCCGCCTGAGCCAGGCGAATGGTTCGGTCGTGATCTCGGGCAGCGTCACGAATGCCGCGACGTCCGCTCAGGTACAGAGCGTGGTCGAAGCCGCGAATTTCAAAGTGGTCAACATGCTGACCTCGCCGGTTAGCGATGCCACCCAGGTTCAGCTTCAGGTTCGGGTTGCCGAAGTGAATCGCACTCGCTTGCGCGACTACGGCACCTCGTTCTTGTCGCAACCTCCGGGAGGAACCCATGGTTATTGGAACAGCGGTGGTGGTCCAAGCAGTATGGCCGGTGCCGAAACCAGTCCGCTCGGCTCCATTATCGACACGGTTCTCCAACCGGCGCTGAACCTCTTCATTTTCAATCGTCAGATCAACACGGGCGCGATGCTCCGCGTGCTGCGTCAGGAAGGCGCGTTTCGCGAGTTGGCGGAACCAAACCTGATCGCGATGAACGGTCAACAGGCGAGCTTTCTCGCCGGTGGTGAGTTCCCGGTGCCGGTGCTCCAGATGGGCCAGAACGGCAGTGGCGTCACCATCATGTGGAAAGAATATGGCGTCCGTCTCAATTTCAAACCGACGATCATCGACGAAGACCACATTCGTCTCGAACTCGAGCCCGAGGTTTCCGTGATCGACTTCAGCAACGGCGTCCGTTTCAACGGTTTCGTCGTGCCGGCGCTGCGCACCCGTCGTGCGAAGACCGGTGTTGAACTGCGTGATGGTCAGTCGTTCGCGCTTGCCGGTTTGATCGACAACACCGAAACGAAGACGTTGTCGCGCATTCCAATCGTTAGCTCCATTCCAGTGCTCGGCAATCTGTTCAAATCGAAGTCTTTCGAAAAGAAAGAAACCGAACTGATGTTTTTCGTCACCGCGACCCTGGTTAAGCCAGTCAAGGGTGACGACCTGCCGAACATGCGCGGCATTGATGGTCTGAAGGGCAACTCACCATTGGGCGTCGAGCCAAAGGGTGAAGGCATCTCCGGCCAGAGCGGTTACAAGGTTTCCGGACAGAACGGTGAGACTCCGGCTTCCACGCCAGTCTCGACTCCGGCTGCTCCGGCCAAGGTTGAAGAACGCAAAACCAAAGCTGCCGAGACTACGCAAAGCAGCACTACCGGATCAGTCGGCAGTGTTCGCAACACCAATCCCGATCTACCGATCGCGAAAACGTTGCGTTTCGATTTCAATCCGGATTCAGTCAGACCCTGGTAGTTGCTTTGTGAATTTAGGTATTCGTTTGCAGCAAAAGGGGGCAGCACATGAAGAACAGGTCAAACAAACAAGCGGGAAGTAAACGTGAGCGAGGTTCAATTCTAGCTACATCCGCAATCGGGATGTTGGCACTCCTGCTGGCAGTAGGTTTAGGAGTTGATATCAGCAGGTTCTATCTAACAAAAGCGGAACTTCAAAATGCAGCGGATGCAGCGGCCCTTGCCGCTGTATCCGCACTCGACACTTCGCCCGATGGGATCACTAAAGCTGTCGATCGTGCCGTGGCGAGCATGAACAAGTTCAACTTCGGTAACGAAGGCGTTAGCTTCCCCCGCGCGAACGTCTTGTTTGCAAAAAAACTCAACGACACCGACTACATGGACGAAGCGTCTGCTCAGCTGGAAGCGGAGGACATTCGTTTCGTGAGAGTAACGACGGATCCATCAGCGGTGCCAGTTTCATTCGCGGTGTCGGTGCTCGGAACCAGCAAAGACCTGACTGCGACTGCAACGGCCGGATTTTCTGTCCCGCTAAACGTTATCTGTAACTTCCTGCCTGTCTCAGTGATCGACTACGGCACTCCGATCACGCCTGGCCAAACGTACACGTTCCGCGCGGGCACGAATAACTCAATTTCTCCAGGTAACTACCAGATTCTCGCAGTCGCCGGAGAAGGTGGTAAGGACGTTCGTGTCGGTCTTGCGGCCGGTGTCGATAGATGCGCTTCCCCAGGCGAGGAATACGCAGTCGACACAAAACCCGGACTCACGTCCGGCGCTGTGAGGCAGGGACTCAATACTCGTTTCGACGAATATCAAACGTCGCAGGTGACCCCCGAGGAGATGCCGCCGGACTCGAATATCAAGGAGGGGATTGATTACGAAACGTACCTGAACCCCGGAACGGGTGACATTAAAACTCCCAATCCCAATCACACGAGTTTCGATGGCCGGCGAGTCGTAATTATCCCGATCGTGAAGGAGGGTCAGTACGACCCGGGTCGTAACGTAGTGAAATTTGATCGCTTCGGATACTTCTTCTTACAAAACAAGGTCGGAAGCGGCAATGGTGGCGATCTGGTTGCCGAGTTTATCCCGGTGCCGGTGCTGGGCCAGGGCAAATTTGATCCCAATGGACCAGCAACGAACGGCTTGATGGCCACGCCGGTCCTTTACAAATAGGGCGGGAACCATGATGCACCATCGAATAAGAAAGATTCGCAATACCCGACGCTCGCGCCGCTTCCAGTGGCTGAATCGGTTTCGCCGTGACGAGCTAGGGGTGCAGCTCCTGGAAATCGCGATCGTGATTCCGATCCTGTTGGTGTTGTTTGCAGCCGTCGCGGAGTTTGGTCGTTACTTCTACGAGTACACCACGCTCGCGAAGGGTTCACGCATTGGGGCGCGTTATCTGGCTTCCAAGTCGGTGACCAGCTCGACCAACTATCAGGCAATCGCGAAGAACCTAATCGTCTACGGAAACACTGCCGGAACAGGTTCGCCCATTCTTGATGGTCTAACCACCGACAACGTGAGCGTCACTTATGCAGGCGGCACGTCGGGTCTACCTGAGACCGTGACCGTATCCATCACTGGCTACGAACACGATCCGCTTTTCGACCTCGGCGGGTTGCTCAATAACGATGACTTCTCGCTCGCAATCGAAGTGAAACCGAGCGTCACGATGCGTTTCCTGCTGACAACGCCGTCTGTATGAAAGGCACAACTATGCTGCGCCTTAAGAAAAACAAGAAGAACGAAAGAGGCTCAACCCTGGTTGAGTTTGCAATTGGAGTGCTGGTGTTTGCCACCGCGATGTTTGCTGTTTTGGAGTTTGGCAGAGTGTTGTGGGCCCATAACGCGCTCACCGACGCTGCTCGTCGCGGAGCACGTTACGCGGTATTGCATACAGCGAACGATGTGGATCAGGTGAAAAATGTGGTCGTGTTTGGCGATGCCGCCGGCACGGGCAATCCAATGCTTCCAAACCTGAGCGCCGCGAACGTGAACGTCGCCTACAACGGTTTTGGTCTGAACGATGGGACCGTGACTGTGAGCATCACCAACTATCAATTCCAGTTGGTGATACCGATGGTCGGTACGACCATTACCATGCCAAGTTATTCGACGACCTTGACCGGTGAAAGTGCCGGGTTGATTCCGAACTAATGTCTAACGCTTTCGAAACCACTGCCGGGCGGCTCCGTGAGTAAGCCTGCCTGTCGCACATCGCGCCCGAGTGACATCGGCCTTGTGAGTTCTGCGATGTCCCGCCGCAAATCCCCCGGCACCCTGTCAGAAATTTCAATTCCGCCGCCGGCAGTGGCTCGAATGAACACTAAGAGGAACTAATGACCGAACCAATTTCAGTAGTAGTGCTGAGTACGGGCCTTGAGAACTTCAAAGACATTCGCCGGGCCCTGACAGCGGAATCGCGCGTGCAACTCCTCGCCGGCGGCAACGACGCCGATCAGCTCTACGAAGAGATTGTTCGGTTGAAGCCGATGGCCGCGATCATCGCTCTTGGTCCAAATGCGGACACTGCCGTCCGGTTCATCGAACGCCTCAACGCCGAATGCCCGAACACAGCACTAATCTCCGCAGCCCAGGACGCGTCACCTGACTTGATCCTGCGAAGTTTACGTGCGGGCGCGCGCGAGTTTCTCCGCATCCCGATCAGTGCCGACGAGTTGCGCACGGTGCTGGATCGAATCTCGGATTTCACCACCAAACAGGTCGAAGCACCGAAGAAAAAAGGTCGCATGGTTGCCGTGTTTTCCAGCAAAGGCGGCTGCGGTACTTCATTCCTGGCGACTAACCTCGCCGCAGCGACAAATTCCAAGACGGTCCTGGTAGATCTCAATCTTCAGGCCGGTGACTTGCCTCTATTTCTCGGACTCGAAGCAAAGTACTCCATTGCCGACATGGTGGAGAAACGTCAGCGCCTCGACGAAACGCTCATCAACAGTCTTGTTACACATCACTCGAAGAACCTATGGTTGCTTGCCGCTCCGCGTGAGGCTGACTCCGCCGACGAGATCGAACCGCAACACGTATTCGAAGTGCTCCAGAAACTACGCGAGCACTACGACTATGTCGTACTCGATCCACAGCACACATTCGACTCGATAACGCTCGCCGCACTGGACCAGTCAGATGAGATCATCCTGGTCCTGACGCTCGACATACCCGCAATCCGCAGCACGCAAAGAGCGCTCGAGATTTTTGACCGGCTGGGTTACCCGCGCAAGAAGGTGCGCATCGTCGTGAATCGCTGGAGCAAACAGATCGATCTCGACTTGCGCCAGGTGGAGAAGTTTTTGGGAGAACCGTGCGTGGGATTCGTGCCCAGCGATTACCAAACGGCTGTTAGTTCGATCAACCTCGGCACGCCGTTGGTCCAGGCGGAACCCACTTCGAAGATCGCAATGGAAGTTCGTCGTATCGCGCAGCAGATATCGTTAGGTGTCGCGCCAATCGAAGAATCGAGTCAGCGTCGCGGTTTCCTGAGCTCGCTCCTCAAGAAGCAGCCGGCGCAACGGCAGTTCAACCTGCAAACCTCAATGGAAAAGGTTTAGTGACGCGGCCGACGGCCGCACCCGGAAAACATCATGGCACTACGTGAAAGACTAATCGGCAATCAAAATATTCCCGGCGGCGTAGCTGACGGTACTGGTCAACACTCCTTCCAGGAGATGAAGGCGCGCCTGCACCGTACGCTGATCAACCGGATGGACCTGACGAAGCTGTCGACGCTGACCCCCGAACAGGTTCACGCCGAAGTTTCTCGTTTGGCGGAATCCGTTCTGGCCCAGGAAGGCATGCCGTTGTCGGTTTCCGAACGCGACCGGCTCGTCAACGACGTTCAGCACGAACTCTTCGGTCTGGGACCACTCGAGCCGTTACTCAAGGATCCGACGGTCTCCGACATCCTGGTGAATTCGCACAACACGATTTACATAGAGCGACGCGGAAAGATCGAATCCACAAACGTGCGGTTCAAGGACGACGAACACTTGATGCGCGTGATCGAGCGAATCGTTTCGTCAGTCGGACGTCGCATCGACGAGTCGTCGCCGATGGTCGACGCCCGTTTGCAGGACGGATCTCGTGTGAATGCGATCATTCCGCCGTTGTCGATCGATGGTCCGGTACTTTCGATTCGTCGTTTCGGTTCGGATCCGTTGCGCATGGTTTCGTTGATCGAGAACCAGGCGCTCACAAAAGATATAGCCGACATGCTTCAGATGGTCGTGCACGCGCGACTCAACGTTCTGATCTCAGGCGGAACCGGCGCCGGTAAAACGACGCTGCTCAATGCGCTCTCCGCTTTCATTCCCGAGAACGAACGCATCGTCACTATTGAAGACTCGGCCGAATTGCAATTGCAACAGCCACACGTCGTCCGGCTCGAAACGCGGCCGCCGAACATTGAAGGCCGCGGCGAAGTTACGCAGAGAGACCTTGTTCGCAATTCCCTTCGTATGAGGCCCGATCGGATCGTGATCGGCGAGGTCCGCGGTGGCGAAGCGATCGACATGCTTCAGGCCATGAACACGGGCCACGACGGCAGTTTGACCACAATCCACGCAAATACCCCACGCGATGCTCTGGCCCGTCTCGAGACCATGATCCAGATGACCGGCATGCGTCTCTCCGATCGTGCAATGCGCCAGCAGGTAGCGTCGGCGATCAATCTCGTCGTGCAGGTCGCCCGACTGTCTGACGGTTCTCGACGCGTGACGTCGATCTCCGAAATCACCGGCATGGAAGGTGAAACGATCACGATGCAGGAGATCTTCATGTACGAGCGCACCGGCGTCGACAAGGAAGGTAAAGTGATCGGGCGGTTCCGGCCGACCGGAATTCGACCGCGGTTTGCCGAACGATTAAAAGCATGCGGTTTGCAGTTGCCCCGCGTCTTCTTCGAGGAGATGTAAATGATCATATCGTTTCTCGTATTCGTATTTGCGCTCTTCCTCGTGCTGGGCGCCTATCTCCTGGCGACACACAGCACGGACAGGAAACGTGCGCGCCTGCAAAAACGGCTCTCCGAAGCGCTGCTGCACTCCGCTCACACCGAGGACGTGGATGTTGTGCTCGCTCGCAACGAGTTGATGAGCGAGATTCCATGGGTCAACCGCACGCTGATCAGTTTGCAGGCTGCTCTGCACCTGAAGCGGATGTTGGACCAGGCGGATCTGCACATCACACCGTCGCGACTGGTGATGTTTTCGGGCATGGCCGGTATGTTGGGTGGACTGGCGGCATCAGTGCTGACCGTGTTCATTCCAATCATGATTCTTGCCGGGCTTGTTTGTGCGTCTATCCCATTCATCCACGTTTGGTGGAAACGCAAGAAACGATTCGACGCGTTTCTCGAACAACTTCCGGATGCGCTCGATCTGATCAGTCGCGCGCTCAGCGCGGGTCATGCTTTTTCGGAAGCGCTGCACATGGTTTCGATCGAAATGCCCGATCCGACGGCGACCGAGTTTCGCAAGGCTTATGAGGAACAGAACCTCGGTCTGTCAGTGAAACTGGCACTCGAAAATCTCACGGCGCGTATGCCGTTGCTCGATCTCAAGCTGTGCGTTACGGCGATTCTGATCCAGCGCGAGACCGGCGGTAACCTCGCCGAGATCCTTGAAAAGGTCGCGTACACGATCCGTGAACGCTTCCGCATCCTGGGCGATTTGAAAACGTTGACGACAAGCTCACGCATGTCGGCGTGGTTGCTCTGCGCTTTACCGATTGGTGTGGCGCTGGCAGTCACAGTGATGAATCCTGAGTACATGAGCGTGTTGTGGAAAGATCCGCGCGGTCATTATCTGATCGCGGCAGCGATGTTCATGCAGATCACGGGGATGTTGATTGTAAGAAAGATATTGAACATCAAGATTTGATGGGTAGTCAGCTGTCCGTGGTCAGTTGTCCGTAGTACGGATGAGCTGTTCACACAAACAACTGACCACCACTGACAACTGACCACTGACCACGGACTAAAATGTTACTAATAATCGCCATCTCCACTTTCGTCTGCATCTCGCTTGGAATGCTGGGTGTTTACTGGCTGCTGTACAAACCGCAGAGCGCGGCCACTGAAAGATTGCGCCGTCTCGCGGGGGGTAGAGAAGCCACTGTTCAGAGCGTGCATTCGGCCGTGTTACCCGAAGATCGGCCGGCCACTGAGATCGCGCAGAAGCTCGCGACTCCGCTGAACAAACTCTTGCCGCCGTCGGCAACCGAAGCCCGTAAGCTGCAAAAGCAATTGATGCACGCGGGATTTCGTTCGTCTGAAGCGCCGATTATCTATCGCGCGATTCAGTTGGCCACCATGGCTGGTTTTCCGCTGATCGTTGCGGGCGTTTGTGCTTTGCTCGCGAAGCCGCTGGGCAACGCGCTCATCTTCATCATTCTCGCTTTCATCGCCGGATTCATCGTGCCTCGTTACTTCCTGTCCCGCGTGACAAAGAATCGCCAACGCGAATTGCGGTGGGGATTGGCTGACGCGCTCGACCTGATGGTTGTGTCGGTTGAAGCGGGTCTCGGACTTAACGCGGCGATGATGAAAGTATCGTCCGAGTTGCGAGACGTGCACCCGCCGATCGCGTCTGAGTTTGAATTAGCGAACCTGGAAATCCGTGTAGGTCGTGAGCGTGATGAAGCGTTGCGCAATCTCGCCGAGCGCACTGGTGTTGACGACCTGCGCAGTCTCGTAGCGATGCTGATTCAGACCGACAAGTTTGGTACCTCCATCGCGAAGGGTCTCCGCATCTTCTCGGATGGGCTGCGCACTAAGCGTCGCCAGCGAGCAGAACAGGCAGCGCAAAAAGCCGCGGTCAAGCTTCTGTTTCCCCTCGCATGTTTCCTGTTTCCCACGCTTTTCATTGCCATTCTTGGCCCCGCTGCCCTGAACCTCATGGATGTGCTAGCAAAAATGGACTAGAGGCCAAGACGTAGAGGAGTTGGACCAATGAAGAAACGCAGAATCATAGCCGTTCTAATCGCTTTCATACTGACGTTAGCCGCTACCGCGATGTGGAGCGCGTCGACGGACGAACTTGAGGGCGATCCGGACGCGATCGTTCTTGAAAACTCAGGTTCAGAGGCAGGGACTGCGGACGAGCAGCCGAAGAAAAAAGGCAACAAGGTTGTCAAAGTTCTCGCCGCGCCGTTCAAGGCATTTGGACGGCTGTTCACCGGTGGCGATAAGGAGAACAAGATCGAACGTATGACGGAAAAAGACGCCGAAAGATTTGAGAGCGTTGCCGTCACACGTATTAACGATGCGCGAACGTTCAAGCCGTCTACTTCGGCCAGTTCGGCTCGCGAGCATCTCGAAGTCGGACGCGAGTACCTGATGAATGGCTCATACAGTGAAGCCGTTACCGAACTCTCGACCGCCGTATCGCTTGATCCAAAGCTTACGGAAGCTCACAACCTGCTGGGCGTTGCTTACGACAAGAAGGGTTTTGGCGAACGCGCGAAGGAATCGTTCGAACGCGCAGTGAAACTTGAAGAAGACGCCGAGACGCTGAACAACCTTGGTTTCGCGCTTTATCAACGCGGCAACTATCGCGCTGCCGTTGATCGCCTGAAGCGCGCTGCGAAACTCGCGCCGGCAGACGAACGTATTCTCAACAACCTCGGTCTCGCGTATTGCCGCCTGGGCAAGATCGACGAGGCTTATAAAGCCTTCGCACGTGCGACTGGTCCTGTCACGGGCAACCTCAACACCGCGAAGATGCTTGAGCGCTTTGGTCGCGAGGACGACGCGATTCGTTACTACGAAGCTGCGCGTGACCTCGAGCCGAACAACACAATGGCCCTGCGGCGTCTCGCCGATCTTTATAACCGCGTCGGCCGCGCTGCGGATTCACAAGCCGCGCGCACGGCGCTGGCGATCGCGTCGAACGGCACCATGCTGGTTACAAACGGGAAGTAACTTCTTTAGAAAGAGAGTCTCACGATGTCGCATACGACAATTCTGACGCGCGCGGAAGTCGAAAGCATGGGTCCGCCACTTCCCGAGGAACTGACTGACACCGGCATCTCCGAGCAGTTCTTGTGCGACCTGACGTTGAAACACGTGGCGATGTTGCCCGAGCCCACGACGCAGGCGATCTCCGAACGTATCAATCTGCCGCGAACGCTTGCCGAAGATCTGCTTCAGCAGCTGTATCGCGAAAAGCTGATCGAGGTGAAGAAGCAGTCGGCGATCGGTTCGACGCGTTACGCGATGTTGGACCATGGGTGGGACCGGCTGTCGCGCCTGTTGTCGATTAGCGGTTACGTTGGACCAGCGCCGGTATCGTTACGCGATTACTCGCACATGATGAAGTTGCAGTCGATACCTTCCAACACGGCATCGATTGAAACGGTGCGTGAGGCCTTTAACGATCTCGTGCTGCCGGAGTCGCTGTTACAGACACTCGGCTGCGTCATCAACTCGCGTCGTTCTTTGTTCCTGACTGGTTTGCCGGGAACGGGTAAAACTGCGGTAGCCGAGCGAATCAACAACGCACTTCAAGGTGCGATTTGGATTCCGTACGCGGTCGAGATCGACGGACAGATCATCCGCGTGTTCGACTCTCATTGTCACGAAGAAATGCCGGCAGAAGAGACGCCGATTGATTTCGATCGTCGCTGGGTGCCGATCAAACGTCCCCTCGTCGTGGTCGGTGGTGAGTTGACGCTGGAGAACGCGGACCTGACGTGGAGTGAGGCCGCCCGGTTTTACGAAGCACCGTTTCAGATGAAATCAAACGGTGGGACGCTCGTGATCGACGACTTTGGCCGTCAACGCGTGGCGCCACAGGATCTGTTGAACCGCTGGATTGTTCCGCTTGAAAGGCGCGTGGACTATCTGGCGCTGCACACCGGAAAGAAAATCGAAGTACCGTTCGAGCAGCTCGTCGTGTTCTCGACGAACCTCGACGAGAACGATCTCGCCGACCAGGCGTTCCTGCGACGCATGGGTTATCGCGCACGCGTTGAGCCACCTACGGCCAACGCTTATTGCGACATCTTTCGCTATCAGGCGACCAAGCGCAACTTCAAGGTCGAGCAACCGGTGTTGGACTACATCCTGAACAAGTATCGAACCGAACGCCGGCAGATGAAAGGTTGCGAGCCGCGAGACCTGATGGATCGCGCCACCGATATCTGCCAGTTTGAGAAGCACGGTTTGCAACTGACGCCGCACATCGTGGACATCGCCTGGCGCAACTATTTCGGTACGTCGCATTCATTCGCGCAACAGGAAACAAAACGCGAAAAACCGTCGTCCGATCCATTGGAACTGTAAATCATGCTTGCGCGACTATTACTGGTCGGAATTCTGGTAACGGTCTGTTCGACTCACGGATCTGCTCAAGTTCGTGAAGAAGTCAGACTCAAAATGGCAGACGGCTCGTACCTCGTCGTGGACGAAGCGACAGAGACGGCACAGGGAATCTGGTACAAGCAGGGTAGCCTGAGTAATCTGCTGCCTAAAAGCAAAGTTAAAAAGATCGAACGCATTACACCGCCTGCGCCCGATGCTGCACCTGCACCGCTCAAGAGCACGAATGACGACGATCATTTTGAAATAACACCCGAAGTCACCGTCGAAGCTGCGCCGAAGAGTGGAAACTATGATCAGCCGGTTTGGATCTACTTAAAAGGCGGCGCCCGCGTCGAAGCCGACAGCGCGAGCGAATCTCCTGCCGGCGCGTGGTACAAGCGCGGTGGCATGTCGATGTTCATCGATCGCAGCCGCATTGACCGGATCGAATTAGAAGCTCGGGAAACCGTCGCGCAAACGGGGAAGAAGGAAAGAGGTTGGAGCACGGGCCGTCCGGGACTCGACCGTCTCATTCGCGTGAACGGAAGCAAATACAACGTCGATCCGTATTTGATCTTTCTCGTGATGGAGCAGGAGTCGCACTTCAACACCCACGCCGTGTCGCCTAAAGGCGCGCGCGGCTTGATGCAGCTCATGCCAGGAACGGCCGCGCGTTTTGGCGTGCGACGTTCGCACGATCCAGCGCAGAACATCTCGGGTGGCACTCGCTATTTGCGCGAACTGTTAAACCGTTTCAATAATCGCGTCGATCTCGTTCTCGCCAGCTACAACGCCGGCGAAGGCGCGGTCGCGAAGTTTGGCAACCGCGTACCGCCCTATAGCGAAACACGTAACTACGTGAAGAAGATCAGTTACCGTTACAAGCGGACGACCGTACGGACGAGGAAACCCGCGAAACCCGCAGAATGAAACAGATATTCGCCGCCACTTGTTTGTGCGTTTCCCTTTTTGTAGTTGCTGCTCACGCTCAGCAACAGTCTCAAGGTCCGCTTACGAATGAGTCGGTCGTAAAACTCGTCAAGGCCGGGTTCAAAGAGAAAACAGTAATCGCCATCATTCATAACCGGCCCAGCGCATTCAAACTCGAACCGGAACAACTGATCCAACTCAAACGCCAGGGTGTGAGCGAGAACATCATTCTCGCCATGCTCTCGAGCCACGACTCAACGTTCGTCATCAGCGAAGACGAATGGGTGTCAGACGACGCGTTCTTCAACAGAGGCGCGAACCGGAGACCCGCGAACGGCAGCGACTCTCAGAGTTCGGGTACGAACATCTTCGGCTCCGGCGGTGGTTCGCAATCGAGACGCGAGTCACGCGATGGTACCGGCGGTAACGCGAATGAAGGAACCGTCACCGGATCAGCGACCGTAAAGATTATCAAGCCTGAAGGTGAAGCTGCTGGAACGGGAGCAAGTCTGAAACTTGAGAAGACTCCGGTCCTTGATAACGAAGGCGTCATCCGGCTTGTCGAGGCGGGTTTCTCCGAAGGCACGATCATCAAGCGCATCCAGGAGTCGCCGGTGGATTTTGACCTGTCGCCCGGTAAACTCGACGAGCTTTACAAAAAACGCGTGACGGATCCGATCGTCGCCGCCATGGCTGCGGCCATGGGCAAAGACCGGTGACAAAATGGCCCACCCGGACACCGTCCAACCCTCCTGTAGCAAGAAGATACACGAATCTCCACGCTGAACGTTTCTCCGAGTTCCCGTTAAATCTTTTAGATAGTTAGGTTAGCCTAAGTGAGGGCCGGAATGGCACAGGCATTGCCCATAGGTTCGCGGCCTTGCCTGTCTTAGTCTGTCGAGGCCGCAAGTAAAAACTAAAAAATGTGGAGAGCCGATGCGACCGATTAAGTATGCAGAGCGCGGATTGACGTTGATTGCGGGAGGTATTTTCAACGCAATTCAGTCAGTTAATAAGTACAAGCCTAATCCTTCATTTACTCCAAAATGGTCGGACAAGCCACTGCTCAAGTCGTGGCAAAAGAGCAAGCCAACCCTCGGTTGGCCCAGAACCACCGACTCGCTTTGTCCGAACTGCGTGATCGAAGCGCGCGAAGCAATCATTAGCGGAAAAAGGGAAGTCAGCGACCTGATCAACGAGAAGGTCGGCGAGATCAAAGCTCAGATCATCGAACGCGATGGCGAGATCTGGATGATCAAAGATTGTCCAACCCATGGTCACTTCGAAGACATGATGGCCATCGACTCCAAGTTCCTCACGCACATTGAGAAAATGTTCCCGGGGCGCGATATCGACGCGCACAACGACGAGAAGCTGCACAATCACGGTTCGAGCACCGTTAAGTACGGTCGCGGCGCGGTGTTGACCGTTGACCTAACGAACCGTTGCAACATGATGTGCGACCCGTGCTTCATGGACGCCAATCAGGTTGGCTTCGTTCATGAACTGAGTATGGATGAAATCAAAGAGATTCTCGACAACGCGATCACGATCAAACCGCGACGCCAGATGTCGGTGCAGTTCTCCGGCGGCGAACCTTCAATCTCGCCGCACTTCATCGAAGCGATCAAGTATTCGCGGCAGGTTGGTTACAACAGCGTTCAGGCAGCAACCAACGGAATTGAGTTCGCGAAGAGCAAAGAGTTCTGCCGCCAAGCTGCTGAAGCTGGTCTGCGTTACGTCTACCTGCAATTCGACGGAATCGGAAACGATGCGAACAGCCATCGTCAGGTCGGCAACCTGTTCGACGTGAAGATGCGCGCCATCAACAACCTTCACGAAGCGGGCGTCGAAATCGTTCTCGTCACCACGCTGGTGAACGGCATTAACAACGATCAGGTTGGTTCGATCATTCGTTTCGCGCTCGACAATCCGAAGAAGATTGCGTTCCTTTCGTTCCAACCGGTTTCATTCACCGGTCGCGATGAAGAGATCACCGAACAGCGTCGCCTGCAACAGCGCTACACCCTTTCGCACCTGGCGCACGACGTGAAGGATCAGGTTGGTATTACTGAACCGACTCGTGACTGGTTCCCGCTGTCTTTGATGGGCGCTTTCGCGGATTTCGCGGACCTCGTACACGGTCCGAATGCCGAGTGGGGTCAGGTGTCCTGCGGTTGTCACCCGAATTGTGGCGTCGGCACGGCGGTGATGATCGACAAAGAGAATAAAGAAATGCGACCGGTTCCGGAGTTCTTGAACATTCCGGGTCTGGTCAAAGACATGCAGAAGATCACCGATGCTGCGCGCGGCAAGTGGATGTCGAACTTGATGATGGGTCTGGCGCTGTTGAAGCACTACAACCCGTACAACTCGCCATCGCAGTTCACGCTGTACGAACTCTTCAAGAAGTTTGACAAGTCGTTTGGCCTGACCGGTAAGAGCTACGGCAAGGTCAGCGGCGATCGTACCGTGCAAGACATCCAGGCGCGTCGTTCGGATCGTTGGAACTTCCTGTTTATCGCGGGAATGTGGTTCCAGGATCTGTTCAACTACGACTTCCGTCGCACCGAAATGTGCATCATCCCGTACGGCACGCAGGAAGGTGAGATTTCGTTCTGCGCGTACAACACGGGTATTGGTTGGCGGAACATCATCGAGAACATGCACCAGAATGCGACTGTAGCGAAGTGGTATCAAGAGCACGGCCGTCACGAAATTTTTGCCGGCGGCAAAGACGTGCCGATGGCCGACAAGGCGCATGGCCTGATTCTGAATGAAGTTGACCTGACCCGGCCGAATAAGCCGGAGATGGAAGGTCCGAAGACGGCGCATGAGGAAGCAGTTATGATGCGCAAGCTTTATCAGGAGATGGTGTTACAGAAACAGTCCATCGCGAAGGAAGCCGACAAGCCGGTCCAGATCAAGGGTCTGAGCCGCAAGAAAGAGGAACCCGCGGAGGCGGTATTGGTTTAGTTTTTCGACCACAGGAGGGCACAAAGAGGCTCGGATCAATCGCCAAAATTGGTTCGGCCTTTTTGTGTTTTTGGGGGTTTGTGGTTAAATAGTGCGCCCGAATTTTCGATTTTGGAAAGGGATAGCTGAGAACGAATGGCAATAGTTACTGTTAATCAGGGTGAATCAATTGAGAGCGCGCTCCGACGCTTCAAGCGCAAAGTGATGACCGAGGAGATCATCAAAGACGCGAAGAAGCACGCCTTCTTTATTCCACCCGGTCAGAAGGCGAAACTGAAGTCGGCCCTGGCGCGCAAACGAAACAAGAAAAAGGGCCGGATGCGCATACCGCGCGACTAAAGCACTTCCCCTGCCGCCAATCTCACCAGTCGCTTCAACCCGAGTTTTCGAAAGTCCGTGTTGGTTAACACGGATACAGGGAAAGTATGACGCGGATCTTGATAACAAACGACGACGGTATCCACTCCGATGGGCTGATCAAACTTGAGGAAGCCCTGAAGGATGTCGGTGACGTCTATGTCGTTGCGCCGGCTTCGGAGATGAGCGGAGCGTCTCACAGTTTGACGTTGGCGCGTCCGTTGCGCATTCGTCAGCTCGACGAGCGTCATTGGTCCGTTGACGGAACTCCTACCGATTGCGTCACGCTCGCTTTAAATAAGATACTCAACGAAGCAGAACGTCCGGACATCTGTGTCTCCGGGATCAACCACGGTGGTAATCTGGGCGACGACGCAAGCTATTCAGGCACAGTGGCAGGCGCGATGGAAGCCACGATCCTAAGCGTTCCCGGCGTCGCGTTAAGCCTGGTGGCGCGCGAGAATTACGACTTTACTCACGCCGCGGCATTCGCTGTAGTTGCAACGCGAAAAGTACTCGAGGAAGGTTTACCTGAAGGCACGTTGCTCAACATCAACTTACCTCCCGGCGAGATCAAAGGCGTGATGGTGACGCGTCAAGGTATCAAGAACGCACGACCAATCATCAGCGAGCACATCGATCCGCGCGGCAAGCCTTACTTCTGGATCGGTGAAGAATACTTCAACGCCAACGCAGTTGAGGGCACTGATTACTTCGCGGTAAAATCGGGTTACGTATCGGTGACGCCGTTACGCTCTGACATGACCGATCATCAAGCATTGACTGCGATCGAAGCCTGGAACTATCTGAAAGACTCCGAACTACTCCACAAGAGCTAAAGCAAGTTAGAATTCTCCCGGTGCAAGCAGCTAACAAACATCGCTCAGCTTCACTCCAGGAGTACTCCATTCCCCGAGAACGTATGGTTGCGCGTTTACGCGATCATTACGGGATCAAAGACCCACGCGTGCTCGAAGCAGTCAGAAACGTACCACGCCACTTCTTCGTGCCGGAGGCATTGCAAAGTCGTGCCTATGGCGATCACGCGTTGCCGATCAGTGCGAATCAAACGATCTCGCAGCCTTTCATCGTTGCGCGCATGACGGAGTTGCTTGAGCTCGACCAGAATAGTCGTGTGTTGGAGATTGGCGCAGGCTCGGGGTACCAGACTGCGGTGTTGTCGATGATCGCGGCGCAAGTTTATGCAATCGAACGCATCGGCGATCTTGCGCGCGAGGCGCAGGCTCGGATTCGCCAGCTGGAAATCTACAACGCAACTGTTAAGTGTTTCGACGGTACGCTTGGTTGGGCCGCGCATGCTCCGTACGATGGCATACTCGTCGCGGCCGGTGGACCAACGATTCCGGAGCCGTTGATTGCGCAACTCAAAATCGGCGGGCGGCTGGTTGTGCCTGTCGGCGATTCGCGTGATAGTCAACGCTTGATACGAGTAATCAAGACAGCGACAGGACAGCGCGAGGAAGATCACGGTGGTTGCGCGTTTGTTCCACTGATTGGCCAGCATGGCTGGTCCGATCTGTAATTGGTTTAGTTTATGGACTGGATAATAGAACTTTTCAATAGCCTTAAGGAATGGCTCAATCCGAAGATCATAATTGAGACGCTGCTTGCAAAGGGCGGCATATTTGTTTACGTCGGATTGGTGTTCATAGTCTTTGCCGAGACCGGGCTGGCGGTCGGTTTCTTTTTGCCGGGCGATTCGCTCCTAGTCGTTGCGGGCCTTTTCGCTGCGACCGGAAAGCTGAACGTTGCGGTGCTACTGTCGTCGTTATTTATTGCCGCCGTAGTGGGAGACGCAGTCGGTTACTACACCGGCGCCAAGGTGGGCCCAAAGCTTTTTAGACGGCAGAAGTCCTTGCTCTTTCGTCCCAGCCACTTGCAGAGGGCACACCAGTTTTATGAGAAGTACGGTGGGAAGACCATCATCATCGCGCGTTTCGTTCCGATTGTTCGGACGTTCGCTCCGATCGTCGCAGGTGCGGCTCAGATGCCCTATCGAAGATTCGTCGTGTTCAATGTAGTGGGTGGCTTGCTTTGGGTCTCCAGCATGGTTTTGGGAGGTTATTATCTAGGTTCGCTGTTGCGAGACAAGATGGGGATCAATCTGGATGAGCATATCGAATGGGTAATAATCGTCGTAGTCTTCCTATCATTAACACCACCAATGTTCGAATACTTGAAGTCACGCATGGAAAAGAGAAGGTCAGCTATCCGAGAGCAGACGTCAGGAGTTGCAGCGGTTAAAAATGACCCTTCATAAAATCATTTTTGATTGGCAATGCCGCTCTGATTTTCACAGGGCGGTGGATCTTCGGTTTTTAGCTTACGGGCAAACCCACTCACCCATATAACACTCATGAGATCCTGGTGGCCCACCAGAAATCGATCCGGATTATGACTTTGTAGTGTAGAAACCCATTCAGCGGGTCTTGATCTGAATCTTGATTTGTTTTGCCGCTCGCTTCGCTTTGTTCTCTTTTCGGAGATCAGCCAGAGATTTCTCCAGGTCTCGCAGTCTTTCAACAGTTGCGAGCTTCTCTGACACAGGGCGCTTTGCCTCGACTTTGCGACGCGCTTCTTTGCGTTGATAAAAGTCTGTGAGGTCGGGATATTTTTTTCTGGCTTGCTCGCTCATTATGGATTATAGATTTTGAAACTCCGCCCAACTCGTTTCCAAGCCGTATCGTTTGATGATTTCGCCCAAGATTTCCACGTCCACCGCATCCTGTGACAGAAACATTTGAACTCGCGCTCGGTCTTTGAGGCGTCCCGTATTCAACATAATAGCAACCAGATGCTCGGCCAACATCACTCGAACCGGCTCTCCTTCGAAGTCGACGGTTACAGCATTAAGATAAGCTTCTTCTTCCAGTTCGTTGCTTACCGGAATGAATTGTACCGGCCAGTTGCCGATGACGATCGCTTCTCCGCGTATCTCCGTATACCCGCGATCGTTCAGATATGTCCATCCTGGGATACTTGTCACAAGTCGACCTGGTTCACTGTCCATCAATACAAAAACGTCAACATCTTGGGTAGCAAACGGTTCGACGTAAAATACTGCTCCGATCGCGCCACCGATGGCATAGTTTGGAATCGCACCATCGCGAACCATTTCGTTCAATAACCTAAAAACCGGTTTCATGGTTAAATGAAGATACTGCGGAGACAGAAAAGCAGTAAAGTGTTTGGTGTCGGAGGGGGGTTCCGAGTGGTCGACTTGCCAGTAGCCTGTAGCCTGATGCCGGCGGAGCTTCATGAGCGGCGGAGGGGCCTGCTTGCTATTGTGAGGGCGGCCATGGCCGAGGTCACGAAGTTGGAGAATGGGTTCAGCTACAGGTTTCCGTTGGCGGGAGAGACGTTGACTGAGTTGACGAACCTCATTCAACTCGAGCATCAGTGTTGTCCGTTTCTTACATTTACGCTCACAATCGAATCCGGCGCTGAGTCAGTTGCGTTGGAGCTGACTGGACCACCGGGAACAAAACAGTTTCTCGCCGAGACGTTTAATGCTGTCTCATGAAAAGCACGCCCCATTATCGTAACTGTAATCTCTGCGAAGCGATTTGCGGCATCGAGATCACTGTTCGGAATGGACAACATCTCGACATTCGTGGCGACAAGGATGATCCGTTTAGCCGCGGGTACATCTGTCCGAAAGCCGTTGCTTTGCAGGACATTCACTTCGATAAAGACCGGCTGCGGCATCCTGTTCGTCGCACGGAAAGCGGTTGGGAACAGATCACGTGGGATGAAGCGTTTGCGGAAGTTGCTGACAACTTGAAACGCATCCGCGCGCAGCACGGAAAAGATTCACTCGCGACTTATCTCGGTAATCCCGGCGTTCACAATTACGGCGTGATGCTTTTCGCGCCCGGTTTCATTCGCAGTCTCAAAACGCGCAACAGGTTTTCGGCGACCTCTGTGGACCAACTGGCCCACCATCTCGCGTCGCACCTGATGTTTGGTCATCAGCTTCTGCTGCCGGTGCCCGATCTCGATCGAACGAAGTTCTTCCTGATTCTGGGAGCGAATCCGGCTGTTTCGAATGGCAGCATGATGACTGCACCGGGAATGGGTCGCAGGTTGGAGGAGATCCGGCAGCGCGGCGGGAAAGTCGTCTTGATTGATCCGCGTCTCAATGAAACCGCTCGATTCGTGGATCAGCATCTGTTTATCCGCCCGGGTACGGACGTCCTGTTGTTGCTGGCGATGCTGCAGGTCGTTTTTGCAGAAGGGTTGAGGCGTCCTGGTCCATTGTCAGAGTTTACGAAGGGCGTCGAGAAGGTAGCGAATCTTGTGGCGGAGTTTACGCCTGAACGAGTCGCTTCGATTACGGGGATTGCGGCTGAGGAGATACGTTCGCTGGCGAAAGCGTTTGCGGCAGCTGACTCAGCGGTGTGTTACGGAAGGATTGGCGTTAGCACGCAGGAGTTCGGTGGTGTTTGTCAGTGGCTGATCAACGTTCTGAATATCGTGACAGGAAATCTCGATCGCCCAGGCGGGGCGATGTTTACGCGGCCCGCGTTTGATCCTGTCAACGCGCCGAAATCGCTCGCGCCGCGTGGAGGTTTTGCGCGGCGACACACTCGCGTGCGCAAGCTGCCGGAGTTTTGGGGAGAGTTTCCGGTCGCTGCGTTAGCTGAAGAGATACTGACCGAAGGCGCAGGTCAAATCAGGGCGTTGGTGACAGTCGCGGGAAATCCCGTGCTCTCTACACCGAACGGTCGCGAGTTGGATCGGGCGTTCGCAGGTTTGGAGTTTATGGCGTCGATCGACTGCTACATCAACGAAACGACCCGGCACGCGAACATCATTCTGCCTCCGACGTCATCGCTCGAACGTAGTCACTACGACATCGCTTTTCACGTGCTTGCAGTTCGTAACACGGCCAAGTTTTCGCCGCCGCTTTTTGAGCGAGTTGCGGGTGCGAAGGACGATTGGGAGATCCTGCTTGAGTTGCAAACGCGCATGTCGGAGGGAGGGCTTGCCGACCGCGTGAAGGGTTCGTTGATGAAGCGTTTCCTTGGACCAGAAAGGATGATCGACCTCGGGCTGCGTTTTGGACCTTACGGTGCGCGGCTCAATCCTTTCTCGAGTGGGCTGACGCTGCGGAAGGTCAAGAACGCTAAACACGGAATGGATCTTGGTCCACTTTCGCCATGCCTGCCTGGACGTTTGCGCACCGCCAACAAGCAGATCGATTTAGCGCCTGAAGCGCTCCTTGGTGATGTCGCACGTGTGAAGTCGCAATTGTTAAACGAGCCAATGGCAGAAGTTAACGGACACCTGCAACTGATCGGACGTCGCCAACTGCGCAGTAACAACTCATGGATGCACAACACTGAACGACTACTCCGAGGCAAACCGCAATGCACCATCCTGATGCATCCCGACGACGCCGCGCATCGACAGCTCGTAAGTGGTCAAACAGTCGTGGTGAAATCTCGAGTAGGATCAGTCGAGGTACCGATTGAAGTATCCGACGAAATGATGCCTGGCGTCGTCAGCATCCCACACGGCTGGGGCCACGATCGCGCCGGGATTCAACTCGAAGTGGCCCAACAACACTCCGGCACCAGCATAAACGATCTAACCGACCACCTCGCCATTGACACCCTCTGCGGCACCGCGGCCTTCAACGGCACGTGGGTCACGGTCGAAGCAGCCGATTGATATTCAACAATCGCTGTCTCCAAATCCTCTCGTGACGCGCTGCGTGAAGCACCGCAAACACAACTAACAAATCATGATCGACAATATAGAAAATGCGATACGGAAACTTTTTGACCAGAACGCGACGAACTTCTGGACTCTTACGAATGCACAGAAACCCGGGGATTGTGAAGGGCGAGCGCAATTGAGTGTTGGGATGTCCGCAAGGTTCGAGCCCGAGCTCAGGCTCCCGGCTCGCATACCAAATTGCGGACTTGGTGATGTCGGCCTCAGCCTCAGGTCTTACTATTAAACGTCTCATGAGCCGGTCCGTGAGGTAGACGAGCGCGGATACGGGTTTCAACCTCTTCCCAGGAACTGCCTGCATTCGGATCGGTGGCATACGCTGCGAGGCGCGCATCCAGTAACGCTTTTTCGTCGGCGGTCAGCGGGTCACCCTGGTCCTGCCAATCCTCAGCGTCGAGTTCGGTCAGTTTTAAGCGAATCTCCTGCCGCTCGAGTTTGGTCAGCTTTGGTAACTCTTCGAGAATTTCGATCTTACTCATGCAGTAATATTAGGCCACATCCTCCGGTGCAATCAATATTCGATTCGTCTCCGGGTGGTGTCTTAATTTCCTCTGCGTATCTCTGCGGCCCTCCGCGTCTCTGCGGTTTATATGTTTGCGGTTCTTTTACCGCAGAGTCGCGGAGGACCGCAGAGGTACGCAGAGTGTTGGCAAACTAAGACACCACCCGTCTCCGGTGGGCACGTGAATCGAGCGTGCGCTTCAGTGTATAATCCCCGACCACTTTCTCATTCGGGAAAAACTCATGAATTCTGAATCTTTTAGTGCAACCTCGGAAGCGCGTGCGTTCGACGCAGGTGCAGATCCGGTCCGCGAGTTCTACACGAATCATCCGTTTCCGCCACCGCTCGAAAATCTCGATCGGGCGTTGGAACTATATAAAGACGACAATGTTCGCCGTTCAGAGTTTCATCTGTTGTGGCCAAACAGGGAATACCGCGCGGACGTCGATGTTCTGATCGCCGGATGCGGAACATGGCAGGCGGCGAAGTACGCTCTTTGCCATCCCGGCGCGCGAGTTACCGCTATCGACGTCAGCACGACGAGTCTGCAGCACACGGAGAGACTCAAACAAAAATACAGCCTAACAAATCTCGAAGTTCGACCAGTGTCTATCGAGAGCGCCGGTGATCTGAACCACAGCTTCGATCACATTATCTGCACCGGCGTGCTGCACCACCTCGCCGATCCCGACGCAGGTTTGCGTGCGCTCCGATCGGTGTTGAATCGCGATGGCGCCATGTATCTGATGGTGTACGCGCCTTACGGTCGCGCCGGCATTTACATGATGCAGGAATACTGCCGCACAGTCGGAGTCGAAACGACGACTGAAGGGATCCGCGATCTCATCTCAGTGCTGCGCGCGCTGCCCGAGCATCATCCACTGTTGTCTGCGCAGGGCGGCACAAGGGAGTTCAACGGCAATGCGCTGGCGGACACGTTGCTAAATCCGCGCGATCGCTCATATTCAGTACCGCAACTGTTCGACTTCCTGGACAGCAATGAACTGGTGCTGGGGCGGTGGTACTGGCAATCTCCTTACCTGGCTGAGTGCGGTAAAATCTCACGGACGCCGCACGCTTTTCGCCTCGCGGATTTGCCGGAGCGCGAGCGGTACGCGGAGATGGAATTGTGGCGCGGCTTAATGCCCAACCATAGTTTCGTTGCATATCGAAACGATGCGGATCACGCGGGCGCCAAGATTCGTTTCGACGAAGACGCCTTCATGCAATACGTGCCGATTCGTTTACCTTGGACCGCCTGTTTGCAGCAGTCACTTCCGCCTGGCGCCGCAGGAGTCCTTGTTAATCAAACGCACGTGTTTCAGGACCTGTTCGTCATCATCAAGATCCACGAAAAACAGATGTTCGACGCAATCGACGGGCGTCGTAATGTCGTGGAGATCATGGAAACTGCAAACGAGAGCGACAGTAACGAAGCACGAGAGTTTTTTGAAAAGCTCTGGCTTCACGATCAGGTAGTATTCGATACTTCGAAAGCCGCCTGACGTCCCCACAGGAAAAAACAAGTATGCCACCCACCCCTGAAGACGACTCCTTACGAAAGCACGTGCTCTATCTTTTGCGAGGCGGTGGCGCTCACATGTCGTTCGACGACTTCGTCAACAGCTTTCCCGCAGACTTGTGCAACCGGCAAATCGAAGGACTACCCTACACACCGTGGCAGGTGCTGGAACACATGCGCCTTGCGCAGTGGGACATAGTCCAGTTCAGTCGCGATCCGGACCATATCTCGCCAGAGTTTCCGAAGGGTTATTGGCCCCAGCCTGACGAACTGGGAACATCTGCGTCGTGGCAAAAAACAGTCGACGAGTTTCGGCAAGATCTGCAACACATGGAAGCGCTCGTCGAAGATCCTGCGACTGATTTGCACGCCAAGATACCTCATGGCGATGGCCAGACCATTCTGCGCGAAGCCCTTTTAGTTGCCGACCACAACGCATATCATCTCGGAACTCTTACGGTGATGTCGCGAATCCTCAAATCTTATCCATAGCTCGACCCAGACCACCTCAACTTTGGAGGCAAACATGTCGTGGCAAGATCCGGAACTTGAAAGAAAACTTCAGGACGCTCTCGCCCGGTTCAAGTGGAGTGAAGCAGCGGAGCTTTGCAAGAACACTGTCGAGGTAATTAGATCGCAGCCTACAACGATCGACCCCGACTCAGCGAAGAAATTACTCGGAATGCTGCGACGCAAGCGACAGTTTGCGTCAATGATGCAACTGGCGGAAGCCATGATTCGCTCAGGCGTGAATACATTTCCCGTGCGTCGTCACTATGCGCAGGCGCTGATCGATCAAGGCATATTCACCCCTGCTGAAAGGCTGTTGGAGTCGGTCGTGGACCAGGCGCGCGCGAATACTTTCGACAATCGAGAAGCGCACGGGCATATCGGTCGCATCTACAAGCAGGTTTACGTCGACAACAAAGATCCGAATTCTCCGGCGAATCGAACTAACCTCGAACATGCGCTGAAAGAGTACTTCGATGTCTATTCTGATAACCCCAGTGAAAGCTGGTGGCACGGAATCAATGCCGTCGCACTGCTGGCGCGAGCCAGGCGAGACGGCATTTCGCTAACCGGGTACCCGGAGTCAACGGATCTGGCAAGAGAGATCCTCGACGCCATAAACGAAAAAAAAGAGAACGCTGACGATTTACCCGCGTACGACTGGGCGACAAAGGTTGAAGCACACCTGGCACTCGGCGAGATAAATGAGGCGGTGCGTACGGCCCGCACTTACATCGATCATCGTGATGCCGATGCATTCGAAATCTACAGCACGTTGCGACAATTCCTCGAGGTCTGGCAGTTGAAGGACACGGAGCCTCCGGGAAACCTCCTCCTTCCCGTTCTGCGCACAGGACACCTGCGCCAGTCGGGTGCCATCGCTGAAGGCGATCCGAAGGACTTGAAAGCGGAAGCCGAAGCGATTGATCGCAACGCAGACAAGCTCGAAGCGATATTCGGATCGGATCGCATGCAGACCTTAAGGTGGTACAAGCAGGGGCTGGAGCGCTGCAATTCCGTCGCGCGGATCGAGCGCCGCAACGGTCAGGGCCACGGTACCGGGTGGTTAGTGAACGCCTCGGAATTTTTCCCCGGTCAGCAGGGCGTGCTGGTTCTCACCAACGATCACGTAATTACCACGAACCCGAATCCGAACAAGCACCCGAAAGCGATCTTTCCTAAAGACTGCCAGGTCCACTTTCAAGCGATGGACGAGGTCTTCGACGTTGAGGAAGCTGTGTTCTGGACTTCACCGTACTCGCAACTCGACGCGACGTTTCTCAAGTTGAAAGGGGAGCCGAAACCTCCGGCTCTCAAGCTCCACTCTTCGGCGATGACGGTGAATGAGCCGCCGCCTCGCATGTACATTATTGGTCATCCAAGCGGGCGCGATCTGGAAATCTCGCTGCAAGACAACTACCTCGTGGCCTCCAACGACACGTTCGTTCATTATCGAACTCCGACTGAACCGGGAAGTTCCGGCAGTCCGGTATTTGAACCCAACGAGTGGGAGGTCGTTGCGTTGCATCACAGAGGGACCGACAAGATGAAGCGTATCGATGGGCAGGAGGGTTTCTACGAGGCAAATGAAGGCGTCTCTATCATGAGAATTCAGGCCGAGACGCGGAAGGCTGCTTGACTTCTTGACAGTCGACTTTTGGGATAAGCAAATAGCCAGAGCCACGGAACTCGCCGGCACGGTCGACGGCGCGAATGGTCTTTTACACTTTTATCAGCACTTGCTGCCGGCACAGGCTCAGGTCTACCAGTATTGCGCAACTCAAATCCCGTCTCTTTCAGGAGAGGTGGAGCGCGACTTATCGTTGCTCCAACCAGCATTCGCGTCAATTCTGTGGGCAGTCGAGACAGCGGGTCCACCACCGCTTGTCGAGCAGGCACAAACTTTAAAGAGCGTATCAACTGAAGACGTCGATCGGATGTTACTGAACTACTGGAACGAACCCTCCGACACTGATTTTTTCGCGAAAGCCTTCTTGCAACCATACGGTCAATTCATATCGACCGTGCCCGGTCTAACGAACTCGAACGCGGCGAGTTCTGAACGGCGCTGCCCGTTCTGCGGTGGGAAAGCGCAACTCAGCGTCCTCCAAAACAAGGAAGCGGGTGCAGAGAGTGGCAATCGCGATCTCATGTGTGCGAAGTGTCTCTCAAGATGGCCGTTTCGCCGCTTAGTGTGTGCCCACTGCGGCGAAGAACATCCGTCGAAGCTTGCATACTTTCAAACACCCACCCACGATCATGTCCGGATCGAAGCGTGTGACACATGCAAACACTATCTAAAGGGCGTCGATCTAACGAGACTGGGTACTGCTCAGCCGCTGGTTGATGAAGTTGCCGCCGCTCCATTGGACCTGTGGGCCACTGAGCATGGGTACACGAAGATCGAACTGAACCTGGTTGGCTTATGATCGCGCGTTGACATTTCCTCCACTGATTGCCTAATCTCATTAGACGAAATTCCCCACGGTTTTCCTGGCCCCTTACCCCAATCGTTTACCCCTGAATATCAACTGAGGATCTGTCGTGGATCTATCCAGAAGAACTTTTATCAGGACCACGATTTCGGGAGGTGTTGGTCTATCTGCGTTCGGCTTCGATCTCGCTCCGGTTTACGCACAAACGCAGGGTTTGAAGATCGACCGCACGACGGAAACGCGCAGCACGTGTCCGTATTGTTCCGTTAGTTGCGGCGTCATCATTCACACGATTGGTGACAGGGCCAAGAACGTCACTCCACAAGTTGTCCACGTTGAAGGTGATCCCGATCATCCGATAAATCGGGGCACTCTGTGTCCAAAAGGCGCTTCGCTCGAGCAGGAAATTCACAACGATCGCCGCTTGCTGAAACCGGAGGTACGTCGTCCCGGTTCCGATCGCTGGGAAGACATTTCCTGGGACGAAGCGTTCAATGAAATCGGGCGCTGGGTGAAGAAAACGCGCGATGAAACGTTTGTGGAGAAAGACCAGAAAGGCTTTACGGTCAACCGGTGCGAAGGCATTGGCTGGACCGGCGGTTGTACCGACACCAACGAACTGAATTATCTCGCGGTCAAGACAATGCGCAGCCTCGGGGTCTGCTATTTCGAAACGCAGGCCCGAGTTTGACACGGTCCGACGGTCTCCAGTTTGGGGCCCACCTTCGGACGCGGCGCAATGACCAACGGCTGGGTCGACATCAAGAACACCGACATGATGTTGATCATGGGTGGTAATCCGGCCGAGAACCACCCGTGTGGCTTCAAATGGCCCATCGAAGCAAAGCTGAAACGCAATGCGAAGATGATCGTAGTCGATCCGCGCTTCACGCGGACTGCGGCGACCGCCGATCTCTTTCTACAAATTCGAGCAGGCAGTGATATCGCCTTCCTCGGCGGCCTGATTAATTACGCGATTCAAAACAATCGGATCGCGAAAGACTATCTCGTCAACTTCACCAATGCGGCTTTCATCATCAAAGCAGGATTTAAACTGCCGGAAGACGGTCTCTTCTCGGGCTTCGACGCCGGCGAAACCGTTTACGATCCCGAAACGTGGAATTACGAGCAGGGCGGCAATCTCGAGGGCCAGGGAGGATCGCAGACCGGATCGAGCGCAGGGGGATCATCTACGCCCCCAGACAAAGGTCCGTCATCCGCTGGTGGAGTTATGAGCAGTCAAACTGGCGGTGGCCATCAAGCTGCCGGTGGACCAGGCGCGGCTGCGCAAGGTGGACCAAAACCTCCGCCGGAGTTGCCGCCGAATACGGCTTACGATCTTTCACTACAACACGAACGCACAGTCTTCCAGTTGTTGAAGAAACAGTTTTCGCGTTACACGCCGGAAATGGTCGAACGGATCACGGGCATTCCGAAAGATCAATTCTTGAAAGCCGCGGAGTTGTTTACTTCCATTCGCAAAGACGGCGATATGAAGAAGGCCGCGACGATCATCTACGCGGTCGGGTGGACGCAGCACACAACCGGTACGCAGATCATTCGCACAGCCGCAATTCTGCAACTGCTACTCGGAAACGTCGGACGCTCCGGTGGAGGTGTGAACGCACTTCGCGGTCACTGCAACATCCAGGGCGCGACGGACATGGGCGGTGTTTTCGACATCTTTCCCGGCTATCTGAAGATTCCGGCTCCTTCAGACGTCGACCTTGCGACATTTCTGGAACGCGCTACGCCTACGCCGTCCAAACCTGACGTTTGGGACTCGTATAACTATTGGTCCAACACCTCGAAGTTTATGGTGTCGTTTCTTAAGTCGCTTTACGGCGACGCGGCGAAGAAAGAGAACGATTGGGCCTATCACTATCTCCCGAAGATCGACCGGAAGTATTCGTGGACTGAAATGTGGGACTTCATGTACGAGGGCAAAGTCAAAGGCTTGTTTGCGTTTGGCATGAACGGCGTCGCCATCGGTCCGAATTCGCACAAAAACATCGAAGCGCTCAAGAAAGCTGACTGGCTTGTAGTGTGTGAACTCTATCCTGAGGAGACCAGTGAGTTTTGGAGGGCGCCGGGCACAACTCCGGAACAGATGAAACAGATCAACACCACCGTCTATCGACTGCCCGGCGCCGGCTTCGCCGAGAAAGACGGCACGTTCGTCAATTCAGCGCGGTGGTTGCAATGGAAACACGCCGCATTGCCCCCGCCGGGGCAGGCAAAGTTGGACCAGGAAATTCTCTCCAGAATCTTTTTGAAGGTTCGCGATCTCTACAACGCTGAAGGCGGAAGGTTTCCGGATCCGGTAGTGAATATCTCGTGGCCCTACACCACGCCACTCAATCCTTCATTGAGCGAACTCGCAAAAGAGATCAACGGCCGCGCGCTTGCTGATCTCACGGACGAACAAGCGTCTCCAGGTCTGACAATCAAGGCCGGGCAACAACTACCGGGATTTTCCTGGCTTCGTGACGATGGAACGACCGCATGTGGCAACTGGCTCTATTCAGGATCGTGGACCGAGGCTGGTCCACAAGCGCAACGTCGCAACACGGAGGATCCTTCGGGTTTGGGCATTTATCCAAATTGGGGATGGTCGTGGCCGGCAAATCGACGCGTCATGTACAACCGCGCCTCGTGCGACGCTGACGGAAAACCGTGGGACGTCGAACGGCGCCAAATCTGGTGGAGCGAGGCGCAACAGAAATGGGTCGGCAACGATGTTCCTGATTTCAAAGCGGATTCGAACCCAAAAGACCACATGGGACCATTTATTATGAATCCGGAAGGCGTCGGCCGCATTTTTGGTCCGCTCGCGGCGTTTGCCGATGGTCCATTTCCTGAACATTACGAGCCGATGGAAAGCCCGATCGCCAACCCGTTGCACCCGAATCAGTCAAACAGTCCGGTGGCGAAGAAGTACAAGACTGACTTCGATCGATTCGGCACACCGGAGCAAGGCTTCAACGTTGTCTGCACGACTTACCGCTTAACCGAACACTATCACTATTGGACCAAGAACAATCCGATGAACGTAGAGCTCGTGCCTGAGCCGTTTGTCGAGATTCCCGCGAAGCTGGCCGACCAGATGGGAATCCGTGGTGGCGAACTAGTGAGGGTAACGAGCGCCCGGGGAGAATACGTTGCGAAAGCGATGGTTACGAAACGGATCAAACCAATGATGATCGACGGCAAAGAGACGTTTCAGATCGGAATCCCAATTCACTGGGGATACCGCGGCATCAAGGAAGACGAGGGCAAGACCGCGCGCAACCCGGTCAACCAGTTGTCACCCGCGGCGATTGATCCCAATGCGTTCACGCCCGAGTACAAGGGCTTCCTCGTAAAGATCGAGAAGGTGTGACGATGAGTAATCCGCAAACGATGCAGATTCAGGAGATCTCGGCACATCCGGGTCCAGTTCCCGGTCGAGGCACTCAACGCGCCGCCGAAGTCTGTAAATACATCGACGTCACGACTTGCATCGGCTGCAAGGCATGCGAAGTCGCGTGTGTTGAATGGAACGATCACCCCTTTCGCGAGACTTCGTTCGACAACACGTACCAGACAATGCCGTCAACGGAGTGGAACTACTGGAACCTTATCAAGTTCGTCGAGCATGAACGCGACGGCAACTTGATGTGGCTGATGCGCAAGGACCAGTGCATGCACTGCGAGGATCCGGGATGTCTGCGCGCGTGTCCGGCGGATGGCGCCGTTATCAAGTATGAAAATGGCATCGTCGATTTTCAGCAGGAGAACTGTATCGGTTGTGGTTACTGCATCTCAGGATGTCCCTTCGATATTCCCAAGTTCAATCCGAAAACGAAAAAGGTTTTCAAATGCACGCTCTGTTCGGATCGAGTCGGGCAAGGACTCGAACCTGCTTGCATCAAGGCATGTCCGACGGGCTGTCTCCACTTTGGAACGAAGCAGGACATGGTCCAGATCGCTCGTACTCGCGTTTCGCAACTGCAAAACGAGTCAGGATTCGCGAACGCCGGCGTCTACGATCCGCAGTCGATTGGCGGCACGCATGTGATTTACGTGCTGCACGACATCACTAACGCCGAGTTGTACGGCGGCTTGCCTGCGAATCCCGTTATTCCACCGAGTTATACGATTTGGAAGTGGCTCGCTAAACCTACGGGCTTGTTGATGGCGATTCTTGGTGTGTTTGCGGTGTTCTTCCATCGCATCACCGTGGGACCAAAGTTGCCGCAACCTGAGCCGCCGGTGCTAACAAAGTACCCGGACGAAGCCGCAGGCGCGCCCGCGCGCAGTGGCAGAAGGGAAGTGCCATGAGTTCTTCTGTCGAACGATTCGACGATAAAGCGCGAGCAGAGTTTGAGAAGTACGGACGAACGGTGGTCCATCGTGGTGAGCTACTGCGTCATCCGGTCTACACCAGAGTCCTGCATTGGACGGTAGCAATCTCGTTTATCCTCGCGTTGCTTTCTGGTTTTGCGATCTATTCTCCCTGGCTTTATCGCTGGCTCACGCCGCTGTTCGGTGGTGGCGCGATGACGCGCTTGCTGCACCCGTGGTTTGGTCTCGTATTCACCGTCGCCTTCTTTTTTCAGTTTCTAAACTGGCTTGCACCGATGCGTTGGACTGAAGCTGACACGCGTTGGATGAAGCGACTGCGGACTTATGTTTCGAATCGAGAGACGCGGGAGTTGCCGGAGACAAGTTTCTTCAACGGCGGTCAGAAACTGTATTTCTGGCTGATTGTGCTAAGTGCTGTGCTTTTCCTAATCACAGGTATTCCGTTGTGGTTTGACGACGTCGTGGCTCGTTGGCTGGTGGCTGTCAGCTACGTGGTCCATGACATTGCCGCTCTGATAATGCTCGCCGGATTTATCATTCACGTTTATGAAGGTACGGCCGCGCAGCCGGGTACATTTCGCTCGATGATCGACGGCACGGTTTCACGAGCGTGGGCCTGGACTCATCATCCTGCGTGGTATAGAAAAGCCACCGGTGATAAACCGCGTGAGGATTAGTTTATTCGCGTTCCTCTGCCCAGAAGATCCATTCCGCGCCGTTAGCATGCTTCTCTCGTGAGGATAATAGTCCGCGCTCTTCAAGCAACGTGCGAGCGCTTCGATACATATTCGCATACAAGCAATGAGTGATATCAGAAAGTTCCCAACCATGATCCGGCAGGCTCGTCTTGCGAAAGGCTTTTTCAATCTTTGCCTGGCGGCGTTCAAACATAGTAGCTAACTGCTGGGCCATCTCGTCGCAAACAGTTTGAAACTCGGCGCACTCCTCCGCTTTAAAAATCGGGAAGTTTGGTTCGTAATAACGCTCGGTGGGATGCTTCTTCTCGTATTCCTCGGATTCACGCAACAGCTCACTCTTGAGCATGTCATTGATGTGCGTGTGCACGCTTGGCGGAGATAAATTGAGTGCTTGAGCCAGCTGTGAGAGTGTCTTCGGCTCGTGAGCCACGAGCGTGATTATCTGCTCTTTGGTCCCGTTCGGCAGCAATTTTCGTTTCGTAATGTCCGCCCATGGATCGGTATATCCGCCGGGCAAACCCGACACGCATTCGCAAGGAAAACGTAAGCCCTTCCCGTTGCCAATAGTCATCAGACACCTCTTTACAGAATGGCTTTTAGGGCGTATCCTAAAACGCCAGATCCCCTAACAAATTGCCCCCGCTTGTACGTCCAAGGGAGGCGCAAAAAGTTCTTGCTTTGTTCGGAAGGTAGCACTGACCTCGCCTTCGATGCAAAGTCGGGAGCTCTGCCCTCTGCCCCTGCGTTCGCTTACGTTGAGTGAACGATTCATCACAGTTCGCGTGCGGCGAGCTGTTCATACGCACACTGGGAGATGGAGGTATTTATGATTAGCGAGGAACACGCGTTTCGACGCCGAATAAGAAACTTATCTGTAATCGCGTTGGCATTGGCGACGATAGCAGGCGCGCTGGTGCTGGCTAACTCAAGCCAGGCACAGCACAGAATCGGGGTGGTACAAAAACCGAAGTCAACCGCTGTGATTGGCGGCAAAGCGAAAAAGCTTAGTAACTTTGACGCGCAGATTGTTACGAGCGCAAATAACCTTTTTCAAGAAGGAAGAAACACTTTTCGCTTCGATACTTTCGGCGACGAAGCATTTTGGGGCGGTGAGCTCGAGCTTCACCAGGCGATTAAAGGCGCCGCCCTTGGCGGCGTTGGTCCAGGCATCAGTCCAACCACAGCATTGACTCTTGGTCTAAAAGTGGACGTTGATGCTTTACCGCAACCTCTGATCAATCAACTGAAGCAAGGCAAGGTGAACCTCAACGATCCGGCGACGACGATTGCGCTGCTGAGACTAGATGCGGTCGTCGGTCTCAGAGGTTTCTTTCAGGGCGATACTCTGAATTCAGTTGGCATCACATGCGCGATCTGTCATTCGACGGTCGATAATTCATTGACGTTCGCCGTTGGTCATAGGCTGGACGGCTGGGCCAACCGCGATCTCGATGTCGGAAAGATCGTAGCGGCAGCTCCGAATCTTAGTCCGTTCTCAACCCTACTCGGAGTAAGCGAGGATACCGTTCGCGCGGTGTTGAATAGCTGGGGTCCAGGCAAGTTCGACGCGCAGTTAATACTCGACGGCAAAGCGTTCAATCCACAGCAAGTCACGAATGGTGTCGTTACTGGAACTAACGTTCCGGGAGCAACATTGATTCCTAACGCCTTTGGTCTCGCTGGTTACAACGAACATACGTGGACCGGTTCATGGGGAAGTGTCAGTTACTGGAACGCGTTTGTCGCCAACCTTGAGATGCATGGCGTGGGCAGGTTTTTCGATCCAAGATTAAACAATCCAGCGAAGTTTCCTATCGCAGCCGCGAATGGTTTTGGCGACCGGCCTCATATTTCGCCAGAGCAGGATCGTATAACTAAGAAACTGCCGTCGCTTCACTTTTATCAACTCGCGATTCCTGCGCCCTCGCCGGAAGCGGGTGTGGACTTTAACGTCGCAGCCGCTGCTCGCGGTGACGAACTCTTCGTTGGCAAAGCGAAATGCAACGATTGTCACGTGAAGCCGTTATGGACCGAGCCGGGTTGGAACCTGCACACGCCCGCCGAAATGGGCATCGACAGCTTCCAGGCAGATCGTTCACCGGACGGTGTCTATAAGACGATGAACCTGGCAGGCATTTTCGTGCGCGAGAATGCTGTTTTCATGAACCCGGCAAATCGGGGGCGGTACTATCACGATGGCCGCTTCGCGACCTTGTTGAATGTAGTGAATCACTACAACACTCGGTTCAGTCTGGGACTTACAGAGCAGGAGAAGACTGACGTCGTGGAGTACTTAAAGTCGCTGCCATCACGATAGCGAATCCTTCGTTAATCTGTGTTTCCGTCGAGCGGTCAGAAGTCAAATTAAAGAAGACATCTGGCCGCTCACGTTGTGTATATTAATGGTCATGAGCACCACGGTAGTTGAAACAGACGATTCGCGCCCTCAGGCAGATAGTTCGATCTTTCAAAGTTTTTGGATCGGTGGTTTTGAGTGTTCGACACACCGCCTGCCCCGTCGCAAAGCGCTAGGCCGTTTCGCCGGACAGCGGCTTGATCTCATCAATTCCACGCGGCACGATCGGTTTGCATTTGAAGATTATTCGCGGCTGCAAAATGCCGGCATGCGCACCGTGCGCGACGGCGTGCGTTGGCACCTGATCGAGACCGCGCCCTTTCGTTACGATTTTTCGAGTCTGCTGCCGATGCTTCGCGCGGCGCGTGAAACCGAAACACAAATCATCTGGGATTTACACCACTACGGTTGGCCTGACGGACTAAACATCTGGAGCTCCGATTTCGTCGACCGCTTCGGTCGTTTCGCGCGCGCGACTGCGCAAGTCATTTTCGAAGAAACAGGCGGACCTCTCTTCATCACACCGGTCAACGAGATCTCGTTTGTATCGTGGGGCGGTGGTGACGCGGGGTTCCTGAACCCGTTCGCGAAGGGTCGTGGTCCTGAACTAAAAGCCCAACTCGTTCGTGCGGCAATCGCAGCAGTTGAAGCCGTACGTGAAGTAGATCCCAGCGCACGCATCACTCTCGCCGAGCCGATCATTCACATCGCGCCCGATCCGTCGTATCCCGAGGAGGCGCCCGCTGCTGAAGCTTACCGTCAGGCGCAATTTCAGGCGTGGGACATGATCTCCGGCAAACTCAATCCCGAGCTTGGCGGGCGTCCTGAGTATCTCGACGTTATCGGCGTCAATTACTACTCTAACAATCAGTGGATCCATCAGGATCCGAATCTACCGCGCTCGCATCGACGCAAAGACGTGCTGCTGCCACCGTCTCACCCGCTTCATCGACCGGTTCGCGAAATGTTGCGCGAGGTGTATGACCGTTACCAGAGACCGGTGTTCATCGCTGAGACGGGAATCGAAGGTGACGCGCGTCCATCATGGTTGCGCTATATCGGTCAGGAGGCGCGCGCTGCGGCGGTTTCAGGTGTTGAGCTCGAAGGACTTTGTCTCTATCCGATCATCGATTACCCGGGGTGGGGCGACGACCGTCACTGTCACACAGGATTGTGGGGCTATCCGGATGACGAAGGTCAACGCCCAATTTACGAGCCTCTAGCAGTGGAACTCGCTCACCAACAACAGCTTTGGGAGACCCAGCGTCGCGATCATCGTGCAGTGGAGGAAGTGGTCAACGTTGACGAGATCGACGAAGCTGCGAGAGAAGTGGACGTCGCTTCCACTCGGAGCCGCACAAAGCGACGAGAATAAACTGGAGGGAGGAGCGCGAATCTAGTAATATCGGCACCTCCCCGGTACTGCGTTGCCACAGCATAAGTAGATCAATCCACTAATTTGGAGCCCAACTATGATTACTCATCTCGGATCAAAACTGTTTCGTGTGCTGTCCGGCATCGCGGTTCTGTTGATCGTCTCATCGGCGGCAATCGCGCAACCAGACGGCGGCACCGTGAAGAGATTAACGCTGAAGTCCACGGTGCTTGGTGAAGACAGAATTATCCTCGTGCGTACTCCCGCTGAGTACGCGACTAACAAGGCCAGTTATCCAGTGCTCTACATGACCGATGGCGACGGTCACATGGGCCATACGGCGAGTACCATTGAGTTTCTCACGAGAAATGGTCGCATTCCGGAAATGATTGTGGTTGGAGTGACCAACACCGATCGGACTCGAGATCTGACGCCGGCGAAATCCACCAACAAGAACGCCGCTGGTGAACTGCAATTCCCCACTGCCGGTGGTGCGAACAACTTTCTGAAGTTCTTCGAGACTGAGCTGATTCCGCACATCGAAAAGGAATATCGCGTCCACCCGTATCGCATTCTGGCCGGCCATTCGTTTGGCGGACTCTTCGCAATTCACGCGATGATCAGCAAACCCGGTTTGTTCAATTCTTATATTGCCGTGAGTCCCTCGCTGCAATGGGAAAATGCGGAAGCGTTTAAACGCGCTGAAGAGTTTTTGAAGAACCAGAAGGAACTGAAAGTGACGCTTTATACTTCACTGGGGAACGAGCCGGGTGGAATTGGCGAAAACTTCGACAAGTTCAGAGAAGTTCTAGGCCGGACGAGTATCAAAGGCTTCGAGTGGCAAGCGGAACGAATGGATGATGAAGATCATGGATCAGTAGTGCTTCGCAGTCACTACTCGGGCTTGCGCAAGGTTTTTGCTGGATGGCAAGGTCCGCGGGATCCCGAGAGCGGATTGATGGTCGGCGGGTTGAAAGGCGCGGACGAGCATTACAAGAAACTGAGCGAGCGATTTGGCTTTTCGATTCCCACTCCTGAGAACCTGATTAACCAGATGGGTTACCAGTTGATCTTCGCCAACAAACCGGATGAAGCGATTACCGTGTTCAAGGCGAATGTCGAACGTTACCCGGCTTCAGCAAACGTGTACGACAGCCTCGCTGAAGCGTATGAACGCGGCGGCCGCATCGACCTCGCGGAACCGCTTTACGACAAGGCGCGCATTCTCGGCGAGCAGAACAACGATCCGAACACAGGAATCTACAAAGCCAACTACGAGCGCGTTCATACGAAACTGAAAGAGGCTACGAAGAAGCAGTAGTCGCTCATCCGAAAATTTAGTCGGTAATTCAAATAGACCGAGACAAGGTCGGAGGTAAGGCGTACAATGCCTGCCTCCGACTTTTCGGTTTAACGACGCCTCCCCTTTTAAAATTTTAGAAGCAAGTCTCACATCCTCGTTGTGATAATCGCGCTTGCCAACAACTAGTCACGCCGCTCGTTTGCGCGGCCTTTCCAGCTAATACTCGCGCTTTCGAGTGCTACAAGAAAGGAGCCTCAATCATGTTTTCGACAACACCCCGAACTGTGATCTGTTTTCTTTGTTCGCTGCTTATGCTGCTTGTGGTTGTAATGCCTGGACTTACGCCCGTTAACGTCCCCGGCAGCATCGCTTCAGCGGATCCGACAATACCGAGATCGTATGTAGAGTTTATCGAAGGCGCGTACGTGGGAGCGCTCGGTCGTCTTCCAAGCTGCTTTGAAGCGCAGGCTGAATACGACAATCTGGTGGCTGCGGCATCGGTGGGTGCCTTGCTGCCGGAAGCACAACGCTTCGTCAGCACGCTCTTTGAGACGCAGGCATCGTACGATGCGCCTGATCTCACTACTTATTGCCAGACGTCAGAATACGAGTCGAGAAATCCTGCCTTTTGTAATGCCCTCATCGGCACAGGATTGGCGGACTTTCTGACGCATTCCTACCGGGCGTACTTCCTCCGTGAGCCTGATCCGGACGGTTTCAATTTTTGGCTGAACAATAATAACGGACGTAAACACCTGATTGAGGCATTCCGGTTAAGCATTGAGTTTGAGGTTCTGGTGGATCACCTCTTTGCGGGCGATCGACCTACCTGCACAATCCAATGTCCCGAATGCAATCCGGAACCGTGTCCAGGTCCCAACACCACTCGCCCAAATCCGCTCTGCTCGTGAGTCTGAATCTGAGACTCAATTCGATCTGATTGTGAGAAGGTGACGGCTTTGGGTCGTCACCTTCGTCGTTTCCAATACCCTGGCGAATTGCACGCGCGAGCTGCTCATCTCTCCATCCGCCGAGACGCGCAGTTGTACGCTCAAATGTCCTTCCACCTGAGCGCGCTCTTCTCGAGCTGTATCCGACCCAAACGATCGCTACGACGAGAACTATGACGACGAGTAACAGTTTGACTACACGATTCTTCACTTCCACAACCTTGCCCTTCTTGTCTCTACTTCAGATAGCGACAATCGAAGCCACCTTGTGTCAGTGAAATAGCGAGCTATTTGTCCGGAAGGGATTTTTTAAGCTTCGCGACCAGGGTTCGGGTCTGGTCGGCAAATTCGCCGTTCGGGACGAGGCGGAGATATTCCTGGTATTCGATTAACGCATTCGCAGGTAGTCCGGCGCGCATGAAGATGTTGCCGGCAAGCAGGCGGGCCTCTGCTAGATCGGGCTGGAGTTCAATGGTGCGTGCGACGTACTTGCCGGCATTGATGATATCTTTCAATTCCCAATAAATGCGTCCCATCGTGAAATTGCTCTCCCACGAATTGTTATCGATCTTCAATGCGTCAGCTAGCACCCTCGTACCTGGTTCATATTTCTTTTGCCGACGATAAACCTCGCCGAGAGATGCCATCGCGCGAACAGCTTTAGGATTGACTATCACTGCCTGACGAAGACTGGTTTCAGCTTTCTCCCACTCGCTGCTTTCCATGAACAAGTGGCCCAGCGACAAGTGGGCGTCGTAAAACTGAGGATAGATTTCGATGGCCTTCTTGAAATGCGAAATAGCAGCATCGGATTTTTTATCAACGAGCGCTGCCTGCCCTTTATCAAAGGCCGCCCTGGCTTCCAGCGGCACACGGGCGTCGATTACTCCGACCCTTCCGGGTGTCGCGAAAGTCGGCGACTCCGGTACGAGCTGAAACAAGAGGTGCACGCGAGGGCTTGAGCGAGAAAGGTCTACTAACTGAGGTGGAGAAACAAGAGTGCCCGCGTTCGTTGAGACTCGGTACTGCCCGGAGCGCAGGCGGGTGAAGCGAAATCTTCCCATGCTGTCGGTCGTGCCCTGGTCAACCAGCGCGCCGCTGTGCGTCTCGATGCGCACCATCACGTTCTCGACCGTTTTATTGTCTGCCGATCGCACCTGTCCCGAGACTTCAAAAAACGAACCTGGAGCCATCGGATCGTTGTCACGTTGGGCCAGTACAGTGGTAGCAAGAAAACCAGAAAGGACTATCAGCAGGAAGAGGCGAAAGATGATGGGAGCGGGTACCACGTTAACGTCTCGGAAAAACGAATCTGGAAGGCACGATCGCCGACCGCGCCCTCCAGATGAAATTAACGCCACGCTAGAAGTTTAGCTTCAAGCCAAACTGAATGGTGCGCGGACGATTCGCCGTGGCGAGAATTGAAGAGTCGCCAGTGCTGACGTCAACGATACCATAGTTTCCAAAAGAACCACCTTGAGCCTGCGGGCTCTGGAATGCCGCATGGTTCAGGAAGTTGAAAGCTTCCGCTCTGAACTCGAGGTTCACCGTTTCAGTTATGTTCGTCCGCTTCACGATGGAAAGATCGTGATTGGTCTGGAACGGTCCGCGGAAAACGTTTCGGCCGATGTTGCCAAGAGCCGAAAAACCGGTGCTGGACGAATCGGAACAGCTAACGACAACATTTTGATCGTTAACACACCGGCCGGCCGAGATGAACGCGTCGAGGTTGACGTAGTTGTCGATTCGATCGCGTACACTGCCGGTCGTCAGGATGTTGCCCGAACCGATCGTGGCGCGGCTGCCATTGACGAAGTCAGTGTCCTGCAGCGTGAAGGCACCGAAATCAGCGATCAGGAAAGGCGTGCCGGACTGGAAAGTGCTCACACCGTTTATGGACCAACCATCCACGAGCTTGCGCGGCCAACTGCTTAGCCATTTTGCAAATGGAAACTCGTAGTTATAACTGATGACCAACCGGTGCGTTCTGTCGAAATCCGACAGACCTTTGTTGGACGCGGCATTCAAAAGATCACCAACGTCCAAAAGGCCGTTTAACTCGTCTCCGAAACTCGAACCCGATCCGTTATCGATCGACTTCCCAAACGTGTACGCCGCTTGTAGATACACGCCGTCGGAAAACTGACGAACCAACGAAGCCTGCAAGGAGTGGTATTCGGAGAATCCGTGCTGCGTTTGCGCAAACAGTCGGCTGGTCGCAAGACCCAGGTACTGAGACGGAACGCGAGCGTTGATGTTTTCAGCGTAGCTACGGGTAATGGAGATGCTGCCATCAGCATTTCTCGTAATGCCTGGTGTGCCGGCCGGAATGTCCGCTGCCGAAACGTCAGAAGCGAGCGACGCCGGAATCACGCAGGGCGATGCGATCGTGCAGATTTGCCCGGGATTAACCGGAGCACCTGTGCCGATTAGTCGCCTGCCGTTTGTGCCGACATAGCCGATCTCACCAACCATCCGCCACGGAAGTTGTCTTTGGACTGTGAAGTTCCACTGCTGCGCATACGGAGCAACGAAGTCACGTTCCGGGAAGAAACGGAACCCACCGAGCGGCGCACCGCTCGCACTATCGAACACCGGAGTTCCATTCGCGAGAAATGCCGTCAGCCGCGGTACTCTCGCGACCGTCGGTAGCGGAAAGTCAGAGTTTGGACGCTGACCGGGGAATGGATTCTGCGGCGTGACCGAGAATGGCGCGGCGCTGAAGTCCTCAGAGAACGGTGAACCCCCCGAGGTTTGCAACAACGACTGGTTCGACACTCTCTGGAAGTAAACGCCGTAGCCGCCGCGGATCACTGTGGTTTGATCGCCGAAGAGATCATACGCAAAACCGAAGCGCGGCGCTGGATAAAACTTGAAGCAATCCAACATCGTACAACGGCTGACACCCGGATCGCCGACCACGGGAGTGTCTTCCGGATTGATGATCTCAAGTGGTGGCGCTGTGCCGTCGCCGAGACCGCGGAAGTTAGACAGGAAGTTGAACTTCTCGTGAGCGATGCTGAAGCCTTCCAGACGGAAGCCGAGGTTCATCGTTAACCGAGAGGTTACTTTCCAGTCGTCCTGTACGTAGTACGAGTGGTCCAAAGCACGAAAGTAGAACGTCGAAAAACCTGCACGGCCTTGAGTGGTTGTCACTCGGCCCAGCAGGAAATTCTGGAAGCCAACCAGCCCGGTGGCATTGCCGAAAGTAACTGAACCACGAGTCGCGAAGTTGTTATAACGATTCAACTCGTAGTAACTACCCTCGCCGCCGAACCGGAAACTATGACTTCCTCTGGTCCAGGTGAGATCGTCGCCGAGAACGAACGTATTGAACGTACCGCCACGATCGTCGTTAACACCCGCTCCAATCGAGAAGGCGCCCGCGATGATCGCCTGGTAGGCTGCCGGAAACTCGGCCGAATTACCGCGTGTCGCTCCGATATCTGACAACGTGATCGGTTCGTCGGGTCCCAGGGAGAAGAAAAAGCGGTTGAAGCCTGCTTTGAAGTCGTTAACGATGCGTGGAGAAATAACGCTCGTTAGACCAAGTTTGACGAACTTGTTTCTGCCCGGCGCAAACTGCGCGTAGCGGAGGGTGCCGCCGGCGCCAAACGGACGCAACGCTTCGTTCGTCGATTGGAAGTAGCGGAATGTCAGCTTGTTGTTGGTAGTTAGCTGATGGTCCGTTGTGATTGTGAATTGGTTGTCTTTGAACGTTCCCAGAGATGCTCTGTTTACGGTACCAAGACTCAGAACGCCACCGGGACCATTGAATCCTGCGGCACCATGGCCCGGGTTAGGCCCAACCGTCGGGATGCAGAAGTTCCCGCCGAATCCCGGGCACTTGTTTCCGGGTAAGTTGAGATACGCCAGCGCTACCGGATTCAGGCCCGTAAATCCCAACGGCAATCCACCGGGGAAGAACGTGGCAATCAGGTTGGCCTCGGAGCGGTTGGCTGGCAACACGGGAATGTTGGTCGCAAAGTTTGTCCCAGCGGCTGTTCCGGAAGCAGCGTGCGTGCCCTGGTAATTAAAGAAGAAGAAGTGTCGTTTGGCGGTGTCCAAGAGAACGTCGCCACCCTCGCCAAAATGCGGCAGGTAAATTGGACCACCGATCGATGCACCATAAACTCCTTGCCGGTATCGCGGACGAGGTTGTCCATCCCGATTGCGGAAAAAGTCGTTGGCGTTCAGTTTGTCGTTTCGCAGGAAGAAGAACAGGTCACCGTGAAACTCGTTGGTGCCGGACTTCAGAGCAACCTGGATGTTGCCGCCGCCGTTGCGTCCCTGTGACGCATCGTATAGCGAGGTCTGCGTCTTAAACTCCTGCACGGTTGATGGATTCGGCAACGGTACGTTGTCGAGAATTGGAAGGTTGATGTCGTTCGCGTTGATACCTTCCAACTGGTAGTTGTTATTAACGGGACGCTGACCGTTGACGTTGATCGTCACGGCGCCACGACCGAGCGCGTCGGACTGAAACATCTCCGTGTTTGCGCCGGTGGAAAGTGTCAGCAGCGTCAGGAAGTTTCGGGTCGCGAGCGGCAAGGCGTTGATGGTCGTGGACTGCAAAGTTTGTCCGGTGGTAGCCGAACTCAACTGAATTGCACTTGCGCTGCCTTCAACCGTTATCGATGCCGTGATCTCGCCGACCTTAACCGGGACGGTCACGGTTGTAGTTTCGGTAACGTTGACTTTGACGTCCGGTAATTCTGTTTTGGAGAACCCGGTGGCCGTAACTACCACCTTGTAAGTTGCCGGAGGTAACGAAGTGACGGTGAAATTGCCGTTGCCGTCGGTCGTCGTGCTTCGCTCAGTAACGCCAGTGGAGGGATTGATGATGTCCACTTGAGCACCTGCGACCGCTGCTCCTTTTTCGTCTTTTACGGTTCCTGAAATTGCGCCGGTCGATCCTCCCTGTGCGAGTGCATTACCGATCAAAGTGAGAACGACCAGAAGCGAAAGAAGTAATCTGACAAACACGCTGGAAGCTGTTGGGGCTTTCCTTTTCATCGTGAGATTTCCTTTCTGTGTTGCATTCGGGGGAGAGAATGCGTCTTTAACGTCGGGTAGGGAGTGGACGAACTGCTAAAGCGCAACTTGCATGCCTTCGAGAAATCTCAGCTAAACTAACCGGAAACCGCGACTTTGGCCGACCAGACGACAGCAGCGCCAACGCTGATCATCCGAAAAACTGGGCGGATCCATAATTTTGCAGTGATGAAAGAGACCAGGAATGCTGTGAGGGTTTTGCAGGAATATCAGTGCTTGACGCGAAGCCCTTCATGGGCGGACGCTAATCGGTGACTTCAGTATCAACTCGATCTCGCGGTTCATGTTCCGGACATTTGCGCGACCGCTTCTTTTTTAAGGCCTTGCAGGGTATAAGAAATACGCAATACACAAGCAGTAAAGTCCCGACTCTCAGGAGCTTACGTGAAGACAAAGACGAAGCACTCATGTTGGCTGATGGTTTCGTGCGCCTTTTTAGCAATCACTTGCAGCGCGAGTGCGCAGCAACCATCACCAGAGTTACTCACCTACAGCGAGATCGTTCAGTTATACGAGCAGCAAACGCCTCCTGAAGCATTGCAGAACAAGTTGCGTAAACTTTTGACCACGCCGTTTGTAAACAATCGGCGCGGCGTTAAACCAGTGTTGCCGGCTACGCCAAACCTCGGCAAATCGCTGCGCATCGTGCAATGGAACATCGAGCGCGGAATCGAGTACGACGCCGTGCGCGCGGCATTAACCAGTCCGGCGAGCTTCGCGAAGTTCATCGACCCAACCGCAAACCCACGCGGCAGCAAGGAACGGAACACGATCATTCAGCAAGTCGCTTTGCTGAAAGACGCAGACGTAATCGTGCTCAACGAAGTCGACTGGGGCATGAAGCGCACTGACTATCGGAACATCGCGGCGGATCTGGCGACGGCGCTTGGGATGAATTACGCCTACGGCGTTGAGTTCGTCGAAGTTGATCCAATTGCGTTGGGCCTCGAGAAGTTCGAAGAATTATCGGAGAAGGACAGAAGGGAACTCGCCCTGGAGATAACAGTCGACGCGAATCGTTATCGCGGAATGCACGGTTCAGCAATTTTGAGCCGGTTCCCATTACAGAACGTGCGTCTGCAACCGTTCGATCACCAGCCGCATGATTGGTACACGGAAGAACTAAAGCGAGTGCAGCCGCTCGAGGAAGGCAAGCGCAAAGCGGGCGAGCTGGTGTTCCGCGAGAAGGTACAACGCGAAGTGCGACGCGGTGGGCGAATGATGTTGACCGCGGAGATTGTTGACGAGCGACTCCCCGGTGGCCGCCTAACGATCGTGGCAACACACCTGGAAGATCGAACCAAACCTGAAGGCCGTCGCAAACAACTTGAAGAGTTGCTCGCACGAATCAAGGAAACGAACGGCGCCGTTGTCGTTGCCGGCGATATGAACACTTCCACGCACGACGGCACGCCGCTCTCGCTAAAGCGCGCGATCAAGAACCGCCTGGGCAGTAAGAGTTTTTGGGCCAGGCAGGCTTTGGAAGTTGTCACCGGAACGAAGCTGCCCTCGCTGCTGTTGACCGGAATGAACACGTATCGCACTCAAGCTGATCCGACAGTGCGAGACATTCCCCTCGTCGCCAAGAATCCTGAGGCCGATTTTTTCGGCACTTTAAAAGACTTCCGCTTTGCTGACGGAAACTCGTTCGACTTTCGCGGCGAAGCCGACCGTTCGATCGGCAGCAAAGATGGTCCACTCGCTAATTCGAATCAACGCGGTGACAAGGGATTTATCACGACCTTCGAAGTCGAGCGCACGATCGCCTTCGTCGGCAAGTTCAAAATCGATTGGATTTTCGTGAAGCCGCCTTCACTTACAGAGCCGTACGCGAAAAACGAATCACACCGGTTTGCGCCGCACTTCGGACGCACGCTGAAAGAACTCAACGAAGCTTTAAAGGATCGTATTTCCGATCACGCGCCGATAACGGTCGACCTGCCACTCGACGAACCGCAACTCGGCGGCCCCGCAACCGCAACCGGTCGGAATTAACAAACTTCAAAAGAGACATGTAGACAGCACGAGACACTAAACCGACGTGCTGTCTACAAGAGTCGACATTTATCTCACTCGACTCTTCTTTCCTGCTGTTTTCTCCGACGATTCCATGGCTGGCATATCGATTGCCCCAACAAGCTCAACGAACGTAATGCCCTCATATCACCTCACATCCTCCAACACACTTCCCGGAAAGGTTAAGCTATGCCAAAAGATCAAAATGGTAACGGCGACAATGGAAAGCAGGATCTCTTCTCCCACGTCAATATTGATAAGGTTCGAAAGCTGCGGCCTTTGAAGATCGACTACAGCCGCGTGCGAAAACTCGAACTCATCGATAAGAACAATCGGAAATCACAAACGTTTAAGGAATACCAGCGGATCGTTCCTTCCAAAAAGCTGAAGGCTACGGAGAAGGCCCGCCCTTCATTCGTGCGCGAGCTTCGCTACCTCAAGGACTTTTCCATCCTTTGGTACCTCCCAAAGAAGGTGCTTGTTTTAGTCAACAGCACTCTTCTTCCGTCCATTCAGGCGTCCATAGACCAGTACGTCGCGGATCTCGCCTACGAAGGATACTGGGCCGAGGTCCATGCCATCGCCGGTGGCACGCCGGCTGAGTTGCGCAACTTCATTAAAAGCAGAAACCCGCTCGGCGTCGTGATGGTCGGCAGTTTGCCAACCGCCTGGTTCGAAATGTCTGACGACTTCTTCGGTCCGGCTGAGTTCCCATGCGATCTTTACTACATGGATCTCACCGGCACGTGGAACGATCCTGACGGAGATGGCAAATTCAGCGAACACCCGACCAACGTCGCGCCCGAGATTTGGGTGGGCCGAATCTGGACGCCCACCGCGGACGGCAACGACGCCGCTCTGATCAACAATTACTTCGCGCGTAACCACGCTTATCGCAAAGGCTTGTTTGGTTACTCCAACAAAGCCCTCGCTTTCGTTGAAGACGACTGGATTGGCTTCGGCGATTGCGCGTTCGACTCGATGTTCGTTCCGTCTAACATAGAAACGGTCACCGATCCGACCGCGACCACCGGCGCACGGTACAAAGCTGAAGTGCAACAGCATCGAGCGTGGGCGCAGATCAACGCGCACAGTTCACCCGGTGGTCATTCGATCAGCGCGCCCAGCGGTGGTGAGTGGATTCCGAGCGCATACTTGCGCGATACCAATCCGCCGAACGCTTATTTCTACAACCTGTTTGCCTGTAGCAACGCGCTCTTCACGCAGGCTGACTACATGGCAGGTTGGTACATCTTCGATAAGAATGGCGGCTCGGTCTGCAACGGCCTCGCAGCAGTTGGCAGCACCAAGACAGGGTCGATGCTTCTGTTCGAGAACTTTTATGGACCAATGGGTAACGGCAAGAACATCGGCGACGCATTTGTCGACTGGTGGAAGGCGCTCGGCACCGACCACGATCTCGGCGAACGTCAGTGGTATTACGGCATGACCATTCTCGGTGACCCGACGCTCAATTGGTGGTCCGGTTGTGTACCTCAGCCGCGCACACCGGTGACTGAGGATGTTTTTGATCATTTCCCACGTCTGACTCACTTTAGTTGGGATCCGATTGGTCTGCCGGGAGTGACCTACAACATCGAGATCGATGCGTTCGGAGCGATTACCGCCGGTAAATGGGCGGCGGAAGTGGGCCGGACGTGGTTTGTCTCCGGGTCACTTGTCGACAGCAATTTCGAACACATGTTTGTCGGCGCTCAGAGAGGCCGCTGGCGTGTGCGTGCGAAAGTTGCGGGCCGCACTTGCCCGTGGAGTGACTGGCAGTACTTCAAGTACACGGTTTAAGCATGACTTCAGAGGCCACCGAAAAAACCGGCAAGCTCGAATTGCTGCCGAACCCGTGCACGACGAAACCCTGTTTGCCGGGGCTGGCCTTTGCAATAATTGCCGATCGCGTACCGTACTTTCTTACCAGGAACGGCAGGTTCTGCATGGAGAAAGCAGCGGACCTGCCGTCGCCTGGGGAGGCAGTCGTCGCTGTTGGCGTGGTCCAGGAGCAGAAGGACCTCAACGGCAACGCGTTTAAGACGATCGAATTCACATCACTACGGCTGCAAGATTCGTAAGGCGGCATCAGGGATAGTAGACAGCGGATCTTCTTTCTTCATCTGCGAGTACATCGCCACTAGTTTCGGGTTGAGCTTAGTCTGAGCAAGTTGCGCGAGAGGGTCGAGATTTCGTCGATCGATGTTTGCGCTCTTGCGCCATAACCGCATCGCGTCGTCGGTTACGTTTGCTTGCGCAGCAGCGAGTGCAATCTCCGCTAACGCATCGGGCATGACTCGCCAGAACAAATCCAGTTGAGCAAACAGAAACTTTTCGGCAGTCTGCCATTGTCCGGTGCGGCAGTAGGCGGTGAACAGGTTTGTGATGGCGTCTGTTTTATAACCCTCCCAGTTCGTCGGGTAAGCGTGCTGGATGTAACCGAGCCAGAGCGGAATCGCTCGTTGCCACTCTTTGTCGTCTTTCAACGCCTCGGCCAGGTGGAAGGCGCGTGTTGAGCCAGGGTCTTTGGCCAGAGGCTCGAGGCTGGACCAGATCTTACCTTTTAGGGTTGCCGGAACTGCCTCGCGGTTCACAACATGTTCGATGAACAACCTTTCGAGAAACGGGGTGTCTTAATTAGCCAGCTTTTCTCTGTGTACCTCTGCGGTCCTCCGCGACTCTGCGGTAAAAGAACCCGCAAAAACATCAACCGCAGAGACGCGGAGGATGGCAGAGGTACACAGAGGAAATTAAGACTCCACACACAGAGGAAATTAAGACTCCACCCGAGAAACGGTATCCTTGACAATCCAGGGAAGTCCCCGTAGTCTCTGCCCCAGACAATCTAGGGGACATGAGGAACCCGATTCAAACGCCGTTCAGCGCGGTTTTCTGTAACGAAGTACTACTCAACGCAAAACGCCTCGCACCGTACGTGCTGATCGCATTTTTCGCGTCGAATGCGATCTTGTGGTGGGGATGGGGTCCGGCCGTCGAAAGAGGTTGGGCCACCAACAGTGATTTCTACATTCGTAGAAACCACGGAGGTTTCGCGTTCATTCTGGGACTTCCGATATTCACCGCCATCATCATGGGCGACGCCGTGGTCAGGGATTTTCGTCTAGGCGTGGATTCGTTGATCTTTTCAAAGCCGGTCGGACGTGGCTCTTACCTGCTGGGTAAATTTCTCGGCAACTTCTTCGTGCTCGTTGGTTGTCAATCAGCTTTTTCGATCACGTTCTTTCTGCTTCAGTGGGTTCCGTTTCCGGGAATGGTTAAGCTGCCCTGGCGCGTTTTCCCATTTTTCAAACACTTCCTTATCGCGGTCGTCATTTCTCATCTCATGCTGGCTGCCGTTTATTTTGCCGCGGGAACACTCACTCGCAACGCGAAGGCAGTTTATTTACTGGCAGCGTGTTTCTACCCTGGTTACATTGCATATCAAATAGCGTTATCAAAACTGCCAATAGCGGTCCGCATTCTGCTCGACCCGATCGGTTTCAACGCCACGGAGTCACCAATAGATTACTGGTCTCAGAGCGCTGAATTTCTGAACAACCTTGTAGTCACCTACAGCACGACGGCGATCACTAACCGGGTGTCGATGATTGTACTTTCCGCACTGTGTTTGTTGATTGTCTATCTGCGGTTCAGGATCGAGCCGCTGGAGAACAAGTCGGAACCCTTCACAAGGCTGACGCTTGCGCAGGCGACTGACAGGATCGCTTACAGTATTCCACCTCAGGAATTACTCGACACACCGCAGATATTCCCAGCAGGCGATCGAATAACGCTTCCAAAAATCACTGCGACTCAACGACCGGCCGGGACGCTTTTCAAAATGCTCGCGGCCGTCGGTGTTGAGTTCAGATTACTTCGCGCGGAACGCAGTCTGGTCATTCTTTTTTCTCTGGCGATACTTCTGTGTTTTCTGAATCTTCCTCCCTACAGCATGGTCCCGGACGTTTCCTATTCCGTTTCGTTTGCGACTCACTCTGCAAACACGTTGTTACTGCTTTTGACGACTCTGATCGTTTTCTACGCGGGCGAAGCGATGCATCGCGATCGAGAACTAAAGATCGAACCCGTTATCTGGTCCACACCGATTACAAACAGCGTCCCGCTGCTCTCAAAGTTCCTCGCGATGTTGTTGTTAGCGCTCCTACTGATTGCTGTCGTTGGCTTAATTACGATCCTGATCCAACTTTTAAGAGGTCACACGCTCGATTTAACCGCTTACCTATTGGTCTACGGATTAATACTTGTGCCAGGATTGATTTTTGTGACTGCGTTCGTGATCGCGTTGAATGTGGTGCTGCGAAACAAGTACGTCACCTATGTGGTCGCAACCGGCACAGGCGCCGGACTCATTTACTTGTACAACCTTGGTTACAACCATTGGCTCTACAACCCACTACTCTATCGACTCTGGAAATACACCGATCTGACAAGCGGCGCCATACTCGCGCACAGGCTCTACTGCCTCACTCTCGCCACCGCGTTTCTCGCGCTCGCGCACGTCTTATGCGAGCGCAAATCTAAATAACTCGATAAACTTCCGGGTTGACATTATCCTTGCGTTTCGAGTGAGAAAGCGGAACCCTGTCATTCCTGGTACGTGAAAGCCGTCTAGTTAAATGACCAACGAGATCCGTACAACGATGCGAGTGCTCGTGTTAGGAGTCCTCGTTCTTTTCCTCGCTCCTGCGCCGTTATGTTCGGCCAGATCGATGCCCCTCGATGGCAACTGGCGATTTGCCCTCGACCCCACGGATTCGGGCGAGAGACAACAGTGGTTCACTCGAAAACTAATCTATCCCATCAAACTGCCCGGCATTCTTCAAGCGCAACACAATGGGATTCCGATCACAACCGGCACGCCGTGGGTGATGTCGCTCTACGATCGCTTCTGGTATTTGCGTGAGGATTACAAAGACTACACTCAGCCCGGCAAAGTAAAGGTTCCCTTCCTCGCTCAGCCGCCGCGCCATTATCTTGGCGCCGCTTGGTACCAACGCGACATCGACATTTTTGAATACCAGGCAGCGCGTCGCTTTGTGCTGACTCTGGAGCGACCACACTGGGAAACGACTGTTTGGCTAAATGGTAAGAAGATCGGATCGGATCGAAGTCTGGTTGCGCCGCACGTCTACGAGGTCGGAAATCTCACGCCGGGCCGTCACCAGCTTACGATTCGTGTAGACAATCGAATGATCCTGCCTTACCGGCCTGACGCCCACAGCGTTTCAGACTCCGTCGGAGCGAGCTGGAACGGAATCGTCGGACGCATTGAACTCAACGACACCGGCCGCGTTTGGATCGATAGTGCGCAGGCATTTCCTAATCTGGCCCAGCAGTCAATGACCATTAAAGTTCGCATCGGCAATCAAACAGGACTAAGTGGATCGGGAACGTTAACGGCAATCTGGCCCGATATCGGTGTGGTGCCTGTGACTTGGGAAGAAAAGGGAGGGACTGCAGAAGTCGTAGTGCCTTTGCGCTTAGAGCAGGAAACGTGGGACGAGTTTAACCCGAAGATGCATCCACTCAGGTTGTGGTTACGAGGAACTGGTGTGGAAGAGTACTACGATGTGAAGGTTGGTTTGCGCGAACTCAAAGCAGTGAGGAAAGAGTTCGTCCTCAACGGAAAGCCGATCTACTTTCGCGGTACTGTGCATGGCGGCGACTTTCCTATGACCGGTTATCCACCTACGGATGTTGCGTCGTGGAAGAAGCTGTTCGAGACCTGTAAGAGTTGGGGCTTGAACCACATGCGGTTCCATTCGTGGACGCCACCGGAGGCCGCTTTTGAAGCAGCCGATCAAATCGGGTTCTACCTGCAACCGGAAGCGGGAATGTGGAACGAGATCAGTCCCGGTCTTCCGATGGAGCGGGTGGTCTATGACGAGACGGATCGAATGATCAAGGCTTACGGCAATCATCCTTCATTCATGCTGTTGTCGCCGAGCAATGAACCAAAAGGTCAGTGGCATGAATCGTTGTCGCGTTGGGTCGAGTTCTATCGCGGGGAGGATCCGCGACGGCTTTACACCGCCGGGACAGGCCACACGGAAAGGGAACTGCCGAATCTTGCTGAAGGTACGGACTATCTTGCGGTGCAAAGGATCGCAACGAAACCGCTACGCCGCGAGTCGGGATGGTTTGGTCAAGATTACGGTGAGTCGCTTACCGACATTCAGTTACCGGTGATCGCGCACGAGGTAGGCCAATGGGCTGCGTATCCCGATTACGAGGTCATTAAAAAGTTCACCGGCCATTTACAGGCGTTTAATCTCGAGATCTTTCGCAACTCTCTGAGGGACCATGGACTGCTCGAGCGGAACAAAGAGTTCCACCTGAACTCGGGGCGATTTCAAGTCGCCGCTTACAAAGAGGAAATCGAGGCAAACCTGCGCACGCCTGGTCTAAGTGGATATCAACTGCTTGGCCTGCACGATTACCTCGGGCAAGGAACGTCGTTTGTCGGGATGCTGAACGCGTTGTGGGAAACAAAGCCTTACGTCACTGCCGATGAGTTTAAGAAGTTTTCGAACGTCACGGTGCCATTAGCGCGCTTGCAAAGGCGTATTTATACGAACGCCGAGACGCTTGACGTCGACTTTGAACTTGCACACTACGGTAAGGCGCCGATCGAAAGGTGCATCGCGGTTTGGAAGATTGTCGGTACCAGTTTTAAGGGCGAATGGGGACCGAAAGATGTTCCAATCGGAAAGAATTTTCACCTCGGAAGAATAACGGTCGATTCTTTTAAGTTGAACCCGAATCGCGAATACAAGCTGATGGTCACCGTCGCACCTGAAGAGCTGTTCAATCCGGTAACGCGCACGATCGTCGAGGGACCAAAGGCGGTCCGCGGAGTGACTTACTTCGAAAACGATTGGAACTTCTGGGTTTATCCTGCCGGCGATCCCGAGGAACATGAACTCCGCAACGTGACTCCGGGAGTTGAAGCGGATGCTTGTCCTCGCGCACGTGATTCGCAGGTTCTGGTCACCAGTTCATGGGACGAGGCCGAGCCGGCGCTTGCCGCAGGTGGTCGCGTCGTGTTGATCGCGCGCGCCCTCGATTGGACCAGCCCACCGCTCGACACGTCACCTGTTTTCTGGAACCGCCAGATGAATCCGGCCTGGAGTCGCATGCTGGGACTATGGATTAAGAGGGAAGCCGGCGATGCGAAGGCGAACATGCTGAATTATTTTCCCACTGGCTCGCATTTCGACTGGCAGTGGGCGCAGATCATTCAGAACGTGCGCGCGGTGAATTTGGATCGACTGCCGGTCGAGCTGGAACCCGTCGTCTGGGCCATCGACGACTGGAACCGCAATTACAAGCTCGGCGTTATTTTCGAACTTGGTGTGGGCCAGGGCCGGTTGTTAATCTCCGCCATCGATATCGCGAATCCCACGAGCGGCAATCCGGTCGTGCGCCAACTTCGCTACTCGTTGTTGAAGTATGCTCGGAGTGATTGTTTTCAGCCCACGGTGCATGTCTTGCCCAGGCAGGTCCGCGGCTTGTTCTTCGAGACGCGCATCATGCGAAGGCTTGGTGCTGTTGCGGAAGTGAATGGCGCGCCGGCCGGTTCTGCGATCGACGGCGATCCGAATACTTTTATGCTGGTAGGGAATCAGGACGACCCGGTGCGCGAGCAGGTGGATCTGAAGATCAAATTTGAGGCGCCCGTTGCGATGGCAGGACTGGTGCTGATGTCACGGCAGAACCACCGCGAACACGAAGGCGATATTCGCGGTTACGCTGTTCAAGTTAGTGACGATGGTGAAGATTGGCGCGACGCCGCGCGTGGTGAATTACTATCGACCTTCGGACCGCAGTACGTCGGCTTTACGAGTAGTGTAACTGCGCGGTATCTAAAACTCGTCGCACTCTCCGGATTTGGCACGGACAAGACAGTGTCGTTGGCAGAGCTTGCGGTGATACCAGTTACGGGGAAATCCCAAGGCCTTCAAAAGAGCGCCGAACCAGTAGCACCCTCACGTCCCTAGATTGAATCAATCGAAAAAGTTCGCGCCGCAAATGGCGGTTACGTTTTACAACCAAGACCGGAAAGACGTTTTTCTTGAAGGCATTGGCTGGTTCCAATTTAACCAGGCGGGGAAAATTCAACACGAGAAACAGTTCTTCGATCTCGCGTATTTCCTGTCGCAGTTATAGGACTGACCACGCGGCGATCGTATCGAGTGGGTATGCTCATCGATTGATCCATACCCACTCACGATTACTAAAGCAGCCCGACCTGACGGTGGAGCGTCATGAAATCAAAGTTATTCCACGCCTCAACAATCTTTCCCTTGTCGATACGGACAATCGTGATGCCGGTGAAATCGACCGGAGACTCCGTTGCAGTTCTACCCAGAAATTCTCCTTCGTGCCTGGCACGCACTGAGCAGCGCGCGGCGACTTTGTCACCTTCAGCAACCATGTCCTCTATAACGATCATCATGTTTGGAAAGGCGTCGCGGAACACGGTGTGAAACGGTTTGAAA
>DASRPN010000085.1:0-2699 GCA_035646355.1 Pyrinomonadaceae bacterium | reverse complement strand
AGGAACCGGTTAGGAGAAGCCGGGGCCTCCGAACGCGCAGCCGATCTCGTTCTTAAGTTTTTGGTAACACGGATTTGACGGATTTTAATTCTTCAAGTTGCTGCCGGAGGTGCTTGATCTCATCACGCATCTCCGCCAGTTTATTCATGTGGGCGTTCATTCGTTTGTATTGATCGAGCGGTTGCACAGGTATTCCCCACCACACGCCTGGCCGCACGATCTTCCCCGGCAGGATTCCCGCTTTCGATCCGATGATCGCGCCCTTCATCACGCGCGTGTGATCGCCAAAACCAACCTGACCGCCGATCACGACGTCGTCTTCGATCACGACACTGCCGCTGATGCCGGTCTGCGCTGCGATCACGACTCGTTCGCCGATGTCGCAGTTGTGGCCCACATGGACCATGTTGTCGAGTTTCGTGCCGCGTCCGATGCGCGTACGACCAAGCGCGGCGCGATCGACGCAAGTGTACGCACCCATTTCGACGTCGTCTTCGATAACGACAGTTCCGATCTGCGGAAACTTTTGATAACCGAGTTCGTGCCGCACGTAGCCGAAGCCGTCAGCGCCGATGCACACGCCTGCGTGAAGGATGACGCGATTCCCGATCGTCACACCGTCGTACAAAACGACATTCGGATGAAGCACGCAGTGATCCCCGACGACAACGTATTCACCAATGGCCACATGCGGACCGATGTAAGCAGTCGGAGCAACGTCTGCTGTCTCAGCGATAACTGCTGTCGGATGGATCGAAGGCTCGCGCTTCACGCCATGAAGCACAGAACCAATAATCGCAAACGCAAGTTTGGGATTTGCTACTTCGATCAGCGTGCGATCAGGAAACCTCTCACTTCCGGGAACAATTAAACAAGACGCCTTGCTCGCAAGCGCCGATTCGAAAAACTTCTCGTTATCGACGTACGCAATCTCACCTTCACCAGCGTCGTCAAGATTCGCAATCCGATCAATCCGTGTTTCACCGTCGCCGACGACGCGGCCTTTCACAATCTCACTGAGCTGCTGAACTCTCATCTTGTGAACCCACGTTTCGAGGCACGTATAAAAGCAATCAGATACGCAACGTTCTCGTCGTCGATATGCTCGAGCTGCTGCAACGCTTCTTCCATCGGAGTCGTCGATCGAAACAGTAAGCGATACGCGTCCTTCAACGTTCGCCGCGCATTTTCCGAAAATCCCGCCCGCCGCAATCCAACGCTGTTCAGTCCGCGCAACCGCGGCGGATTTCCGTCCGTCGTAAAAAAAGGCAACACATCCTGCACGATCTTCGACTTCCCGCCAACCATCGCATGCCGTCCAAACCGCACAAACTGATGCGCGCCGACGTTGTTCGAAATAAACACCTGGTCCTCAACGACGATATGACCCGCGAGCGCGACTTCATTCGCAAAGACGTTGTCGTTGCCGATGACGCAGTTGTGCGCCACGTGGCAACCAACCATGAAAAAGTTGCGCGATCCGATGCGCGTCGTCTCACCTTCGCCGCTGGCCCGGTGAAGCGTACAAAACTCGCGAACGAGGTTATCGTCGCCGATTTGGAGATAACTTTGCTCGCCGCGAAACTTCACGTCCTGCGGCTCGCCGCCCACGACAGCATGTTCAAAAATCCGGTTTCTGGCCCCGAGTTTTGTATAGCGTTTGATGACAGAATAAGCGGCAATCTCGCAATCTGGGCCGATTTCCACGTTATCTTCGATGATCGCTGTGGGATGGATAGGCATTTGCTGGGGTTTGAGAATAATCGTGTCTTGTAGATCCTGCAAATCCTGTTTATGATGCACCGTTGTTGTGCGGTTTGACTAAGTAGGAGACAGTAAAGCCTTTGTTTAGTGATCAGTTTCGCCGTGGCGAGTCGGATAAAAATAAACTTCAGGGCGTAAAAGGCTCGAAGTTTATCTCCGGCCTCTCAGATGTCGTCTGGAAAGCGTTTCAGTCAGTCAACCAGCGGCTGCCGGAGGGTGAATCCATTCGTCCGAATTGGGCGCCGGGTCCGCTTCTCAAATCCTACGAACGCAGTGCTCCGCCACTTGGTTTTCCGCGCGAGACCGACAGTCTTTGTCCCACCTGTGTGAAAGAAGTTCGCAACGCCGTCATCAGCGGCGAAGTCGCACTCGAGACTTTAATGCACGAGCATCCGGGTGAAATCAAGGCCCAGATCGTTGAGGACAACGGTCAGGTCGTGATGCGCAAGAACTGTCCCAAGCACGGCGAATTTGAAGATGTGATGTCGACCGATCCCGCGTTTCTCGAACGCATCGAGTCGCTGTTCTTTGGTCGCGACTTCCGCGCTGCCGAAGATAGAGACGTGCATCGTCACGGAACGTCGAACATCAAGTTTGGACGCGGCGCTGTATTGACTGTCGATTTAACCAACCGCTGCAACATGATGTGCAACCCGTGCTTCATGGATGCGAATCAGGTTGGATACGTTCACGAGCCGACCTTCGAAGACACGAAAGCGATCCTGGACCGTGCCGTTTCGTTCAAACCACGACGCCAGGTGATCATTCTCTTCTCCGGCGGTGAGCCGACGCTATCGCCTTACTACCTCGAAGCCGTCGCCTACGCGAAGAAGATCGGTTTCTATCGCATTCTCGCCGCGACAAATGGTATTCGCTTCGCCGAAGACATCGAATTCTGCAAGGCCGCGAAAGCCGCGGGACAGCATGGCGTTTAT
>DASRPN010000084.1:0-5180 GCA_035646355.1 Pyrinomonadaceae bacterium | reverse complement strand
CTGGTGCTGTGCACTTTCTTTGGCGCCAGATTGATGGGCGGCTACCACGTATTCGGTTAACACGATGTCAATAATTCTGGTAGGGGTAAACCATAAGTCAGCGCCGATCGCGGTACGCGAGCGGCTCGCGTTTTCTGAAGACGCGTGCGCGGCCACTCTGCGCGAGCTGGTTGATGGAGAACTTATCCGTGAAGGTCTGATTGTTTCGACTTGTAACCGAGTTGAGGTGTTAACGGAAACAACCTCCGGCCGGTTCGACGATAGTGCTGAACGGGTAATTCAGTTTCTCAGTCGTAGTGATGTCCCCCGCGATTTCTTCGAATCCAACCTCTACAAACATGTAGATGACAGCGCAGTGCGGCATCTCTTCCGCGTTGCTTCGTCGCTCGACTCGCTGGTGGTCGGAGAACCACAGGTGTTGGGCCAGGTACGAAGAGCGTATTCGATCGCGCTGGACGCCGGTACTGCCGGACGCGTGCTGAATCGGCTCGTGCATCATGCTTTCCGCGTCGCCAAACGAGTACGAACAGAAACAGGTATAGGTGCGAACGCGGTTTCGATCAGCTACATGGCGGTCGAGCTCGGTAAGAAAATATTTGATTCGCTGAAGGGGCAAACTGCGTTGCTTGTTGGCGCAGGCGAAATGGCTGAACTCTCCGCGCGGCATCTCGTGAACGCCGGTGTTTCGCGAGTGATGGTCGCGAATAGAACGGACGGCTCGGCAAGGCAACTGGCGGAATCATTCGGCGGTGAAGCGGTCAGTTTCACTCGACTGGCTGAGTACCTCGCTGAAGCTGACGTTGTGATTTGTTCAACTGGCGCTGATGAATACGTGATCACTGAGACCATGGCCCGGAAAGCGTTGCACAAGCGACGCAATCGTCCTTCGTTTTTCATCGATATCAGTGTGCCGCGAAACATTGATCCCGCCATCGGCAAGATTCCAAACATGTTTGTCTTTGATATCGACGATCTTGAGTCAGTCGTCTCTTCGAATATTCGCGAGCGTGAGCGCGAGGCGGAACGGGCGGAACTGATTGTTGAATCAGAGATCATGCAGTTTCAACAGTCGCTGCGGGCGCTGGACGCCGGACCGGCCATCGGAACGTTTCGGCAAACCTTGCAGGACGTTGCTAAACTCGAGTTCCAACGCCGACGCGCGCAATTGGGGGAATTGACTCCTGAACAGGAACAGGCAATCGAAGCCCTCCTGCAAGCCACTGTAAACAAGATTTCACATCCTGTATTAAGCCAGTTGCGCCTCAATTACGATGCAACTGATGCCGATAAGATTGAGGCGTGGCGTGACCTCTTCGGACTCGAAGAATAGCTTCACCGATGAGGACTCAATTCGTTATTGGCTCACGTGGTTCGAAGCTGGCGCTGACGCAGGCCCACCTTATTCAAGACCAACTGAAGCAGCAAATTCCCGCGGTCGAAATTCGTATCGAAGTAATTAAAACAACGGGAGATGTTCGAGCGGAGCCGCTTTCGATCATTGGCGGTAAAGGCGTATTCACCAAAGAACTGGAAGACGCTCTTCTCGATCAGCGCATCGACCTCGCAGTCCATTCGTTGAAAGACTTACCGACGATCGTTCCGGACGGCCTGGCAATTCCCGCCATCTGCAAGCGGGAGGATCCGCGAGATGCGTTGGTGCTTCCGCTGAAAAGCAAATCGACAAAATCACTAGAGCAGTTAGCTAACGGCGCAATTGTGGGAACCTCAAGTCCTCGCCGGCTGGCCCAACTAAAGTCGCTTCGTTCCGATCTAACGATTAAAGATTTGCGTGGAAACGTCGATACCAGGCTGCGAAAGTTAGACGAAGGCGAATACGACGCACTGATCCTTGCATGCGCAGGTCTGCGCCGGCTGCATCTGGACAACCGAATCAGTTTGGCATTAACCACAGATCTAATGCTGCCGGCCGTTGGACAGGGTGCATTAGCCATTGAGACACGTGCGTCGGACATCGACTGCATTGAGCTGGCTGCGCGTCTTGACCACAAATTCACTCGTGTCGCGTGTAACGCTGAACGGGCGTTGTTGCGGGAACTCGGAGGTGGTTGTCAGTTGCCCATTGCCGCCCATGCAGTAGTCCGTGACAAACGGGCCCGTCTCGACGGGTTGATTGCAGCCACGGACGGACACAAGATCGTGCGCGAACGAGTGTCAGGCGGCCTGGAGGAAGCAGAGGAACTCGGCAGTCTGCTGGCCGAGACACTTCTGGCCAACGGTGGGAAGGAATTGTTGGAGTGGTAATTGCTCAAGTTGGATAGTCTCCAACCTGAGTGAATTATTTAAAGCTGCCCACTATGAGAGATCACGACAGGTTCCCGTTTGCGTGGAAAAACGGATGCACTCCTCGAGAATAAGGAATGACCACTCAAATCAACCATTCAGATCTTCCCCTCACCGGCAAGACCGTCGTGATCACCCGCGCGCGTGCGCAGGCCGATGAATTTGTTACTGAGCTCGAACAATACGGAGCATCCGTCGTAGTTTGTCCGACTATTCAGATCAAACCTCTGGACGACTATGCGCGGCTGGACGAGGCCATCGAGCATCTTTACGGCTACGATTGGGTGATCTTTACGAGTGTGAATGGCGTAGACCATTTCTTCGAACGTCTAAGTCAACAACAACGCGACGCTCATGAACTGGACCAGATCAAGGTTTGCGCTATTGGAGATGCGACGGCGGACAAACTTCACGGTTTGCATGTGCATGTTGATGCCGTACCGGCGGAATTCAAAGCCGAAGGCGTTTACGCTGCCCTTGTATCTTTTGTCGGCGGCGAAAAGTCACTGGGTGGCCTGAACATCTTAATTCCCCGCGCTTCCGTTGCGCGCGACTTCCTGCCCAAGGCGTTAGCCCAGGCCGGCGCGCGCGTGGATGTTGTGCCCGCGTATTCAACCGCCCTGCCAGACAATCTTGATAAAGGCCATGTCGCTGCGATGCTTTCCGGTAGTGCTGACTGCATAGCGTTCACCAGCTCATCGACCGTCAAGAACCTCGCGACGTTGTTCGACACGCAGGACCTGAGTGAGCCGTTGAAGAATGTGACCGTTGCGTGCATAGGTGATGTAACCGCAGGCACCGCCAGCGAATACGGTCTAACGGTGCACATCCAACCTGCGGAATTCACCATTCCCGCACTGGCGCGCGCCATCGCCGAATATTTCCGCTCGTGAAAACGCGTCCCGTATGCTGGAGTCAAGCCTTTGGAGTGCGGCGGCCCGACGCCGCTTTGTTATATAGCGTCGACTTGTGCCTGCTTCGTAACATCACTCCAACCACGACATTACAAAGCGGCGTCGGGCCGCCGCACTCCAAAGACTTGACTCGAATTAAAGTGGTTCGTCTGATGAAACCGGTCAACCACCGGCTCGTCAGGCTTGCTCTCACCTCGTGGTAAACTTAAAGCTAATGTCCTTGTCATCGCGCCGCATCCTCGTGGTAGACCCCGACCCAAACAGCGGTGAGGCGTTAAGACGCTTAATCGACTCCTGGGGCTATGACACGACACTCGTCAGGAATGGCTCAGACGAAACTGAGTTTATTTCGAAGCATGATCCCGCCGTCGTTATCCATAGCGAGTCGCCTTCTTCCTCGAATTTCAACCTACTGCGTTTGATCAAATCACAGCAAATCGACGTTCCAGTAATCCTGCTGGCGGAGAGCGGAACAGTTGAAATGGCAATGCGCGCGATTCAGGAAGAGGGTGCATACCATTATTTCGAAAAGCCTGTTGATGTTAACAAGCTTCGCATCGTGCTCGATCGAGCAGTTGAGCTGACGGAAGCACGACGCGAAAACGAACTGCTGCGCCGGCAACTGCAGGACCATGGAACCTTCGGCGAACTGGTCGGCAACTCGCCAGCGATGCGCGAGATTTATGCTCTTGTCGAACAAGTGGCGCCGTCATCAGCTTCAGTACTAATCACAGGCGAATCCGGGACTGGCAAGGAGCTAATCGCTCGCACACTCCACCGACTGAGTCCGCGACGTGACAAACCGTTTATCGGAATCAACTGTTCGGCCGTGCCGGAATCTTTAATGGAGTCGGAGCTGTTTGGCCACGAAAAAGGCGCATTCACCGGCGCCGCATCTCGACGCGCAGGATGTTTTGAATTGGCGGAAGGCGGAACGCTTTTGCTGGACGAGATCGCAGAGATGCCCTCGTTTCTGCAAGCGAAGCTCTTGCGTGTGATTGAGGAACGTTCGGTGCGCCGTCTTGGTAGTCGCCAGGAAATCGAGATCGACGTGCGTTTGCTGGCGGCGACAAACAAAGATCCTGAGACAGCGGTAGCAAAAGGCACGCTACGTGAGGATCTGCTGTATCGGCTGAATGTTTTTCGTTTGGAGTTGCCCTCGCTTAAGCAGCGAAAGGAAGACCTCCCGTTGTTGGCGCAGTACCTGGTCACTAAGTTGGCGGAGAAGCACGGCCGGCCGGCGCGCTTCCTCAGCCCGGCTGCGCTGGAAGTTCTGCAGTTTCATGCATGGCCGGGCAACGTGCGCGAACTAAGAAATGTGATTGAGCGCGCCGTCATTATCTGTTCAGGCGAACAGATCGAGCGCCACCATTTCGCGCCCTATCCGATCGATCAGCGCGAGCGGTTACGAAATGAAGATACGATTACGCTGCCTGTCGGTACGCCGCTGGAAGAACTTGAACGTCAGATGATCATGCGTACGCTGCAAAAGACTAACAAGAGCAAGAAGCGTGCGGCCGAGCTATTGGGAGTCAGTCTCAAGACGATTCATAACAAGCTGAATCTGTATCGCGAGCGGGGATTGATACCTAACGAAAACGAAGAGAGCGAGGAGCGTTAGCATGGCGTCGTCTCTTCGGAGTGCGCCGACCTGTCGGCGCTTTTTTATGACTGACTAGAACCATTCGACGATTCGCCCGCTGACCGCGCGATAAAAAGCGCCGCCGAGCCGGCGCACTCCAAAATGCTTCTGCTTTTCTTTATTGATGGCTTAGGAATTGGCTCGCGTGGACCAGCCAACCCGCTCGATGGTTTGTCGGGAGCTGAACCGCTCGCTCACTTTCGCGACGAAGAATTAACGACTATCCACGACGGCGTAGTGGTTTCGACGGATCCGACGCTCGGTGTTGAAGGCCGGCCTCAAAGCGCTTCCGGACAAACGACAATCCTTACCGGCGTCAATGT
>DASRPN010000083.1:0-3537 GCA_035646355.1 Pyrinomonadaceae bacterium | reverse complement strand
GCAATCGCGTCTGGAAACGCGGCAAACACGCGCAGCTCAGCATCCAGTTTTCCCGGCAACCAGATGTCGTCCGAGTCCAGAAAACCGACGTATTCGCCTGACGCCCGAAACGCACCCGCATTTCGCGCTGCGCCCTGCCCTCCGCGAGCTGTAACCGGTAACACCTGAACACGCGAGCTAAAAGTCTTTTTGACCAGTGCGACCGTCGCGTCCGTCGAACAATCGTCAACTACGATCACCTCAACCTTACCCGCACGTTGATTCAACGCGCTCTCAATCGCCTCGCAGACGACGTGCGCGCGGTTCCAGGTCGGGATCACAACTGATAGAAGTGGAGTAGTCACTGGGCAAAGAGAATTTGATTATCTGCTTTAAGGTATGCAACCGCTGCGTTTTGAATTGTACGCAACGGAGGCTTCTCGACGATCTGGAAACGATCTCTTGGACCATCACCACGCACCCACGCCACAGCCGATCGGCTCGCGGTCAGTGCCGGAGTTGAATAGATAGCGGAAAAACCGATACGCGATTCGTCTGAACAATTCGGGTTCGAAGCGTGCAGCACGAGCGGATGATGCAAACTCATCTCGCCGGCTTCCATCACTACGTCCTGCGGCGCGTCAATACTGATTTGCGCCGTCGCTCCCTGTGTGGTCAAGTTGTCAGGGTGGGGACGATCGGCGTGTGGAATCAAACCCAAACGATGCGAACGCGGTACGACGCGTAAACAACCATTCTCCGCAGTCGCCGGCGTCAGTCCGAGCCAGATCGCCGGAATGTACGCCTCTTTTAGTGCTTCAGTGATGCCGTCCTGGTGCCAGCTCACGAAAGAAGAACTGTTGCCAAACTTATAAAACAGGCGCGTTGATTTGAGAAGTATGTTTGGACCGATGAGTTGCTCCATGCAATCGAGCACGTGCGGATGTGTGCTCAGATCCCAGGCCCAGCGGAAGAACAGGTGCGGCGCATCGAGCCGGGTCACGCGACCACCAAGCGCACGGCAAGTCTCTTCGATAGCAGCGCGGAAATCCGCGACTTCAGCCGGAGACAGAATCGGGATCGACTGGAGGAACCCCACCTCTTCGTAGTCATTCAGTTGTTTATGAGTCAGAACCGGGATCATATAATCCAACCTTGATGCTGCTCAACCAACTATTTCCTCATAAAGTCTGTATCAACCTGGATCGCCGTCAGGATCGCTGGCAGCGGATGCAAGCGGAGTTTGCGCGGCATGACATTCATGCGGTGCGCCGGTTTTCCGCGATCGACGGTAACGCTGTCACTCTTCCGGCGAACTGGATCCACACCGCAGGGGCGTACGGATGCCTGCTCAGCCACATCGCAGTGGTCCAGGAAGCCCGCGACCTGGGCCATGAGAGCGTGCTGATTCTTGAAGACGACGTGGTTTTTGATCCCGAGCTGAAGATCAAGTTTCCTTCCTTCATGGAACAGGCGCCTTCCGACTGGGACATGCTCTACTTCGGCGCGTTGCATAACGATGAGCCGATCGAGATTCGCGATCACGTTCATCGCATTACAAGGGCCAATTCGACCTTTGCTTACGCTTTGAAACGCACCGTCTTTGACGCGTTTCTGGAATTGAATACTCGCGCAGAACACGTTCTCGACGTGAATGCCTACGTGCTTCAGAAGCGATTCAACTGCTACTGCTTCATGCCGAATCTCGCCTGGGTCCAGACTGAGTATTCAGACGTGCAAAACCGTTTAGAGCGCCACTGGTATCTCGAAAAGTCGCTGGTTTTGTTTGGCGCGCATGTCGATCGCATCCTCAAAGAAACGACGATCGTCCTGGAACATCGTGGTCGAGCAAGTGAAAACGTTACGTTTCTAGAGAGGTACTACAACGAATATTTCGGTGCTTTCGCGGAGATCTTGATTGCCGAGTCCTTTGGGCAAGGGATTTCAAAGGCCAATACAAAAACCCGATTCTTCATGCTCTCAGACAGCGACCTTTATCTCGAAACGCTCGATATTCGTGCCAACCTCCTGATGTGCGAACAGTATGACGGCACGACCGGTTTCAGCGAAATAATCGACCTTACACCGGATCAGGCCCAACTCCTGCGCAAGACCGGCATTACACGCGGCATTGATGTTTCAAAGATCACACCGGCGACGAACGTCCAAAGTCAGTGCCGTTTTATAAAACGCGACGCGCTCGAACGTAAAGCGCGTATCTTTCAGTCACCGAACCACGCTCTGCGCCTGCCGCAGGTTTGAATCCGTGGCCGCTCGCCACATCGTCACCGCTTTCTTCAAATCCTCTTCAACCGGCGCAGTGGTGACTCGGAGGTGGCTGCAATCCGCATTTCCTCGAACATGCAGCACTTGCCGTTCACGACTCGTCGACTGACTAGTCACAAAACGGATGATGAAGCCGATTCGTGGTCCATCGGAGCCATTCGCATTCGATCCGTGCACGATGTTCGCGTGATGTAACGACATCTCACCCGGTCGCAACACAACATCAACGGCTTGCGACTCATTCACGTCCATCCGGATGCGCTCGCCACGACGGTTCAAGAGATTCGGATCGTCGACGGTGTCATGTTCGAAGACCCCATCCTTATGCGAACCGGGAATCGCACGCATGCAGCCGTTGCTGCATTCGCTCGGCGTGAACGCGATCCACGCCGAGACAGACGGTGTCAGGTGCCACGTCGAGTAGACGCTGTCCTGGTGCCACGCCGAGTAACTCGAATCACGGGGCGGCTTGTAAAAGACCAAAGTGCCATCAACAACAAGCTCCGAACCGAGAATACCTTCCACCGCATTCAGCAACGCTTCGTTCGTTGTCAAACGATAGGCCCACGGAAAAAACAGATGCAAGTTATCGAAACGCCTCCGATAACCTTCGCCGCAGAGCGCCGCCACTGCCTCGAGCGCTTCCCGATACTCACTTACTTCCGCCGCCGAGAGTACGCGAATCGGAAACAGAACTCCGTCATTCGCGTAACGCTCGACTGATTCTGGCGGCAAGCTAGCGCTCAAACAGAAACCCGTTCCTTTCAAAGAATCCTTTGTACTTTTCGACGGCCTGCGCGTAATAGTCGAACGTATCCGGCTCGTAACCTTTTTCGGAGAACATCCGCTTCATCTCTGTCTGCCACTGCCGATCGCGGCCGTTGAGATAACCGGTCACGAACTGGTCCCAGTCAGACAAACGACTGAGAAAAACATCGCCAAAGAACGCGCGGAGTTTTGCATTCGTTGTCAACGCCTGCTGAGTCCTCCGATACGAGGCTTTCAACTCCGTCTTCGCCAGTGTTTTCGCTTTCCGGTTAAGCTGCGCGCTGGTTCGGTAAATCTTTTGCAGACAGCCCACGAGGGTAGTCGGAAACAGAGCGGGATTCGCGCGTCCCCAAATGTGGCGTTCGTCGAGCAGTATTCCCGGCAGTGCGTTCTGCGCGAAGAAGTGGCCGTGTTCGAGCTCGGGCAACGACAGACCATCATGGTCCATAAAGATCAGTTTTACCCGCCACTCACCTTCTTCCCACACACTGCGCAGGCCGACGT
>DASRPN010000082.1:0-43612 GCA_035646355.1 Pyrinomonadaceae bacterium | reverse complement strand
TGATCTGCGGCGTGCTTCTCGTTCCGGCACTTGCCAGGGCACAAACATTACCGCCCGCGCCGTCGCAAATGGATCCCTCAAGTACCCGCGAGCGCCCCCTTTCCGAGGCAGAGGAGGAAATGCGCGCGAAACAAGCGATCAAATTCGCGGAAAAGGAACACCGTGAGAACCTTGATCGCGCAAAAGAAATCGCAAACATAGGCAAAGAGCTAAAAACGGCGGCCAGCAATGCGCTGCTTATGAGTCGTGACTCTGAGAAGAAAATTGAACGACTCGAGAAGCTCACGCGAAAAGTCAGAGGCGAGGCAGGTGGTGATGATCAGGAGGTCGAGCTGAAGAACCGGCCAAGCGATCTCCCATCAGCACTGGCCTTGGCTGGCGAAGCCGCGGAAACGCTATCCAAGGAAGTTCAGAACACACCAAGGCAAGTCGTTTCAGCTGCCGTAATCGAAAATGCTAATGTTTTACTTGAGCTCATAAGACTAATGCGCACGCTTTCAGCCAAGCCTTAGTTGCATCAACGTAGATGACACGAACTCGACTTCTTTCCCTGCTCGTCATCCTGATCGTCAGCACATCCATCGCTGTCGCCCAGGACGATGATGACATCGTTCGCATGAACACAGATCTGGTCGTGCTGAATCTGACCGTTACCGATAAAGCTGGACAGTATGTGAAGAAGCTCAAGCGGTCCGACTTCAAGGTCTATGTCGATGGAGTCGAAGTTGATCCAGGCACGATCGCGGGGTTCTCGTTTCAAGAGGCACCGTACGCTGCGGTTCTGCTGCTCGATAGTTCGGGGAGTATGGAGGAGCGCTTTTCGTTAGCGCGCTCGGCGGCGATCAGATTTCTCGATGGACTAAGGCCAGAAGATGTTTCGGCTGTCTACAGGTTTGATTCGAAGGTCGAGCGAGTGCAGGATTTTTCAGGTGGACGCGACCTTGCGCCAACGGCTTATGCGATTCGCGCCAGTGGCATGACGACGTTGAATGACGCGATTGTCAAAGCTGCCGAAGCGCTCGCATCCCGCGGCGAACACCGCAAAGCGATCGTCATACTGTCGGATGGCATGGACACGCAGAGCAAAGCCTCGAGTGATAAAGCAGTCGAACGAGCCCTCGCCGTTGGAGCAAGTATCTACGCCGTCGACATGTCGCAGCTGGATGTTGCCGGATCGAGGAAGCATTCAGGAGCCGCATCGTTGAAATCGTTTGCGGACAAGACTGGCGGGCGTTTCGTCGCTACCCCCGGTGGTCCAGCATTGCGCGATGCGTTCACCGGCATCGCCGATGAACTCGGTCATCAATACACGCTCTCCTACCGGCCAACCGATCAGAATCGCGACGGCAAATGGCACACGATCGAAGTTAAAGTGAATCGTGAAGAAACGAAAGTTCGAACGCGCAAAGGTTTTCGCGTCCCGAAAAGATGAGCATTTTCCATTTTCCATTTGTCGTTTTTCATTTGTCATTGAGGACGAGCGGCCCCCGTGAGGGAACGTTCTTAGCTCCAAATGGGAAATGAAAAATGAGAAATGGAGAATAACTAGCGGCTGGTCTTAGTAAGCAATTTCTCGCGATGGCGTTCGAACGCGAGCTCGATAAGAGTTTCAAGCAAGCGGCCAAAAGGAAGGCCTGAAGCGGCCCACATCTTTGGATAACCTGATACTTCAGTCAAACCCGGCATCGTATTTAATTCGTTAATCACGAGTTCCCCACCGTTTCGCGGCAGGAAGAAATCAACGCGCGCGAGTCCAGCACCGTCAATCGATTGAAACGCTCTGATAGCCATACGCTGGATCTTCGTGGTCATCGCTTTTGACAATGGCGCCGGGACAACAAAACTCACGCGACCAGTATTCGTGTACTTCTCGGTGTAGTCGAGAAACCTCGACGCCTCATCGTTGACAACATACTCCCCCGGAAGACTGGCCTTTGGTTCATCGTTTCCCAACACGGCGCATTCAATCTCGCGCGCGACCAACTCCTCTTCGACGATGATCTTTCGATCGTATTGCGCGGCGAGATCGATCGCGTCAGTCAAGGATTTTTTGTCAGTCGCACGCGACACGCCGACCGACGATCCGAGGTTCGCTGGTTTCACGAAACACGGCAGGCCAATATCAGCAACAACCTTACGTATCACTTTAGCTGGATCGTTTCGCCACTGCGATCGCAAGAACCAGAGGTACTTGCAGATTGGCAACCCTGCCTGAACGAAGAGCGACTTCATCGTCACCTTGTCCATCCCGCACGAGGACGCAAGCACGCCGCAGCCGACGTAGGGCACGTCAGCCATTTCAAGTAATCCTTGAAGTGTGCCGTCTTCACCGTAGGTACCGTGTAGCGCGGGAAACACAACGTCGAGCTTTTCCGCGACGAACGATTGCGAGTCGCTTTCGAGTGAGATGAGTCCGCGATGTGAGGGATCGCCGATCAACGCGACGTCTCCCGTCGCTGGTCCATCCGCCGCCATTCGGTCGTGCACCGCGGGAGGAAGCAGTTGCACTGACTGCGCCGGAGCGAGCCACTTCCCTTCCTTGGTGATCGCGATCGGAACTGCTTCAAACTTCCGCTGGTCGATACTTTCAACGATCGCTCGCGCGGATCGAATCGAGACCTCATGCTCACCCGATCGTCCACCGAAGATCACGCCGACGCGAAGCTTTTTTGGCACTCTCGTTGGTCCAACCTTTACAGAATTGTCTTCCCTAAGGCCGACAGAATCAGTTCCACGCCGAGTTCAGCAGTCTTGTTGTTTACATCGAGCGCTGTGTTGATCTCAACGATCTCGAGATAACGCATGCCGCCGGCTTCAGCAATCTTCTCCATCCCCAGGTGCGCTTCACGATAGGTGAGCCCACCACGGACGAGCGTGCCCGACCCAGGCGCATCGCCCGGATCCAAAGCGTCGACGTCGAATGTCACTCCGTAACCGGCCGTGCCTTGCGAAGCAATCTTGATCGCCTCGTCCATGCATGCGGACATTCCGCGTTCGTCGATTTCTCTCATCGTGAAGAAGCGTATTCCGAGCTTCTGGATCAGCTCTCTTTCGCCGGCATCGATGTCGCGAGCACCGACGTGAACACAGAGTCGAGGATCCAGTTTAGGAGTGAAGCCGGCGACGTTCGTTAACTCCGACGTGCCGTAGCCGAGTAACGCGGCCAACGGCATGCCGTGAATGTTGCCGGAGGGCGTTGACTCCGGAGTATTCATGTCGGCGTGAGCGTCGAACCATATCAGCCCGAGCGTTTCGTCACGCTGTTTGAAGTAGGACGCTGCGCCGGAAAACGAACCGATCGCAATCGAGTGATCGCCGCCGACCACGAGCGGGAGTTCTTCGGCTTGAAGTATTGCTTCAACTTCGTCCGCTAACTGTTCGCAGGCATTGCGGATCTCGCGGACGTACTTGAGTTTCTCATCCGCGAGCGGAACCGATTGCGGCCGCTCGAGTCGCATATCGCCAAGGTCGCGGATCGGATAACCCAGCCGTTCGATTCGCTGCTGTAAACGAGCGACGCGCAACGCTGCCGGGCCAATGTCCACTCCGGCCATACTCGCGCCATATCCCAGCGGCACTCCGAGAATCGCGACCGTCTTGTTCCCGTTTGTCCTCACGGTAAAACTCTTAACCACCCAGATTGAAACCGCCGCCACCGCCGCCCTGACTCGGGAAGAACGGCTTGAGCAGACCCGCGAGCGCCGCGAGATTACGCGTTTGAATCAAAAGCTCGCCCGGTCCGTTAAACTCCGCGACGATTCCCTCGCCACTCATCATACTGCGAAAGAACCCGGACGCCGCCTTCCGCAACGTGTATTGCGTCGTTCCTTCCCAGGCCACGAGATGACCTGTGTCGACGACGTAACGCTCACCCGCCTGGAGCCGCTTGCGATGAATCGCGCCAAACGATGAAACGAGCAGTAAGCCCTGTCCCTGGACCATTAACACAAACAGTCCCTCGCCCGAGAAAAACGATTTCGCGCCTCCCCACTTCGTATCGATCGAGAGACTTGCATCGCCAGCGAGATACGAACTCGACTGAACGAAAAACGGTTGGCCGCTCAGTTCGATCGCAGCGACGTCCCCCGGGGTACCCGGCGCTAGTGTCACCTCACCTGGACCACCGCGAGCAGTGAACGTAGAAATAAACGCCGACTCTCCACCGGCCGCGCGTTTGATCGCGCCAAACAGACCGCCCTTCATCTGCGACTGAAGTTCGACGTTCGCCGACATTGATACCATCGCGCCCGCCTCAGCCTGGATCGCTTGCTCAGCCTGAAGTTGCAACACCGCGAGCGAGAACGACGGTTGATGCAGCACTTCGTAACTGTAGCCTCGTCCTTGTCCCCGCGAATCCTGATCGATGTTGATGCTGTGAGCGCCTTGATTCATAGGTTGCGTCGCCGCCGGCGCGAGACGATGGCCACACGCGCCGCAGAACGTCGCGTTTGCCATCAGCTGAGCACCACACTTCGGACAGTTCATAGTCGACACCTCATCTGAATGCTTACGGTCTGATTCGATAGAGCATGCGCGGAAACGGAATAGTTTCGCGAATGTGCTCGATGCCGCACATCCAGGTGGTGCAGCGTTCGATGCCCATTCCGAATCCAGCGTGTGGAACGCTCCCGTATCGCCTCAGATCCAAATACCACTGAAACGCCTCTTCCGGCAGCTCGTGCAAAGCGATCTGTTCCAGTAAAAACTCAAGCGAGGTCGCACGTTCACCGCCACCGATAACTTCGCCGTATCCTTCTGGCGCAAGCACATCTACACCCAACGCAAGCTCCGAACGCTCAGGATCACGCGCCATATAAAACGCTTTCACCGCAGCGGGATAGTGATGGACCATCACCGGTTTGTCGAACTGGCTCGAGATGTAAGTCTCATCCGGCGCACCGAAGTCACCCCCCCATTCAAACTTCGCTTCCAGTGCGCCCTTCTCAAAACCTTCGTGCAGTATCTTCACGGCATCGTCGTAATGCAGCCGAGGAAACGGCGCGGTGATGGCTTCAAGTTTTGACGTGTCGCGTTCCAGCACCTTCAACTCTTCGCCCCGATCCTCGAGCACACGCGCGGCGATGTTTGAAAGAAAGCGTTCTGAGAGCGTCATCACGTCGTCGAGCGTCGCGTAGGCCATCTCCGGCTCAACCATCCAAAACTCAGTCAAATGCCGGCGTGTTTTCGACTTTTCAGCGCGGAAAGTCGGACCAAAACAATAGACCTTACCAAGAGCCGCTGCAGTCGCTTCGTTGTAGAGTTGCCCCGACTGCGTGAGATACGCCTTCTCGCCGTCAAAGTAATCGACTTCGAACAGCGTCGTCGTTCCTTCGCATGCCGCCGGAGTAAATATCGGCGAGTCACACAGCGTGAAGCCATCGTTGTCGAGAAAGTTTCTGACCGCCTGGACCACAGTGTGACGCACTTTCAACACCGCGTGCTGCCGTCGCGAGCGCAGCCACAGATGCCGGTGGTCCATCAGGAACTCCGTGCCGTGCTCTTTGGGCGTGATCGGATAGTCGTGTACTTGTTGTAAAACCTCAGCGGCGATGACATCGATCTCGAAACCGCCCGGCGCACGACTGTCCTCGCGTACGGTGCCTTTAATCACGAGCGCCGATTCCTGTCCGAGTCCTTTTAGCGCTTCCCACGTTTCAGGATCGATCGCGTTCTTCAACACTACACATTGAACGACGCCCGTCCCGTCACGCAGTTGCGGAAACAAAATCTTGCCGCTCGAGCGCATGTTGTAAAGCCAGCCTTTGAGCACAACTTCCTGGCCGACGTGTTTTGAAAGCTGGTTGATATAAGCGTGGTTAGTCGCGGTGCTGGCGAGTGATTGCGTCGTCATCTAAAAAACCCGGGAGGATGTCATTTGTTAGTTAATCCGTTCCTTCAACATGCGTCGCAGGGTGGGGAATCTTTCGAGCCAGTCGATCGCCTGCAAAACGATCTGAAGTGTTGGTTGAATAAAGTGCTGGTAAGCGGCGCCACGTCCGTACACCGCGGTTTGACACGAGAAAGTTCCGGTGGCTTTCAAGCCACGTTGAATGGTCATCAACCGGAACTCCTGCGCGAACTCGTCCGGATCGATCGCGCCGAGGCCTAACAACCGTCGTTCTTCGAGGAAGAACAAGCGATGCGCGCGCAACTCCGCGAGCGAGGGTGGGCACGGTTGTCGATCCAGAAGAAACGAAACGAGGTCGTAACTTGCCGGCCCCATGCGAGCATCCTGATGATCGACAACTCGCATACGCTTCTTGTGATCGATCATCAGATTGGCCGAGTGATAATCACGATGGCAGAGCACACGCGGCGCGGCTGCCAGTTCCGCGGCGATGTCGTTGAGTTCGGCTTTTAGTTCCGCTGTTTCGGCGTGACGCAAGGTCTCCTTACGAAGGCTGCCGAAATAGTGATCGAAGAAGAAGTCGAGCTCCCACGATAGCTTTGCCTCGTCGAAAGCCAGCCGACTCGCAATCGAGTTCATCGCATACGCCTTCTCGGAGGCTTTTTGAATCTTCGCGATCAGCGAAATCGCCTGCTCCTTATACTCTTCACACTTTTCTTCCGGCTCGTCTTCGTAAACCTGAAACAGCTGCGCGTCGCCGAGATCTTCCTGCACGATGATGCCGGCGTTTCCGTCGACCGCATAGATCTCAGGCACCGGAATATCGCATTCCAGAAACAACCGGGTGACGTCGAGATACGGATGAAACTCGGGATCGAACGGTTCCTGATAGACGGCTGCGACTGCCGTGCCTTTCTTCCAACCGATGCGGTAATACTTGCGAGTCGAGGCATCGGGTGTGAGCGGAATGACTTTCCTGCTGGTATTTCCCTCCTGCGCGATGAATCTCGCAAGCCGATCTGACGCGGAAGACTCAAATGCGTTGGAAATCACCTGTTTAGCGGAACTCATTTAGTGAATTGACCGATATGCCGGGTGGCGGGCGGATTGTATCACAACGGAACGACAAAGTTTTCACCACGAAAATCGCCCGGAAGTGCCTTTTCTGGACGCTTTTTGCCCTCCACTAAATCGCGCCGCACGACGATTGAATTCTCGATTCGCTCACCACCCGGAACCGTGACGTTGTCCGCAAGGATACAACGATCAATCGTCGCGCCGGCACCAACCTGTACGTTGTCCCAGATGATCGTCTGCATCACGTCCGCCGTTGGGGCGATGACAGAGTTCGCGCCGCTGAAGTATGACGATTCAGCGTCACTCAGCATCTCGAGGCTAATGTCGAGATACCGCTTCAGGGTCGAAAGCTCTCGCCACTTTCCCTGCGCGACATGTGCGGCAATGATCTCGCCGTTCGCCATGGCCTGCGGGTAAACGTGCGTCACCGAGTCGGAGAAAATATCGCGCGGGATGTAGTCGAAGATTCGCGGCTCCATGATGTGAATGCCCGTGAACATCAAGGGCGCTGGACCATCGGCTTGTGGATCAGGCATTCCACCGAAGCGCGTGACCCGTCCGTCCGCCGTTTCGACAACGCTAAAACGTTCACGCCGCGTGTTGGACAGCAGAACCAGCGTTGCCAATGCGTTGGTCTTACGGTGCGTGTCGAGCGCTGCTTTCAGATCGATGTCGGTGATGATCTTTCCGTTGACGACGAGAAACGTATCGCGATCGAAGAACTCACGCGTGTTGTCGAGCGCGCCACTGGTGCCGAGGATCTGCGGTTCTTCAACGTAGTGCAGCTTCACTCCGAAGCGGCTGCCGTCGCCGAGGGCCTTGCGCACCGACTCCGGGCGGTGATGCAGGTTGACGACGATCTCGTCAAAGCCATACGCGGTCAGATATTCCGCCACGTAACCGACAAGCGGTTTACCAAGAATGGGAATCGCGGGTTTCGTGCGATCTTCGGTAAGAGGCCAGAGGCGTGTGCCGTAACCGGCGGACAGAATTATCGCACGCATGGTCGCACCACGGATGTCACTGATTAGGAGGCTTTCGACGCGTCGCGCATGACGAGGTCGAACGTGCCGGGGGCGACTTTGCGGAAGCGTGTATTGCGGTTTAGTGAGACTGCGACGCTAATTGTCGGGTTTTGACCCGTAAATCTGAACCCGCCTTCAAGCAGTCGGTTGTAGATCTCGTTGACGTGCAGTGCCCCACCTTCTTCGCGCAGCAGCAGCGTGACTGCCTGTGGAATCGTGCGGTCCATAAAGCGATCGCTTAGTGCTTCGACGTTGTTGCGGACAGTGGGAATCTGTGGCCGGCGTTCTACAGGAATGTGATTGCGCGCCGGCGGGTTCGCCTGGTGCATCGCCGCTTCGAGCTCAGCATCGGATGGGAGGCCCGCTGAGAAGTTGCCGGAACCAATCACGGACGAGAGGAGCCGGTAAATAGCGGCCTCGGTCTGCGAGGTTAACAAATCCATTTCGGCGAGTTCGGCACGCACGCTGTCGGCCTCGGCTTCCAACTCACGCAGACGAGCCGCCAGATGCATTCGCGCCGCTCGCGATTGTCGCAGGCTTTGTTCGAACCGGGCCAACAGGTTTTCGTTATACGGCCGTTCCATCGCGAGCGATTCTAGAGGTGTTTCATGGATTGCACAACAAGATTCTTGGCGAGATTCCCGTTACCGGTCGCGCTTGAGCACGTAGATAGGCAGGGCGCGTAGCGAGTCGGTGTACTCGGAATCGGGCAGATCGTCGAGGGCTGCGCGTGCGTTTTCGGCGAATTGATCGGCCAGGGCCCGGGCCTGTTCCAGCGCGCCCGCACGGTCCAGGGCCTGGCGGAGATCTTTCTGGCTTACGCTCTCGTACCTACCGTCAAGCAGCACGCGCTGGACCATCGAAACAGCGTTGGCATCGACCGCCATGAGGTATATCAGGGGCAACGTCACCTTTCCGTCCAGCAGGTCTGCGCCCGCAGCCTTGCCCAACGCCGCATCGCTCGACGTGAAATCCAACAAATCATCCGTCAACTGAAACGCCGTGCCAAGATTCAGTCCGTACTCGCGCAGAGCAGTCTGTTGCTTTTCATCCCCGCCGCCGAGGATTGCGCCGATCTCACAACTCGCACTGAACAGATACGCCGTCTTGCGTTTCAGGACGTCGAGATACTGCCCTTCGGAAATGTCCGCATGGCCCAAGAGGGTCAACTGCAACAACTCGCCTTCGGTCATCTTGCGCGTGACGCTCGTGAGAATGTCGAGAATCGGCAACGATCGTTCCGCCAGACTCGTTTCGAACGCCGACATGTAAAGCCAGTCGCCCATCAGCACCGCGGTCTCGTTTCCGTAAAGTGCGTTGACGGTCGGACGGTTTCGCCGCGTGGCGGCTTTGTCGATGATGTCGTCGTGCACGAGCGTCGCCGTGTGGAGAAACTCCATCACGGTTGCCATGCGAATTGAGTTGTAACGCGCGCCATCACCGCCGACGGCGTAGTTTGCAAGGATAGTAAGCGCGGGCCGCACGCGTTTGCCGCCCGACGCGCGGAGATACTCTCCAAGGTACGCGATCACCTGCACGTTCGAACGCGCCTGTCGCTCGAACTCGATCTCGACCTGTTGCAGCTCGTTCCCGATCACACTGAAGATGCGCCGGGCCGAGAGCGTCGCCTGTGCGTCGATTGTCAGTGTGTCGCCTGAAATAGTCATGCTTGAGCTTTTGTGCCTTTTTGCGGCTCTGTTTTGCGCCTCTTGTGCTACTTAGTTCGACCGGTAATTCGTGAACTGCATGTGAATGCCGAAATCTTTGTCCTTCAATTTTGCGATGATGTCCTGCAACGTATCGCGATCGCGTCCCGACACGCGCACAACGTCGCCTTGAATTGAAGCCTGCACCTTCGCCTTGCTGTCTTTGATGAACTTGACGACTTCTTTCGCCTTCTCCTGCGGAATTCCTTGTTGGATCTGCGCGCGTTGCCTGACGGTGCCACCGGCCGCAGGTTCGATGTTGCCGTAATTAAACGCCTTCAACGGGACGCCGCGGCGGACGAGTTTCTGTTGCAGGATGTCGTTCATGTTGCGCAGCTTGGTCTCGTCTTCGGCGCTGAGCACCAGCTCGGTTTTTTCCATGACCACAGTCGCCGCGCTGCCTTTGAAATCGAATCGTTGGCGCACTTCCTTGATCGTCTGATTGAGGGCGTTTGAGATCTCCGCCGCATCAACCTGCGAGACGATATCGAAAGTGTTTTGTTGAGCCATCGGTGTGTTCAGTGTTTGGAAGAAATCATGTCCGTTTGGCATTGAGAATAACATCAAAAGTGTCGCATGTGAAACTTATCTCTTACTCAAAACCGCTAGCAAATTCATCATTATGGCAAACTGAAAAACCGCATAAAGTTCTCTGTCGTGATATGGCCCAACTGCTCCATCTCAAGACCGTGAAGTCCCGCAAGACAACGCGCTATTTCCACAACATAAGACGGTTCATTTCGCTTACCACGATGCGGAACCGGAGTGAGATACGGGCAGTCAGTTTCGATCAGCAAATGGTCCAAGGGAACCTGGCGCGCGATGTTACGCAACTCTTCCGCCTTTTTAAAAGTGACGATCCCGGAAAACGAGATCATAAAACCGATCTGCAGTGCCCGTTTCGCTAGCTCTTCACTGCCGCTGAAGCAATGAAAGACGCCGCGACGCTCCGCGCCGTCGTAATCGCTCTTGAGAATCTCGATCGTTTCTGCCTCTGCTTTGCGAGTGTGAATAATCACCGGCAGATTGAGATCGCGCGCGGCGCGAAGTTGACGTTTAAAGACATCTACCTGCACGTCGCGTGGTGAATTGTCGTAATGAAAGTCGAGACCGATTTCGCCCCAGGCGACCACGCGTTCGCCGCTATGGATCAGCGAGCGCGTTTTCTCTTCAGCTTCGTCGTTGTAAAAGCGAGCGTCGTGCGGATGCGTGCCGATGGCCGTGTAAACAGTTTGGTGAGACTTGCCGAGCTCGATCGCGCGCTCGAACGCGCCACTGTGCGGATCGCCTGTGCCAACGTTCAGGATCGCCGAGATACCCGCCGCATGCGCACGCTGGATGACCTCCTCGCGATCCGCATCAAACTCAGGACCGTCAATGTGCGCATGCGAGTCGACAAACATTCAATCAATTTCGAAATTCGAATTACGAAATTCGAGTTCTCTATTACTTCAAGCGCGCGCCGTTCGGCACGTCTTCAGTGAATGTGGCGATGACGGGGCGGCCTTCTTCGCCGTATGACGCCGCGACCACCATTCCCTGCGACTCGTAGCCGCGAAGTTTGCGTGGTTTTAGGTTAGCGACGATGACTACCTTGCGGCCGACGAGTTTTTCCGGTTCGTAATACTGCGCGATCCCGGCAAGCACCTGGCGCGGTTGTTCCTCATTCAGGTCGACCTTTAACAACAGCAGTTTGTCAGCCTTCGGGACACGCTCGGCTGATAAAACGGTCCCCACACGCAAATCGACTTTCGCGAAGTCGTCGATCTCGATGAAGTTTTCAGGTAACACCGATTCCTTGGGGACGTCGGGAACGACTTGCGTTTCCTTGTTTTGGATTGCAGACATGATCTGAGCTTTATCGAGTCGTGGAAACACAGGTTGCACGTCGCCGATAGGCGTACCTTCGCGAAGCTCTCCCCACTTAAGTTTCGCCGGATCGATCTTGTCAGGTGGCAGGTCCATGCCGAGCTGTTTCGCGATCGCGCGACTCGCTTCAGGCATCACCGGGTACAACAACACACTCAACCAACGCAGCGTTTCCGCGGCTCGATAAAGCACGGCGCCGAGCGTGTGTTGCTGGTTCTCGTCTTTAGCGAGGTCCCATGGCTTCGCGTCAGTAATCATCTTATCGACGCGAGCGACGACGGACCACGCGACCTCGAGCGCCCGACTAAACGCGAGGTTTTCGAAGTGCAACAAAAACTGATCGCGCGCCGTTTCGATGAACCCGACGACCGTCGTCTCGTCTGTATCAACTCCTGATCGTTTCGCCAGCAACAACTTCTCTTCCGGAATCTGCGGCGAAGGAATTCGCGACTCGCAGTAACGTGCGATCATCGTCAACGTGCGGCTCGAAAGGTTCCCTAAACCACTGGCAAGATCGCTATTGGCACGATCGATCAGCCCTTCATAACCGAAACGCCCGTCCTGTCCGAACACCATCTCGCGTAAGCAAAAGTAGCGAATCGCGTCGATGGAAAAATGCTTCTGCAACACGTCGAGCTCAACTGTGTTGCCGAGCGTCTTCGACATCTTGCGACCGTTTGGATCCAGCCACATGCCATGGGCCACAATCGCCCGCGGTAGGTGGACTCCCGCGGCCATCAGGAAAGCCGGCCAATAGACCGCGTGAAAACGCAGTATGTCTTTGCCGACCATGTGCAGCGCGGGCCAGTATTTTTCAAAACCAACGGCACGCTCCCGCTCTTCGTTACCGAATCCGATAGCGGTGATGTAATTAGTCAACGCGTCAAACCAGACGTACATCGTATGGTTCGGATCATCAGGCACCGGCACGCCCCAACTCACCGACGTCTTCAATCGACTGACGGAAAGATCCTGAAGCCCACCACGCACAAAACTGCTGACTTCATTCCTGCGCGACTCCGGTCTAACGAAATCCGGCTGCGTTTGATAGACGTCGAGCAACGCTTCGGCGTAATCGGAGAGCCGGAAGAAATAACTTTCTTCCGATACGCGATCGAGCGGCGTGTCGTGAATCAAACACGTCGGGACTCCGTTTGGATCCGACGGGGCGCGGTACTCATCTTCAGTCTTGTAAGCAGCACACGGCGCGCAAAACCAGCCTTCGTAATGACCTTTGTAGATCGCGTCGTTACCTTTCGGCGTCTTCGCTCTTGCGCAGCGACGCCATAACTCGCTGACGCCCTGATAGTGAAACGGCGCGGTAGTACGCATGAAGATGTCGTACCCGCCGTGTTCAGTATCGAGACCAAACTCGCGTGTCATCTGCTTGAAGTAATCGACTACGTAATCGGCCTGTTGTTGCGGCGTGCGGCCTGCCTTCTGGGCCGAGCGTTCGATGTTGATACCGTGTTCGTCGGTGCCGGTGAGAAAATAGGTTTCGATGCCGCGCTGACGCTTCGATCGCGCGATCGTGTCGCACACGATCATCGTGTAGAGATGACCGAGATGCGGCAGGCTATTGGCGTAGTAAATCGGCGTAGTGACGTAGAACGTTTTCATGTATTCGTCAGTTTGCAAGAAGCTACCGCAAAGGCGCAAAGACGCAAAGAAGAATCTGTTTTACCGAGGAACTGATTGCGTTTGCCCCTTTGCGTCTTTGCGCCTTTGCGGGAAACTTCCTCATCTTATTTGGTAGGTGCAGTTTCAAATGAAAACGAGATGTCACAAATCGTCAATCCTTTCCTTTAATAAGTGCCATCGCTTCGGCGCGGGTGCGCGGGTCGCTGCGAAAACCACCCAATACTGCCGACGTCACTGTCTTTGCGTCGGCTTTTCGCACTCCGCGCAACGTCATGCACGTGTGTTCTGCTTCGATCACCACCATGACTCCAAGGGGCTTCAGACCTTCGAAGAGAGTATTGGCGATATCCGTGGTCAAACGTTCCTGAAGCTGTAGTCGACGCGAGAACGTCTCCGCAAGTCGCGCGAGCTTCGAGATGCCGAGAATGCGACCACCCTTAGGTATGTAGGCGATGTGACACTTGCCGACAAACGGCGCCAGGTGATGCTCGCAGAGCGACGCGATGCTGATGTCTTTCACGATCACCATCTCGTCATGCTTGTCACCCGGCAGCGGTACGACGTGTTGCTGCGGATCTTCTCGCATGCCGGAAGTCAGCTCGGCATACATCTCGGCGACACGTCGCGGTGTGCCGTGCAGACCGGGCCGATCCGGATCTTCGCCAATGCCTTCGATGATCATGCGCACGCCCTCTGCGATCAGATCGAGATCGACCGCGGGCGCCGCATCTTGCTGTTTATCGTTAATCACGGGTCTTCGCTAGCGCGACACGCGCTGCCTCCTCCACCACTTTCAACGGCACATTTGCACGAATGGCAGCCTCTCGACACTGCTCAAACTCCGGCATTTCATTTACCACGCGGCCATTCAGGTGCGCTACTTTAACAAATATTGGCCCATACGGCGTTTCGACCTGCACCATGCTCCGAAGCAACGCGCGCCGTTCGACTTCGTAACTGCGAATACCGAGTGTTGTTGTCTCAGTGAACAACAACGTCATCACCCGTTCCTTTTCGCTCGCGCTACACAGCACCGACAAAAGCACACCCGGACGGTTCTTTTTCATCTGCACGGGGGTGAAGTAGCAATCGAGCGCGCCCGCTTCGAACACGCGGTCCATGACATGGCCGACGATCTGCGGCGACGCGTCGTCGAGATTCGTTTCGATCATCCAGAGACGTTCAGATGCCGCTTCCGCAGCATCGGTTTCGCCAACAAGCACGCGCAGAACGTTCGGAAAGTTTTCATACTGACGCGTTCCGGCGCCGTAGCCCGTGCGATCCGTTTTGATCCGTGGTATTGGTCCATACTCCTCGCAGACCGTGGTAATGATCGCAGCGCCGGTGGGCGTCAGCAGTTCGCCCTTTATCTCGCCGGAGTAGAAGGGCACGCCACGCAGCAATTCCGTAACGGCAGGCGGTGGGACCGGGAAACGCCCATGCGCCATTTCAATCATTCCACTACCAACGTGCAGCGGCGAACTAACAAATCGATCGATCTTCATCAGATCGAAACAAATCGCCGCTCCGACGACGTCGACGATCGCATCGAGCGCACCGACCTCGTGAAAGTGCACCTTCTCTACGGGCTCGTTATGAACGTGGGCTTCCGCTTCCGCCAGCCGGGTGAAGGTACGGATCGAAAGTTCCTTCGCCGCGTCGGTCACGCCTGAATGTTCTATTATTCGCCGTATATCTGATAAGTGCCGGTGTTTGTGTTGATCCGCGGTTGCGACTCGCGCGTACGTCGCGCTCAATCCGGATCGATCGACAGTTTCAAAGTCGATCTTAAAACCCTCAACATTCAGCAACGAGAGCTGGTGTCGCAGGGCGTCAGGATCGACGCCGGCCGCCACCATCGCGCCGAGTATCATGTCGCCGCTCGCACCCGCGAAACAATCGAAATACAGAGTCCTCATAAACCGATCTGTGGCACTATCTCCCCCGCCCTCCCTGCTATCACCACGTCGCACAGATCCGACAGCGGCGTTCGTTCCCGATTCACCTCACAAACATACGCGCCTGCCGACTTCGCTATTCCAGGCAGTCCGGCAGCAGGATAGACCAGCGCTGACGTTCCGATCACAAAACAGAGATCGCACTGCGCAGCTTTACTGGAAGCGAATTCAAACGCGCCCCGCGGCAACATCTCTCCGAACAACACAACATCGGGCCTCAGCTCGTTGGCACATGCGGGACACGCATCCGGTCGCGCGCTCTGCGACATGTCATGGTCCAACCTGCAAACGGTGCATCGCGCACGCCAGACGTTCCCGTGCAGCTCGACGACGTTGCGCGATCCGGCCTTCTGATGAAGCCCGTCAACGTTCTGCGTCACGAGGGTAAACTCCGGAAAGCGATCCTGCCACTGCGCGATTTCGTAGTGCGCCGGGTTGGGATTCAGCGACGCCAGCACTCCGCGACGGTAATCAAACCATTCCCAAACAGCCGGCAAATTGCGCTCGAGCATCTGTCCGGAAGAGATGACATCGAAAGGCATTCCCTTCCAAACTGCGGTATTCCCACCGCCCCGAAACGTCGGCACACCCGACTCGGCGGAAACACCCGCCCCGGTCAGCACCAACACCCGGCGCGCCTCGGCGAAACGACGCCGCAGCTCGGCGGAAATGGAAACTTGCATGACGGGCGCGATGGTAGCATATCCGTGTTATCCGCTATACTCTGCCCTTTTGCACACATGACCCTACGCGACCTGCAACAAAAATTACGAGATCTAATCAAGTCGTCCGCGCACGAGATCTTCGGCGTGGAACTCGATCAGATAAACACGGATCAGCCACCCAAGCCCGAACTCGGCGATCTCGCCTTCCCTGTCTCATTCGAGCTTGCCAAACTCATCAAACAAAAGACCGGTGAGAAACTGAATCCACGCGCAATAGCGGAACAGCTCAAAGTGCGGCTCGAAAACATCGAGGAACTGGCACGGGTTGAGATCGCCGGCGCCGGATACATCAACGTCTTCTTCGATCGCGCGAAACTGCTCAGTCTCATTGCTTTGCCAGATCTTGGAAGAACGCGCCAATCAGACGATGAGCGTCCGAAGAAAATGGTCGAGCACACGAGCATCAATCCAAACAAAGCTGCGCACATCGGTCACGTGCGCAACGCTGTGCTCGGAGATACGTTTGTGCGAATCCTGCAAGCCGCCGGTGATCGCGTCGAGGTCCAGAACTACATCGATAACACTGGTGTGCAAGTCGCCGATGTCGTCGTCGGTTTCATCCATCTCGAAAAGATGGACCTGGATCAAATCAAAACCCTCGACGCGTCGCTATCGAAAGACTATCCGTTCGATTACTACTGCTGGGATCTTTACACCAAAGTCGGACTCTTCTATCGCGATGGCAATCCGGGCGCAGACATCAATCCTGAAAAAGCAAAACTCCGCATCGACGTCCTGCACGCCGTAGAAGCCGGCGATAATTCGATTGCGGAATTGGCTGACTACGTCGCGACGCGCAACGTCGAATGCATTCTCGACACCATGGAGCGACTCGGTATCCGTTACGACCTGCTCGCACGCGAGTCGGACATCCTGCATTTGCATTTCTGGGAACGCGCGTTCCAGCTAATGAAAGAGACTGGCGTCATTCGCTACGAGACCGAAGGCCGCCACGCAGGCTGCTGGGTGATGCCTTTCGAATCGCACACCGGCACTGACGAACACGAGTCAGACAAGATCATCGTGCGCTCGAACGGCACCGTCACCTACACGGGCAAAGACATCGCCTATCAACTGTGGAAACTCGGCAAGCTCGGTCTCGATTTTCATTACAACGTCTTTCGCAACTACCGCGACGGACATGTGCTCTGGGTGACGACGAGCGATCCCGAGGCCGAGATAAGCGGCGACATCGCTCGTCCACACTTCGGCGGTGGCGTGACGGTCTACAACGTGATCGATTCGCGTCAATCGTATCCCCAGGACATTGTTGCGCGCGGAGTCGCCGCGGTCGTACCGGAGATCGGCGATGACGCAAGCGTCCACTTCAGTTACGAAATGGTCGCGTTGTCGCCGGCAGCGTGCGAAGAGCTTGGTATTGAATTAAGTGAAGAAGATCGCGCGCGGCCTTACATCGAGATGAGCGGTCGTAAGGGACTCGGAGTCAAAGCCGACGATCTGATCAATCAACTTGAAGCGGGCGCGCTCGCGGAAGTCGAAAAGCGCAACCCTGAGCTTTCAGACGAAGAAAAGAATGCGACCGCGCACGAAGTTGCCGTCGCGGCGCTGCGTTATTTTCTGCTCAAGTTTACGCGCAACACAGTCATTGCTTTCGACTTTAAGGAGGCGCTTTCGTTCGAAGGTGAGACCGGACCGTATTGCCAGTACGCTGCGGTTCGGACGAATTCCATCTTCCGGAAGCTAGGTCGTGAAACTGTTCACGAGGCGGATTCGTTAATAGAAAGCTTGGCGGACGATGCCGAGGTGCAGCAGAAAGCAAGCGAGGTGCTTTCAGGCGATAGCGGCACGGAGATCTGGTCTTTGTTAATGTTGACGCAACAACTCGATGATGTGATAGTACAGTGCCGTAAGTCCGCTGAGCCCGCCAACCTGGCGAAGTACACTTTTTCGCTTGCGCGCACCTTTAGCAGGTTTTATCACGATCATCGAATTCTCACGGAGAAGGATGTTGTCCGGCGCGCAGTATTAATCGCGGTGACGAAAGTGGTACGTGCTCGCTTGACCGCTGCCCTGGGAATCCTGGGCATCAACGTTCCCGACCAGATGTGAAGGTGGAGCTTTGTACTTTGTTTTTTGTTCTTTGTTCGCTGGTGAACCGGAGAAGCTGAGTCGTGAGTTCTCACTAGCGAACAAAGTACCAAGCACAAAGTACAAAGTACTGAAGAAGGATCAGGGCCGGTAAGACCTGAAAAACAAACACCATGCTAATCGTAATGAAAGCCGACGCCACTGACAGCCAGCTCGATGCTGTCCTGCGCGTCATCGAACAACTCGGTTTCAAAGCGCATCCGATGCCGGGCGCAAACCGTACGGCCATCGGCATCACCGGCAACCCCACGGCAATCGATCCGTCGCACTTCGAAAACCTGGCCGGCGTTGCGGAAGCGATTCGCGTTACTAAACCCTACAAACTGATCTCGCTCGACTTGCGCCCCGAAAAGACTGTTGTACGCGTCGGCGACGCGACGATCGGTGGTGACGAATTGGCGATCATTGCTGGTCCATGCGCAATTGAGAGTCGCACGCAGGCTTTCGCGATCGCTGAAGCAGTGCGACGCAGTGGCGCACGCTTCTTCCGCGGCGGCGCCTACAAACCGCGAACTTCACCTTACGCTTTCCAGGGACTCGGCGAAGAAGGACTTAAGATACTGGCCGATGTGCGCGACAACTACGGTTTGAAGATCGTTACGGAAGCACTCGACGAAGCGGGTGTAGACCTCGTGGAACGTTACGGCGACGTGATTCAGATCGGCGCGCGCAACATGCAAAACTTCACGCTCCTTCGTCGCGCCGGCAAAGCGCGTATTCCCGTCTTGTTGAAACGCGGACTATCGGCCACGCTCGACGAATGGCTGCTGGCAGCCGAGTACATCATGGCCGAGGGCAACTATCAGGTCGTTCTCTGCGAACGAGGCATCCGCACCTTTGCGCAACACACGCGAAATACTCTCGACCTTGCTGCCGTCACTGCCGCCCGGCGCATTTCGCACCTGCCGGTCATCGTCGATCCTTCACACGGAACGGGAAAGAACTTCATGGTGACGCCGCTCGCTCGCGCAGGTGTCGCGGTCGGTGCTGATGGGTTGATCGTAGAAGTACACGACCAACCGGAACACGCGCTTTCAGACGGCGCCCAGGCTCTAACACTCGATCAGTACGAACAGATGGTGAGTGAGGTTAGGTCGATTCACGAAGTGATCGCGCCGGTCACGGCTGCGCTGTAGCGAGTATCTGGCCGAGATCGCGTGCGAACATGGATCTCGGTATGACTTGATCGTAGCCGGCAGCCGTCGCATTTCGTTGCAAATCCGTTTGAACGTGTGAGAAGAAGCCAAGCAGCCGGACCTGCCGCAAATCCTCATTCGACTTCAGCTCGGTGGCTACAGCAACCGGATCAAGCTTCGTGTTATGCAGGTCAACTACTACTAGCCCCGGCTTCACCTCCCGCGCGGTCTCAATCAACTTTTCCATCGATCTCACGAACTTAACTTCGACGCCAACGGCCTCCGCCGACGCGCGGATTTTCGATGCGAACAACATGTCGTCTACAATTGCCAGTACGATGGACACTGCAATTCCCCCGTTAGCGGAAGCTGAAAAACTCGAGTTCGGCAACCATGCTAACAATCATTCTAGCAATCACCCGTCAGATCCCGAACGATCGAAGCTCGTTATCGCTTCCTACAACATTCGGTACGCCCGCGGTCCGTATTTGATTCCGGGCGGGATCGTGCGAAAGCTCGGCCTGATGAGCCTGGGGCGGCGCCCACAGCACATCGGCAATATGATCTCGCTCGCGGCACGCGCATTCAGTGCCGGAAAACTACTGCCCGCCGTGGACGTCCTCGCCTTGCAGGAAGCAGACAAACGTACCATTCGCACCGGCGGTCATCACGTCGCCTGCGAACTCGCTTCGCAGTTAAACATGAACTGGGTTCACGCCCCGGCGGGAATCCCGCGCGGCATCAAACCAGTGAAGCGTCAATGGTGGCTCGACTTCGAAGAACCGATCGATCTGCACGATGAAGGCGACACGGGTGTCGCGCTGTTGAGCCGTTTGCCAATGACTGACCTCGTGCGTCTCGATCTTCCGTGGCAGGAGTGTCCGTGGCGCCCTCGACTGGCGATGGCCGCAACGATTTCAGCCGGACCACATGAGATTCGTATTCTTAACGCGCACGTTGATCCGCATGCCGCCAGCGACGGACAAGTCGCACAACTCGAAGTGCTCGCCGCGCATGCAGAATCAACGACACTCCCAACGCTAATCCTCGGCGACTTCAACACGCTCTCCACTCAAAAGTGCATCGTAACCCGCCAATTCCTCGAATCACGCGGTTACACCACGCCCTACCCCACTGGAACGTCGACCTGGCGTGGTGGCGGCCTGCTGATGCATGCCGACTGGATCTTTTCTCGCGGATTGAAGATCACGCGTTGGGGTGTCGCGAAACCACTGAATGTTTCAGATCATTGGCCTATCTGGGTCGAGGTAGATCTTGGTGCTTAGTTCTTTGTCCTTTGTTTTTTCCTCGCTTGTCAACTAAACAAAGTACCAAGCACAAAGCACAAAGTTCTTGAAAACCTCGACTTATTTCATTAGTGTAAGCGCCCATGACACAGATTCCCCTGGGTTCCCCAAATGGACCCTCAGACGGCGGCCGATTGATCGTCCTTACCGCACCGCTTACTGAGGCAATCGATCACGCCGGTTATTTCATTCAGATGGCGATGGCGTCAATACCGATCTGGATGGAAGGCGTCATCAATCGAAAGTATCCGAAGTGGCGTGAGGTCGAACACAATGCCGACGGTTCGGCGCGGTACATGCCCGCCGGCGTGCGCGTCGTTGAGAAGTCGCTGCTGCGCGAATACCGGAGCGACGACGTCGTCGCCTGCTTCCCTGACGACCTCGACAAGTTCGTTGGTCCACGCACACGAGTCGTCGCCGTGTCGACGCACAATCCGCTCGGCGTAACATTTGCCGCCGGTGTTTACACTTCGATCTTCGGCTCGTCGAAGATGCCGATCAATTCTCATTACTCGCGGCAACTATTCGCGAAGATCAAAACAAGTCCTTATCGAGAGAATTTCAAAGTGATCGTTGGCGGCTCAGGTGGCTGGCAGATTATTCAAACCGACACGTACGACGAACTGAGTGTCGATTGTGTCGTCGAAGGACGAGGCGAATCAGCCGATACGCTCGAACTCTTTCGCAAAGCCATTCAAGGTGAGCCACTGCCTCGTCGCCTCGACGTAAAACATCCGGTCGAGCGAGACGCAATTCTCTTCCCGGATACGCGCACGACGTTCGGCGTCGTCGAGATGACCACGGGCTGCGGGCGGCGCTGCAAGTTCTGCGTCCCCGATTTGAATCCGCAGATCGATCTACCGAAAGACAAGATCTTGGAAGCGGTGCGCGCCAACGTGCGCAACGGCAATAAACAGATCTCGCTCGCGACGGAAGACATGTTCATCTGGGGACAGGTCCACACTGATACCCCTTTTTACTTTCCCAACCGCGAGGCTCTCGTCGATCTTTACTCTGACATTGTGAACACGCCGGGAGTCGAACAGCACGTGTTGAGCCATTGCACGATCGCGCCCGCTGTTGTCGATCCGTTGCTCATCAAGCAGCTATCGGATCTGCTGCTGCCGAAGAGTCCGATCCATTTCCCGTACCTCAGCAGTCATCCGGAAAAGAAAGCCCTCGCGCCGCTGATTGGTTTGGAGACTGGTTCTCTTCGCATGGCGAAACAGATTATGTCGAGCAAGGGAGTTCCGTTTTCGATCGAAGACTGGCCCAGCGTCGTCCTCGAAGGACTGCGCGTTCTTAACGAAAACAACTGGTTCCCCGCGATGACGTTGATCGTCGGCAATCCGGGCGAGACGGACCAGGACGTCATGGAGACGATCGATCTGGTTTACGAAATGGAACGTCGTGGGCTGTTCGCGTTTCTGATCCCGTCGATCTTCACTCCCCTGCACGACACGCGCATGGAAAAAGAAGAAGGCGTGCGGCAAACGCGTCAACTGACGCCGCTGCAATGGCAATTGATGATGAAGTGCTGGAAGATGAACCTGCGGCCGGGCCAGTATAGCTGGTGGGGACCGATGGCCTGGCGCGTGGGATCCATTGGCATGTGGCTCTACAAGTTGCGCCGGCTCAATGGTCCAAACTTTACCTGGCCGTTGTGGATGTTCTCCGGCGCGATTCCGGAGAAGACGTTGCAGCGAATGGGAAGGATTTATCCCGGCAAGCCCGTGAAGACGAAGAATCGGAAGGAACTCATCGCTTCATTGAAGCCGAAGGATTGGCAGTACCTGCGCGCTGATAACGGCGACATGCCGATCGAATATGTTCCGCCGCAGGTCCAGTACCAAACACAGACCGCATGATCGCTCTGCTGTTGATCGATTGGGGTTACTGGGGAAAAGCGCTTCTTCCCTCGGGTTTGTTCCTTGAAATCATCCTCCGCGGAACGATCGTTTACTTCTTTATTTTCATCATCTTCCGGTTCCTGCGACGTGGCGCGGGAGCGATTGGCATCTCCGATCTGCTCGTAGTCGTCCTCATTGCCGACGCAGCACAAAACGCAATGAGCGCCGAGTACAATTCCGTTGGGGATGGTCTGATCCTCGTAGCAACGATCGTCGGCTGGGATTATCTTTTTGACTACCTGGGATTTCACTTCCCTGCCCTCAACAAGATACTCCGCCCACGCGCGTTGCTGCTGATTAAAGATGGACGAATACAGAAACGAAACATGCGCAGGGAGATGATTTCTGAAGAGGAATTGCTTGGTGAACTGCGCGAGCAGGGCGTCGATGATTTCAAGGACGTGAAGGAAAGTTACATGGAGTCAGACGGTCATATCAGCGTTGTAAAGAAGGACGGCGGCGAAACGAGTAAGGGTAAAGATCATTTGGCACAATGAAAGATTTAAAACGTCTTCTCGATAAGAACCGGGAATGGGCAGAAGCGATCACGGCAAGCGATCCGGAGTTTTTTCAGACCTTAGCCAAACAGCAGACGCCGAAGTTTCTTTGGATTGGCTGTGCCGACAGTCGCGTTCCGGCGACGCAGCTCATCGGCATGGTTCCGGGCGAGATGTTCGTGCACCGGAATGTTGCGAACGTCGTCGTGCATACAGATTTCAATTGCCTGTCGGTCATGCAGTATGCCGTAGACGTGCTGAAAGTCGAGCACATCATTGTATGTGGCCATCATGGCTGTGGCGGCGTGAAGGCCGCGATGGACAATTCGCAACTCGGTTTGATCGACAACTGGTTGCGTCACGTCCAGGACGTGATACGCGATCACGAAACGGAGCTCTCGCAAATCACGGACGAGACGAAACGGTTGGACAGGCTCTGCGAATTGAACGTCGTCGAGCAAGTGCTGAACGTGGCGAGCACAACGATTGTACAGACCGCATGGCAGCGCGGTCAGGAGTTGGTGGTCCATGGTTGGATTTATGGTTTGGAGGACGGTTTGTTGCGCGACCTGGGTGTCTCAATCGACGGCGCCGAAGGACTTGCTGCTGCCATACCACGGCGCGACTGAAAGCTCGGGTCAAGACCGGGAGCGTTAGCGATGTATCCAAAACTCTTCAAGATATCGGTTGTGCTGTTTTTGGCAGTCGTGTCGATTACGGTGCTGGGCCTGGTTATTAGCATGTTGATGACACTTCTGTCGCCGCAACTGATGGCGGAGACTGACGGTATCATCGTCATCGCTGGTGGATTGAGTGATAGGCAACTGGGTTACATCATTATCGCTGCGTCACTCGTCGTCGCAGGCTTCTTTATCTTTTTCCGTCGTCGCAGGTTTCGTCGTTGAGTTAAGTTATGCAGCGGCGCGCGTTTCTCCAGTCATTGAGTGCTCCCCTCGGCATGGTTCTGTTCGACTTCGTCTTTTCCTCACCCCAGCAAACAGTTGATCTGGAAAAATTCGCAGGTCTTCGCGCGAACCTCCTCGAGATGGTTAATGAGGAGCGTGCGGTTGCGAAAGTGCAACCGCTGGCGATGGATCCGTTGGCAACGCGAGTCGCCACGCAACACGCAACCGAGATGGCGATGCACGAGTTTGCGAGTCATTGGGGCCGCGACGGATTCAAACCTTATCACCGCTATTCGTTCGCCGGAGGTACTGACGCGACGCAGGAGAACGTCTCCGCTGCTGACAATACGTGGTCCAATAAGATGAGTGACTTGAAGCAGGATACGTCGTACTTACACTTGCGCCTCTACCAGGAACAACCGCCTAACGATGGTCATCGAAAGACGATCCTCGCGCCGCAGCATACGCACGTGGGCTTCGGCATCGCGGTGGAAAAGCTGCGATTACGACTGGTTGAAATGTTCGTCGCGAGGTATGTCGAGGTAGAGGCAATGCCAAGGGTGGCGAAACCGAGGGGGGTGGTCCAGTTTGCGGCGAAGATGTTGAAACGAGGTCACAGTCTCAATCACGTTGAGGTTTTCTACGAGCCGCTCCCGAAGGCGCCGGAGATGAGCTGGCTCAACGAGGCGAGGTCTTACGAACTGCCGCACAATTCGAAAATGCTGCGTCCGAAGGTGACGCCGCCATTCATGTATATGGACCGCACGAGAGGTGATGTCGATGTCGATCTCGATGGAAACTTCAGCGTGCCGGTCACGCTTCTTCACGACAAACCTGGGATTTACACGATAGTTGCGTGGCTCAAACCCGGCTCAGGCAAGGCGTTTCCGGCGACTGAGGTTTGTATTCAAACGACGGAACGTTGACGTGCGGCTTCAAAGAGCAGAATGCCCGCCGCTACGGATACGTTGAGGGATTCGACAGCGCCGTGCATGGGAATGCGCACGATGTGGGTGGCGCTGGCGGTTTCAGCGTCGGTGAGTCCCTTTGATTCAGGTCCCATGATGAGTGCCGTCGTTTGGGTCCAGTCGAATTCCGTGTGGGCCAGCGGCGCGCTGGCATCCGCACAGACTGTTGCGATCTCGCGCCGGCGACACCACTCAATCATCTTCTCGTAAGTTGGACCATTCCAAATCGGCAATCTGAACGCCGAACCCATCGCGCCGCGCAACGACTTTGGTGAAAACGGATCGCTCGTGTTCTGCGTCGCGATCACACCGCGGGCGCCGGCCGCTTCCGTGGTGCGCAGGATAGCACCTACGTTCACCGGGTTGTTGATCTGATGCAGTACGACGATTAACGAATTGTTGTCGATAGCGAAGGCGAGTCGAGTTTCAGAAGAGTCGGGTCGTCGCGCGAGCACGACGATGCCTTGAGGCGTCTTCGTGTAAGAGATCGATTCGAGTAGTTTTTCGCTGACTGATGCGCTGCGTTGTGCTGCCTGTTCCAACTCGGCAATCGCTGTCGCAGTTCGCTCTTTTCGCAACAACTCTTCCGAGACGATCATCGCCTCGATCTCGAGCACAGACCGAAGCGCCTCCTCGCACAACCGCAAACCTTCCACGAAGACGTACTCGGTGTCTTTGCCGTCGCGCACCGCGCGCGCGAGCCGAAGTAACGAGTTGTCGCGGCTCGTGACGGATTTAATCATTTACGACCGTGCCTTTTCCTTTCGAGACTGTCAGCGAGAAGCTGCAGCCCGTCGCGATCGATCTTTATCACATCTTCAACCTGTTGCGCCGTCAGACCGGCTCTTGTCGCTTCGCCGCGTGGGTTTGCGAGAAACTTCGCGCGCGCCCCAGGATCGACGTAAATGCCGGCGAGAAAGGTTTCGAGTCGCGAATCGTTCATGCCGCTACTGCACTCCGTCGTGTTCGTCCGCGGGCCACAGCTCGGCGCGCACGGTCAAGCTGTTCGAGCAACCATTCAATGGGCGGAAAGTTGCCGTCCCGCTCGAGAATCACTGTCAGCGGACGCGTCGCACAGGCGCCCACTTTCTCCAGCAACTGATAAACGGGATCGGGAACATCGTGCAAGTGATCGTCGAGTAGCCGCCGTGCGTCCGGACGTCCGATCCACTTGCCGCCCGCAAGATGGATGGCGCCGATGCGTTCGGGCGGAATGCGCGTTATGTAATCAACCGGATCGAAATTGAAGTTGATTGAATTAGCGTGAAGGTTATGTAGATCCAGTAACAGATCGCTTTCAGAGTGAAGAATGATTTCTGAAACCCACGTTGCTTCGTCGCGATCGCTACCCGGCGGATCGATTAACGTCGCCACGTTCTCCACTTGCGGCGCTACGCCTACGATCTCTCGCGCCCGGCGTAGGTTTGCGATGGCGCCGTCAACAGTCGCAGCGGACCGTGGCGGCGCCGCAAGATGTCCGATCTCAATCCCACCACCGCGCACAAACGCCAGATGTTCCGACCACGAGACAGGGCTCACTTCGTCGCAAAGCCGCGCCATCTCGTCGAGCCGCTTCGTCTCTACCAGCACCGACGAAGCCATCCCAAGCGACACGCCATGCAGCGTGACCGGCGTTTGCGCGCCAAGCGTCCGCAACGCCCGGCGCTCGCGGTGCGGCGCGCGGAAGTAATCGTCGGCAATAACTTCGACGATGTCGATTCGATCGAGATTCGAAAGAATCCCGAGCGCCAGTTTTGCACGCCATCCAAGGCCAAATCGATCACGCATGGTCATGATCCTCCACAACCACCACACCCGCCGCCACCGCATGAACTACCGCCACTGCACGACGAACTGCTGGTACTGCACGAGCTGCCACAATCACCATCACTCGCGCATGAATTCGATCGTCTCTTGTCCTGTCCGCGAAACAAACCGTCTGCGAACGAAAAGCCCGACCCCGCCAGCGCCCCTACGCCGAACACGGCCGCCAACATCATCGGTTCAACACCTGCGCCTCCCGCGCTCGTTGCAGAAGCTGGTCCCGCATTAATTGACGAAACAGGATGGCGCAACCCGCCATAAAGAGTCTGCACGTCGAAAATCATTGCTTTTCCAGTCTCAGTCAATCGCGGAAACGAAATCGCCGCCGCAATCACGAGTGACGCAACAATCAGGACGATTAGAAGACCAACATTCGTCCGACCGGCGTCAAGTGCAATCATGACTCTCGTAAACCCGACGCCGGTAAGCAGGAAGATCGCGATGACCAATCGCACTAGTCTCCCGCGGTGCACATAATCGTCGGGTAGCAGACGCGCTCTTTGCAGTGTCCTGGCGTATGGTTCGCACGCCAGGCTCAAGCCCTCGTCTTCAAACATCCACGATATTTTGCCGGAGCGGGCGTACTTCTTCAGCAACGCCTGCTCGACAGGTATGCGCACGGAGTTTGGTGATGCGTTCTCCGCACGTTGGATTTGTTTTCCATCTCTGACGAGTAGTCCGCGCTGGATCAGTGTGACGGTTGCTACTCGAAGTACTTCTTTCTCTCCACCGCGCAGAAACGCGATCAGATACGGATCGGAGAGATCGATCCGCGCCGTCGATGGCGACAACTCAGCGCGCCGGCGTGCGAAGACCAGGCCTGAAATAACCAGACCAGCAAAAATGATGTAGATCAGCAGGAATTGTGGACCGGGAAGATCGAAGGGATTCATGATGAGTCACCTCACTACTGTTTCCGGTGGCGGTCATGTTAAATCGATGTTACTTAAATCGGTGTTGCTAAAATTGGTGTTACTAGGTGGTTGGAAATCCGCTCTCTTCGGTGACGCGTTGCGCCTGTTGAAAGTGTCGTCGTTCGTGAACAACTATGATCCGGTAGGCGTCCATCAAGCTATAGGTGACGAAACTCGCTGCCGGAGATGTTATTACGATGTGCTCGAGGTCGAGGTTCGCTGTGGCTTTAATCTTTTCGATTATCTTTTCCTGCTGGTCCGCAAAATCATTAATTATCGAACCACTTACATCACTCTGCGCGGGCTCGAATTTTTTGGGCGCTTTCATCTTGCGGGTCTGCGCCGGATCGAGCGATTTGATGAGCATCTTTCCCCACAGGCTGGGAAGAAACGGCAGCTTCTGCCAAACGCTCGACTTCTTCTGCCCCGCCAAAACATCGTCAACAATCGGCAGGTAACCGCTATTGGTCGTGATCAGGTGATCGAAGCACTGGGCCACGCTCCAGCGTTCCGCACTTGGCTTCCAGTTAAGCTGCTCTTTCGTGAGGCCGCCAAACACTCTTCGCGCATCATTCGCGATCGTGTCAGCCTGGTTAACCAGACTATCGATCTCTCTGGCTAACTCGGCGTTCATAAAGATTTAATATCCGAGCGCCATGCCGTCTTTGCGGGGATCGGAGGCGCCCATCAGTGTCTTACTTACCGGATCGATCATGATTGCCTGTCCCCCGCCCATCGACGAGCGCAACACGCCAGGCGGTTTAGCGCGTACATGGCCCATCGAGATCAGACGTTCGATCACGGACGTGCCTAACGCGTCCTCCATCAAGACGCCGCGTCCGCTCATGAAACGATAACGCGCGGCGTCGATCGCCTCTTGCAGATTCATCCCCCGATCGATCAGGTTCACCAGCACCTGCACATGTCCCTGCGGTTGGATCGCACCACCCATCACGCCAAACGACATGAACAGTTCCCCGTCCTTCAGAACCATAGCGGGAATGATTGTGTGAAACGGCCGCTTGCCAGGCTCGAGACGATTGGGATGATCGGGATTGAGCGAGAAACCAGTGCCGCGGTTCTGCAACACGATACCCGTGTCGCCCGCGACGATGCCCGAACCGAATGCGTCAAAGATGCTGTTGATGAACGACACAGCATTGCCGTCTTTGTCGACCACTGTGAGGTACGTGGTATCGCTGCCGACATTGATGTCGCCGGGCGGCGGCGTGTCGAGTGCTTTGTTCGGATTGATGAGCGCACGACGGCGGGCCGCATAGTCTTTTGAGAGCAGTTGGGCCACCGGCACTTTCGCGAAAGACGGATCCGCGATGTAACGATTGCGATCGGCGAACGCGAGCTTCGTTGCTTCGATTAACGTGTGATAGTAGCGCTCGGGCTGTGTGCTCATTTTCTTGAGATCAAAGCCTTCGAGGATGTTGAGCGCAATCAGCGCGGTGATTCCCTGCCCGTTTGGCGGTATCTGGTAAACGGTGTGCCCGCGATAATTGGTCGAAATGGGTTCGACCCAGTCGTGTTTAGTGGCGGCGAGATCGTCCATGGTAAGGAAGCCGCCGTTCTTTGCGCAGTAATCGACGATGGCTTTAGCGATTTCGCCTTTGTAGAACGCATCGCGGCCGCCACTCGCAAGCGTGCGCAGCGTTCGCGCGAGATTGGGTTGGCGGAAGATCTCACCCGCGCGAGGTGCGCGACCATCAACTAAATAATTTGCGGCAGCCGCAGCGTTCCGCTTTAGCTTATCAACTTCGGCGTCCCAGTCTTCCGCGGTTTTCTCCATGACCGGAAAACCGTTTTCCGCGTATCCGATCGCCGGCGCGAGCAGGTCCGCCAGTTTCATCGTGCCGTACTTCTCGTTCAGCGCGACCCAGCCATCAAACGCACCGGGAACTGTCACGGCCTCCATGCCAAACTGCGGCATCTGCTTTACGTTCTTCTTCGCGAACTGATCGATGCTCAACGCGCGTGGCGCTCGGCCACTCGCATTGAGGCCTTTGACCTCTTTCGTCTTGGACCAATAGACGAGTGCAAACATGTCCCCGCCGACGCCGGTCATCATCGGCTCGGTGACATTAAGAACGGCGGCCATTGCGATCGCTGCATCGACCGCATTGCCGCCGCGTTTAAGAACTTCGAGTCCGGTTAAAGAAGCGAGTGGTTGGCTGGACGCCACCATGCCGTTCTGCGCGCGAACGACGGAGCGTCCAGCGTACTGCGCAAAAGAATCCGTGGTCCTGATGTGGGTACTCAAGAGCACGCCACAGATAACAACACACACGACACGGATCGTGAAAGGAAATTGTCTCAGTTCATAAACTCCTGCAAGTCTTTGGCAAATCGCTCGGGACGCTCCCAGTGCATGGCGTGTCCCGTGTCTTCATAGACCTTTAAGCGTGCATTTGGCAAGGCCGCAAGGAGTGCATCCTGTTCAGATCGCGGAAAGACGTTCTCTTTGTCGCCCCAAAGTATCAAGGTCGGGACTTTGATCTTCGCAAGTTCGACGTTCGATTTCGGCGATAACATCTCCGCCATCACCTCACGCCAAACTCGGGCTGGAAGATACAAGCTCTCTTTGACGACGCCCGCGACGAAAGCATCCGGCATCGGCTGAAAGGCCACGCTGAGCTGAAAATCGCGCACGAACTTTTCCGGAACAGGATCGGTGAGTGCGTTAACCTCGCGTTGAAGATCCGTCACCACGTTGTTGCGAATAGTAGTCGCCGAGCCGGAGAGCACCATCCGCTTTACGCGTTCCGGCGCGGCGACTGCGACGTGCTGCGCCACAAAACTTCCCATCGAGTGGCCCACTATCGTCGCTTTATCAATTTTCATTACATCCATAAACGCCACGACGTCCGCGGCGAACTGTGACAGAGCGTAAGCATTGGCCGGCCGATCTGATTCACCGTGACCGCGCTGGTCCAGAACGTAAACGCGGTACTTGCGATCCAGCAACGGCAACACCGTACTGTACGAAAACGAAGAATCACTGTAGCCGTGCAACAGGATGATCGGCTCGCCCACAGGGTCACCCTGATAGCCATAACGCAATCGGACACCGGTCCTCAGCGAGACGTTGGAAAACTGCACGTCCGACGACCAGCCCGAAGCGGCGGTCACCTTCGGCTGCATACCGATCAAACTCTCAACACTCAGCTTCGTGTCAGCGTTTTGCCACGCTGTTTCAAATTCACTTTTGACCATCCGCGCGGATGAATCTTTACCTTGCTTCCTCAAACTCTCAGCCAGGCCAAACAGCGCCCGGCCATTGCGCGGATGTCTCTCAATCTCCGCACGGAAGACGCTCTCGGCCCTGGCGTAATCGCCACTGGCCAGCAGCGCGCCGCCGAAGAACTCGCGAACGGGAAGATCCCAATCCGAGGGTTCGTTATAACTCGTCGCGTCCTCGGCGGCGACAGCCTTATTGAGCAGGTCAAAGGCCGTTTCCTTGTTTCCACGCGCGTACGCAATTTTTCCGGCAAGTGCCAGATCGGCAACCTTTAAGACATTGACGGCGCCGCTGTTTCCCATCGGTGCGTCCGCGGGAATGGTTTTGATTAACGCTTGCAGAGCAGTCAGCTCCGCTTCAGCGTTTGGAACCTGATTCGTCGCTGCATACGCACTGCCACGGGCGAAATGCCAGAACGCGGTCGTGATTTTCAACTCCGGCTCGGGCTTCGGTTCATTAAGAACTTCATTCCAACGCGAAAAGCGAACGAGCGACACTTGCGAATACGGCACGAACATCTCCAGCATCGGCATTGCTTTGACGTGCGGTTTGACGTTTGCTTCGAGTTCGCGCGCCGATTTCATTGAGTCCGCGTAACGTCCCTTCATGGCATTTGCAGCGGCCAGGAAGTGGATGTTGTGGTTGTAGTACATCATCGTGTAAAGACCCTGCGCGCCGGTCTTTGCGATGTACTCACGATCAGCAGCAATCGCGTCAATGTTTGACTGTGCTGCTTCCGCGTAGTCGCCGGTACGGACGTAGATGTGCGAAGGCATATGGACCAGATGGCCCGCCTTCGGTGCCACCTTGCCGAGCCGCGCGGCACTAGGCAAAGCGCGGTCGGGGTTCGTCGAGGCTTCTACGGCGTGTATGTAGTAGTGATTCGCTCCAGTGTGATTCGGATGGCGACGGAGCACACCCTCGAGCACGGCAACGATCTCGAGCGTCTCAGGCGCCGGCTTGCCGTCGTGCGACCAAAGTTTCCAGGGTCGCAAGTTCATCATGCTTTCAGCGTAGAGTGTGGCTGCGTCCGGGTCGTCGGGATAACGTTTCGCGACTTCGCCCATCGCGTTCTTGTAATCGACGGCTAGCTTCGTTTGATCGGCCTGGACGTCAGACGAGTAACGTTTAGACAAAGCTTCGATGTAAGCGCGCTCATGTTCTGACGCTTTTGGCGCTAATGCAATTGCCTTTTGGAGTTCCGAGTAAGCCTGGACAAGTGCCGGACCTTCAGCCTGCACGTTGTAATTCGATCCGAGTGCGAGCGACGTGCCCCAATGGGCCATCGCGAGTTGTGGATCAAGTTTCGCCGCTTGTTTGAAGGAGCGAATGGCTTCTTCGTGGTTGAATCCGTAAACGTACGCGAGTCCCTGGTTGAAAAACTTTTGCGCCTCCGCGTTGTTGGTCGAAACCGGGTGATTGATGTCGCCCAGTCCGGCAGTTAATGCTACCGGCGCCGCTTCCTTAGCCGGTGCATGACCATGCTGGGAAAAAGCCGTAACCGGTAAGAGCAGCAGAATCGCAAGAAACAGGTATTTCATTCATGTTCTCCTTGCCGGCTACGACGCCGGCATTGACTGTAAACAGGCCCCCTCAAAACCTAACGCGAAAAAGCGAGCCTTAACGGTCCATTCTGCCGCTTATTGACGGGTCAGCGCTGCCATACTTCAGGTGCGCCACCTTAGACTTACCTTTCGCGTAAACCGTCACAACAAAGAGATCGTCAAACTTTTTCTCGTCGATCACGGGTGTCACGTCGCCGCCGAGCATTTTGATTACGTCGGGTATCGAGTTGCTGTGTCCGATTACCAGCACACTCTCGCCGGCGCGTTCGAGGATCTTGTTGGTCACTTCTGCCGTGGACTGTTCGGCGATCTGGCGCGGATTGGAAGGATTCACACTCAGACTGATCGACGTAACAGCGAGGTTCGCTTGTTTCGCGAGCGGCTCCGCCGTGAGTTTTGTGCGTGCGAACTGCGATGTGATGATCGCTTTGATCTTCGCGTTACCAAGAATGCGGGCCAGTTCCTGTGCTCGCGCAGTTCCCTTCTCGGTTAACGGTGGATCCTGGCGTGGCTCGTCCGCACGCTCGGCGTGGCGAACGAGGTAAACCGTGATCGGTTTGAAGTCATCCTGAGGGACAACAAACAATGCTGATGCTAGGGCGAGCAGGAAAATGAGTTTCACTGATTCTCTCCAGGTTCTGTTTTTATTGGTGTTGGTGCTTCAGGCCAAACTTTATCAGGGCTGACGGGATCTGCTTGATCGGGCCCGAGACGATCGGGGCGGATTTCGGCGACGATGAAGTTCTCCGGCGGCACTGGCGCGCCGGCCAATCGTCGCAACAACGCTAGTTGACCGGCGTGGGTCATCGCGTCCGAGAATGGTCCCTGCAACAAGCGCTCTTCGGTCATGCCATCGAGCAACACGTCGCCGTTCCGCAGATGTTGGGCCAACGTACCGAGCATCTCGTGGAAGCGAATGACCTCTTCATCGAATGTTGATAACGCTTCGGGCCAGTAATGACCGCCAATGAAATGAGTCCGAGCGTAGCCGAGGACGCTCGTCATGTGTTGCACAAGCTCCGCGGGCGTGCGCACACCATCTTCCATGCGAAACGAACCGAAATTCGCAGGCGCATCGCGCAAAGCTTTCTGCGTGCGATAAGCGAGTGCAGCGAGAAAATGACCCAGTAAAGCTCGTTTGTCTTCAATGGTCATGCTGGCGTTGATTGTTAATCAAACTCTGTGCGCTGTGACGACTGGTCCGCACCGACTCGTCCCGACTCGATTACGGCTTTGAAGTAGTTCTCGCCTTTGATTGGACACCCCGCGATCCGCCGCAGCATTGCGATCTGTCCGACGTGTGTTAGCGCGTCAGCTATTGGGCCTTGAAACAATTTCTCAACCGGTGCGCCGAGCGGTTCATCGGAAGCGAGATACGAATCGAACGATTGCAACGCGGCATAGAACCGAGCGGTTTCGTCTTTCCAGGACAGCGGCGTTGAGTTGTGCCACGTTTGTTTGCCGACGGCAATCGATAACGCCCAATCGAGCAGATCGCCAATATGGGCCAGGATCTCACCCGGCCTTCGCGAGTCATCAGCTGCGCGGAAATCTTCAAAATCTGCCGGCGCGTTGCTGATAGCTTTTCCACCGCGGTAGGAGAGCGTCGCCACAGTGTGTCTCAGAAGTTCGCGTTTATCTTTCGCGGTGGGCACTGGGGCTGTAGTCATGATTCAACCCTTCCTGGTTTCACAACTGTTTACGCATCGGAACGAACTGGAGTTTTACACCACCCGGAAGTTCAAGATCAAAATCTCCCATAGCCGAATAACCATTGGCCTCGTAGAACTTAATGCCGGGCAGCGTCGACAGTAACTCGAGCGCGCCGAAACCATGCGCTTTCGCTTCTCTTTCGCAAACGGAGAGAATGGCCCGCGCGACGCCCTTTCGCGCATGTTTGGGATGCACAAAGAAGGCGCGAATCCTGGATGGTTCACTAGCGGGGTCGATCATGGCGGTGTCACGATCCGAGAACTGGTCGCCGCCGAAAAGCGTCTTGCGGTTGCTCCAACCCCCGCAACCGATCAATTCTCCATCCTGCTCGGCGACGAAATACGTCCCGTCCTCGATCAGGGTGCTGTCGACTCCAAATACTGATGCGATCGCCGCTTCGATCTGTACATCATCATAATGCTCTCGACTCAAATACCGCGCGGAGTCCGCAATCAATCGCGTGATCGCTTCGCGATCGTCGAGCGTAGCGTGCCGGACCTTGTAGTCCATGGTTATTTGAGTTTAACGACCGCGTCGGACCACGTCGCCAACGGCTCTTCCAGCATACCTGAGCCTCGAACTACGGATGCGTGCGGTTATAATCGGCGATGAAGTCTCTCGTGATGTCGATGGTCGGAGCCGAATAAATCACCGGCACACGATTAATGTCGATCAAAAGCGAGATGCCTTTTGACTGTGAGTAGGTAGTCAGTGCAGTAAAGATATCTTTTTGCAACGGCTCCATCGCAGCCAGCGACTCCTTCTGGTAACTCGCCTGCGCGTCTTCCGCCTTGCGTTTGATCTGCACCTCGAGCTGGTCCGCGGCTTCGATCTGTTGCGCAGTCGTGCGCTGATCCTGGATTGCGCGCTTCTTCTCGATGTCCGCGCGCATCGTGGTTAGCCGGTCCCGCATTCCCCGGAGTTCGGTGCGCAACGGCTGAAACTTAGTTTCGAGCGTCTTCATCGCATTCATCACGCGCGTAATGCCGGCCTTGTCGCTGCCGAAAGCCGCCGAGTCGATTACGGCAATACTCCCTGGAGCAGCGGCTGGCCTGTTCGCGGGAGTCGCGGGCGTCGCTGCCGGCCTCGTTTGCGTGTAGGCCAGGATTCCAAATGCCGCAAAGACGATGGCGGCAACACTGATACGAAATACTTTCATCTCTTCTGCTCCTCGATTTCTGGTGGACTTGCCGGGGATGTCGGTAACACTGATAACACAGATCAAATGCCGAATCTAGCGGCGCGGTTTTTCGTTCACCTATACATTTATTTGCGTCATCTTTGGTCCTTATGGTAGCGTGCTCTCGCTTCTGTAGGCCCCGTTCGAACTCTGTACCGGAGACCCGATAAGTGAAAATTCGAAACAAACCAGTAGTCCTTGGCGCGGTAGTTCTGTTCCTGATAGCGCTTTCAATCCTGCCACGAATTATCGAGGCCAGGTGGTCAAATGCAGCGGCCATCGCGGTAAACGCGACGCCCGTTGCCGCAGCTCCTGCGCAAGGACGCAAACAGGAGGTCGCGAGCGGCATCTCGATTCGCAACGACACGTCGATACCCATACGCGAGATGAAGCAGAAGCCGTACGACGGCGGCCCCAAACGCGAAGCGAACACTAACCCGAAGATCTCCCATTTCCACAAAGACGCGCCTGATCGCGTGGTCCAAAAGACCATTGCGGCAGACGAGTTCACGATCGCCGCCATGCCGAGCGTAGACCAGAACTTCGACGGCATCCCGTTCCCAGGTGTGACGTGCAACTGCGCGCCGCCCGATACGGTTGGAGAAGTCGGGGACACGCAGTATGTGCAGATGGTGAACAAAGGTATTCAGGTTTTTGATAAAGCGACTGGCGCTTCTCTTCTTGGCCCATCCAACATCGCGACTGTGTGGTCCGGCTTTGGCGGCGTCTGTGAGTTCAACACGCGTGGCGACCCGGTGGTGCTTTACGATCAACTTGCCGGCCGCTGGCTGATCTCTCAGTTTGCGGGTGTGTCGATCCCGACTGATGAGTGTGTAGCGATTTCGACGACCTCCGACGCAACCGGCTCATATCATCGTTACGATTTTCATCTCGGCTCAAACTTCTTCGACTATCCGCACTTGAGCGTATGGCCCGATGCTTATTACATGAGCATGAACGTATTCAATTCCACGGGCACATCGTTCCTCGGACCTCAACCATTTGCGTTCGATCGCGCGAAGATGCTGGCGGGTCAGCCCGCGGCTTTCGTCACGACGGGTATAACTAATGGGCCACTCGAAGAGACTTATCTGCCTGCCGATCTGGATGGCTCGAACCTGCCGCCACCGGGCGCACCGGGCGTGTTTGTCGAGTTTCCCAGTGGCGGGAATTATCGCGTTTTCCACTTCAACGTCGATTTTGTGACGCCTGCGAATTCGTCGTTCACGCTGTTCAGTACTCCGCCCGCGGCGGGATTCACCACGTTGTGTCCGCTTACTCGATCATGCGTGCCACAGTCAGGAACAACTTCAAGGCTCGACGGAATCGGCGATCGACTGATGTTCCGACTCACGTATCGCAATTTCGGCACACACGAATCAGTTGTTGGTAACTACACGGTCAGTTCCGGAACTGTCGCCGGTATTCGCTGGTTCGAGATGCGCAATGTGACAAGTGGACCGGTGACGATCGCGCAGGAGAGCACTTATCAGCCCGACGCGACGTGGCGTTGGATGGGCAGCGCCGCAATGGACCAGGACGGCAATCTCGCGATCGGTTACAGCGCGTCGAGCGCGACGATCTTCCCGCAGTTGCGTTACGCAGGACGACTGGCGACTGATCCGGTGAACACGCTGGGCCAGGGCGAAGGAATCCTGTTTGCGGGAACGGGAAGTCAAACTGGAACGGGCAGCCGGTGGGGTGACTACAGCGCGCTGACGGTCGATCCCGTGGACGACTGCACGTTCTGGTTCACGAGCGAATACTACGTAACGACGAGCCAGTTCAACTGGCGCACGCGTATCGCGTCGTTTAAGTTCCCGACGTGCGGTGGAGGATCGCCAACCCCGACACCGACACCGACACCGCCGCCAACTCCAACACCAACGCCTACGCCAACACCAACACCAACTCCAACTCCGACTCCAGCACCGGTGCCAACCGCGCCGTCGAATCTGAGCGGAAATGCGGTTGGTCCAACCCAGATCAATCTGACATGGTCTGACAACTCCAACAATGAACAAGGGTTCCAGCTCGAGCGTTGTACCGGCAACAACTGCACGAACTTCGCGCAGATAACGCAGACAGGACCAAACGTCACGGGCTTCAACAACACGGGGTTAATTAACAATACCTGGTATCGCTATCGAGTCCGGGCGTTCAACGCGTCAGGAAACTCCGCGTTCTCGAACACGATTAGCGTGAAGACTCCAAAGCGTTGACGGTAAGGTTAGACAAGAACCACGGATTACGCGGATTCAGTTCCCCGTAATCCGTGGTTTCTCTTTTAGTTGATGGTGAAGTTAGTACCGTCGCCGTTTTCCGACAGCTTTTTGTCGGCGCTGTTGTAAGCCTCGATCTTCCAGCGATATCCACCCTTTTCGAGCGGCTTCGAGACCTTGAACGAAGTTCCCTCAACCTTTTCGTTCACGTAAGGCGCCTCGACGAGGTGATTGTCATGATTCAGACTGAACTTGTAGTACGCAGCATCCGGATAAGCGTCCCATTGAAGTTCGAGGCCTTGCCCACTCAAGGTCGATCCCGCCTTGGGATTCACTGTTTTTAGATCAGTCTTGAAGAGATGAGTCGGCTTGACGAAGAGCGTCTTGTCGGCGACGACGGGATACTTGGCGGCACTGAGGCCCGCGATGCCGGTCGTCGCGAATATGACTGAATCGGTGTCGAAAATGCGGACCGTCAAACCTTCGTACTCCTTCGGCTCGACGTTGGCGATTACGAAATCACCTTCCTTGTCGGTTTTAGCTGTGTAAGTCTTGCCACCGCAACCACTCATAAAACGGCTGAACGTCTCGCACAATTTGACTTCAATATTTTCGGCGGGCGCGTTGTTGTACAGCACCTTCCCTTGCACGTTTCCGGTTCCCGGCGCGGGTTTCGCTTTCGCTTCGCCTTCGTAAAGAGAATCGGCACTGTCGCCGGCAGATGCATTCGTCGGCGGCGCAGCTTTCCTTGCACAACCAGTAAGAGCAAACGCAACTACTAAACAAATCAAGACAACCAGCTGTCTCTGGGCCATATCGGATTCACCTTTCTTGGTTCTCTTAAAACGTTCTAAACAAGACGACTACAATCAAAATCAGTACGACGATGGCAGCCACGAACAGCGCGATCTTCGCGGCGCTGTATGGACGGTCGCCATGAATCTCGGCGGTCCGCCCGTTCACTACGATCTGAAAAACTCTGCCGTTGAACTGATACGCTCCCGCAAAAACGGGCAGCAGCAAATGCTTGAACGTGGTCTTGAAATACTCCGTGTCCATTTCATCAATTTGCTGCTCGTCGCCTCCGATGTCGTTACGCACATCGCTCTCAATAACCGGCGCCATCAAGTCCTTCGCGCGTTCAAATCCGTCGGCGAGATCCACCTGATAACGTTGCGCTTTAAACCCGGCGAGGAATGCGGGATTGTATGGTTGCACGCGGTCCAGGTCCCATGGCTCGAGCGCGTGCAGACGATCAGACGTCAACGACTTTGTGGCGGGCACGAGAAGATCGCCGAACCAACCGGGAAGAATTCCCGAGGCATCGGACCACCGCGTGTGACGGACCTGCCGCGTGCGCTGGACCTGTCGCCCCTGCGCATCACGTTCGTAATAAGTTTCAGTTGTGTAGTAGTAATCGCCTCGCTGGCCGGTGTAGCGAGTCGTGGTATTCGTGTAGTAAACCCAAAACGGAATGTAAATCCCGTGAATCGCTTCAGGTTGCGCAAACTGCTTCAGACCGTTCGGCGCAAACCATCTCGACGACAACCATTCGCGAAGACCCTCGCCTGCCTGCTTTTGTGAAATCCGAAACGGCAGCAATCCTTCGGGCGCCATGATCGGATCCGCGGACTTCGGTTGGGCCACGATCTGCACGCCGCAGAACTCGCAACGCCCGGCAACTTCCGGCGGCACGAACAACGTCTTCGCACCACAACTCTGGCATTGCACTTCACGTGCATTTTCCGCTAGTTGGCCCATCTGTTCGGGCCGCAGGCCGACGTATTGTTCAAATGGACGTTCCTGAACTTTGGCAGTGCTGGGCGCGACCGGTTCTTTGTGCCCGCAGTACGGACATGTCAGCAAACCGTCTTGCGGTTCGTAGAGCAGATCCGCTCCGCACGAGGGGCACGGGAACTGATGGATCACCCTTTCGGACGTAGCCTCAACCATCTTCACTTTTGTTCGCACAAGAAGTCGGTTTTCAGCGGCTATGCCTCGCCGGAAACACTGTACTGCCTTGCAGCTGTGCCGCCGGTTCGACCTTTGGCCCATGGTGTAGGGCTGAGCAAGCCCGAACCAAGGGCGCAGCCCCGTTTTTAAGCTCAATGGTACGGCGGGGCGAAGCCCGCGCCGCACATCAGGCGGCGAAGCCGCAACGTCAAGAGCAACAAAGTTCCTGCCAGGCCTTCTTCAGGTCATTCGCTGCCGCGACTCATGCCAAAGATCCGGTCGAAGAACGCGACGATTGCGTTGTTGACCTTCAGCAAGTTTGCATGGCGCATGAAATGATGCGTGTCGTCAGGTATCACCATCTCCTCAAACGTCACGCCGGCTTTCTCCAATCGCCGGACCAGATCCGTCGTTTGACTGAAGCGAACGTTGCGATCGTCGTCGCCATGAATCAAGAGCACTGGCGACTTCCAGGTCAATATCGAGGCGACTGGTGACGACTGCCACGCGATGTCGAGCGCTTTTTGAACATCGGGCGGTTTTTCGTAGCGGTTCTCGAGTAGCGGCGCGGCCCGTTCGGCGGTCCAGTTGTGCACGCCATGGATGTCGACGCCCGCTGCGAAGAGTTTCGAGTCACGTGCGAGAGCGAGCGCAGTGAGATAACCACCGTAAGAACCCCCGTAGATCCCGATCCGTTTCGCATCAACCTGTGGTAGTCGTTGCAAGTACTCGCCACCGGCTTTCACGTCCAGGTATTCCGATGCGCCCTGAACGCCTGCGTTTAGTGGACGATGAAAGTCGTGGCCGTAACCGATGCCCAGCCGGAAGTTCACTGACAAAACAACATACCCGCGGCTGGCGAGAAACTGATTGAGAGCGTAAGCGTTTGAGTAGTAATCGGAGTAGTGCCAACCAAGTAGCATCTGCCGCGGTGGACCACCGTGGACGTACATGATCGCTGGCTTTTTCGCGGCACCACCTGTGGTTTCAAACAATTGAGCGTGAATGTTGAGACCGTCGGGCGACTTGTAGACCACCTTTTTCGGCACCACGAGTTGGCTCGACGGAAAATCGGAAGGCAGCCGATCTTCAGCGATCGTCATCGGCTTGCCGCTGCTCGCGACAGGCATCACGGTTGGCAACGGGGGACGCTGCGACGTTGCCGCGAGATACGCGATGTATTTGCCGTCGCCAGTTACAAACGGTGTCCATTCGAGTCCCTTGCCTGGCGTTAGCACGGTTGGTTCGGCTTTGTCGACGGGGACTTTTACGATGTGACGTCGATCGATGTCATCCGGATCAGATCCTGCGTTTCCGGCGAACACGAGGTACGTGCGATCGGCGCTGATCGAGAAGTACTCCGCCATGTAGTTCCCAGGCGTCAGCAGTAACGGCTCGCCACCCTTTTCGGGAATTGAGTAAAGATGCGGTTGGCCGTCGAGATATGAAAGAAAGACGATGCGCCCCGCGGCGGCCCAGTGAAGATTCGTTCCGCCGTGCGTTGTCGGAGGCGAGCCGCGCAACGTGAACGGGCTCTTCCATAGTTGATTTCCCTCGCCTGTCGCTGCCTCAGCGGTCCAGATGGACCATGCCTGGGGACGTTGTTCGAGGATCGGTTCGGGCGCACCCCCCGTTCCCGGTCGACGCACGAAAGCAATGCGCTTTCCATCAGGCGACCAGCGCGGGCTCGAATCGCGGCCTGTCGATGGCGAGAGATAGACGATCGGAGTCGAGTCGTTTGTGTAAACACCAATGAACCAGTGATCGCCACGACTGGAAACAAACGCGAGCCGCGAACCATCAGGCGACCATTCGGGCGATCCGCACTCGCCGCGCGCGAAGAACAACCGCTTCGCCGCCGTCGAACCGTCGACCGGCACGGTCCAGATCGCGCGCTCTTTCACAAACGCTACGCGGTCGCTCTTAGGCGAGATTACCGGCTCGTCGCCATCCCCAATCATTTTTGGTTCGCCGCCTGCGAACGGCACGCTCCAGATCTGCACGCGCGTTTGCGTCGTGGAAAGCCCTGGATTGACCGGCGCCGAACTGTCGAAGTTTGAGCCATGATCGCCACCACGAACATAGACCACGTACTTGCCGTCGTCGGAGATCGCGAGACTGGTTAACTCCTGTCCGTCGTCGACGGTGTAGTTCGTCAGCCGGCGCGCTTTAAAGTCTGGCCCTTCGGCGACCCAGACGTTACGCAATCCGCGCTCGTTGAAGGCCCAGGCGATGCGCGAACCCGTTCCCGCCGCTGTGAGTTCGTTGGGAAACGGATAGCTCTTGATCTGTTCCATCGTGAACGACTGCGCGTTTATAATCGGGGCAATCGCTACGCAGATCAGTGTTAGGATAAGCGGGCGGATTCTGATTGCTGTTCGCATGGTGCGCATCCAATCACAGCACGCACATTGGAAGCAAGTCCTAAATCATCATGAAAACACTTCTACTTCTCACGGTGTTGCTGGTGAACGGTTACGACGCGCGTAACACGTTCTGGCAACAGTTCAAAACCGCCGTTGCGAATAAGAACGTCGACGCAATCGCGACGCTTTCACGATTTCCGATCGGCATGTCGTATGGCATTGCCAGCGTGAAAACGAAAGCCGACTTGCGCCGGCGATATCGCAAGGTCTTCACCGAGCAGTCAGACGCCGCGGCCTGCTTCAGTAAAGCCAAGCCCGAAGCAGATTCGGACAATGCGAAACACTTCACCATTGCCTGTCCCGACTCCGCCGGCAATGAGGTCGTGATTTATCACTTCAACCTAACCAGGACCGGTTGGAAGTTCACCAGCATGGATAATCTCAACGAATAACTTTCGTTGCTTCAGAAACGAGGTGACCCACAATGCGCAAAGTCAAAGCTCTTCTCATCGCAACTATCGCTCTGCTCGTCGTGCTCACGCCTTCGGCGTTATCGCAACGCAGCAGCGTCAGCAAGCTATTTCCTGTTTATAACAACGGCGGCAAACCCGATCTCGTCGTCGATCCGCAACGGTTTGTGTCGCAGATGGAGATTGTCGATCGTGATTTCGATAAAGACCGGTGCGCGCTTGAAGAAGGCGTCGTCGGTGCGCCGGGTGTTCGTCGTGTACTTCGCTTCGATACGGTCGTGATGAACAGTGGCGACGCTGATCTGATCGTTGGCGATCGAAGCGATCCCGACAATCCTTTCGCCGAGTGGTTTGAGTTTGCGCCGTGCCACGGTCACTTCCACATTCGCGACTTCTCTGTTTACGAATTGCTGGACGAGACCGGCACGGTAGTCGTCGCGGGCCACAAGCAGGGCTTCTGCATGGAAGACTCACTCAAATACGACGGCGGCAAGAGCAACGGTTACAACTGTGGCTTCCAGGGGATCACGTCAGGTTGGGGCGACTGGTACTTCAAACAGTTAACTGGCCAATGGATCGACATCACCGGCGTTCCTGAAGGCGACTACATCGTACGCGTCTCAATCAACACTGCCGGCACGTTCGACGAAGGCACAAACAGATACGGAAACGTAGTTCAGACGCCGGTCCACATTCCCGATCCGCGCAACAAGGTCGACTTCGACGATTCAGCGCCGATCATTGCAAAGTGAGGTTCTTATGGCGAATGCTCTTGCAGGCAGAGACATCGGAATGATCCTACTCGGTCTGTGGTTGATTCTGACCGGGCTGTTGCCGCTACTTAAGGTTCCGATCTCTTCAACGGTGACGATGGGTTTAGCGGTGCTGGCAATCGTTGCCGGGATTCTCATTTTGATCCGGCGGTAGCAACCGGTGCAGGCGGTTCCACTGGCGCGATCTCCGGCGCAGGGACGATCTCCGGCTTCGGCTCTTCGTGTTTCGCGTACTTATCGAGTCCGAGGCCGAGAAAGATCGTCGCGACGATGAATGCTGAGGCGAAGAAGTAGGGCGAGGAGATGCCGAGCGTATCGAAGGACCAGCCAAAGAATAGCGGCGCAATGATCCTGGCCACGCCGCCATACGTCTGCTGCATTCCCATGTAAAGCCCGCGTTCGCGCGGCGAGATCACGCGCGATAACAACGCGGTCACACAGGGAAACGTAAACGCGGTTCCGAGCGGGATCAGTGCGACCGCGAGGCCGAGCGTCCAGAGATTATGTGCTAGCGGCATCGCGGCAACACCCGACGCCAGTAACACCAAACCGAGTCGCGAGAGTTTCGCTTCACCCAGCCAGTCGACCATCCGCCCGAGCAACAGAACGCGCGTGAAGACGGAGATCGATCCGATGTACATGAAGAAGTATCCGATCGTCTGCTCCGTAACCTGAAAGCGTGCGTTCAGAAAGAGCGCCAGCAC
>DASRPN010000081.1:0-18279 GCA_035646355.1 Pyrinomonadaceae bacterium | reverse complement strand
TGAAGTATTTTCAATTTGCACCTTCTGTCTTGACGACGTACTCGCCACATGAGCACGTTGATACGTTGGCCCAAGCCACAGTAGTGTCCCCCTTTTTGTCCCCCTTTCGAAGTGGTTTTCAGGACACAAGGGGACACCAGGGAACACAGAGGGAGACAAGAAACAGGTCGTTTTTATTGACGTTTTCTTTTTTGTTCAGGAAAACCGGAAGGTAAGAATTGTTCCGGAGGCGAACGCTCTAATCCACTGAGCTACGCGGGCGTGAGTTCAAGTTTCGAAGCGAAATCTAACGCAAGCCGAGGAGACCCGTCAAACGTAGCTTGCCGACCGAACTTCACGTCGGCCGTCATGATGAACAGAGTGAGGCCTTTATCACAAAGGCGACTTCGCTACCCGGTGTTGTTGACTCGCCTTCCAACAACGCAAGCTGACGAGGGGTCGAGGTTGGAAGATTGACTACGCCACCGGGTTCCACTGATGCGATGCTAGCTCGTCAGGCGGTGAATCGCTGAGACGATCCAGAACGACACTGCTGCCACGAATGCGGCGGCGGGAATGGTGAGAATCCACGCCCAAACAATGCGACCCGCGACGCCCCACTTCACGGCCGACAGACGACGAGTCGCGCCGACACCGACGATCGATCCGGTGATTGTATGAGTCGTGGAGACAGGTGTGCCGGTGATGGTTACATAAGCGAGGGTAAGCGCGGCTGCGGTTTCGGCACAGAACCCGCCGACGGGTTTGAGTTTGGTGATGCGCGTTCCCATCGTGTGGACGATGCGCCAGCCACCGGACAATGTGCCCAAGGCAATCGCTGCATGCGCGGCCAAGACGACGGAAGTCGGAATCGGCGGCAGCGTTCCGTTTTCTCCATATGTAAGACCCCACACACCGCCGGCGGTCAACACGGCGGTAATGATGCCCATCGTCTTTTGCGCGTCGTTGCCACCGTGGCCCAGCGAAAACGCCGCGGCAGAGAAAAGTTGACCGCGACGAAAAATCTTGTCGACCTTCGTTGCCGACGAGCGACGAAAGATCCAAAAGACCAGGACCATCATCGTAAAGCCGAGCAACATGCCAATCATCGGCGACAGCACGATGAACTTGAGTGTGCGAATCCAAACTTCCGCTTTGAGCAGTCCACTGACGCCGCCGTGCGCTGCAATGCCGGCACCGGCGTAACCACCGAGCAACGCGTGCGAACTCGACGTCGGCAGGCCTAGATACCACGTGATCAGGTTCCAGATGATGGCCCCTAACAATGCCGCGAGCAGGACGTAAAGCCGAAGCTCCGGACTGATGACGTCCATGCGGACGCCGTCGCCGATCGACTTCGCCACGCGCGTTCCGAAAACGGCGAAGGCGATGAAGTTGAAGAATGCCGCCCAGACGACTGCCATGCCAGGCGACAACACGCGAGTTGAGACGACCGTAGCGATTGAGTTCGCGGCGTCGTGAAATCCGTTGATGTAATCGAAGACGAGGGCGAGAAAGACGAGGATGATGACGAAAGCCAGAGTTGCAGACATAGGCTCAGTGGGCTTAGAAAAAGAAAACCACAGATCTTACGTATGTTTGATGATGACGCTCTCGATGATATTCGCGACGTTCTCGCAACGATCGACCGCCGCTTCAAGCTTCTCGTAAATCTCTTTCCACTTAATGACGGTTAACGCGTCCGGCGGATCGTGAAACAGTTCGGCGATCGCCGCGTGATAGATGTCATCGCCTTCGTTTTCCAGTCGATGAATCTCTACGAGCCGTTGCGTGATGTTTTTCGGACGCCGCAACGTCGTAACAATCTCTTTCAACTGCTCCGCCATGCGCTCGATCACGTTCGCAAAGTCGCGCGCGTACTCATTGATCTCCTTGACGTCGAAGATGATGATCGCCCGCGCCGCGTCGTCGATCAGGTCGACGATGTCGTCCAGCGCGGTAGACATCATGTAAATGTCTTCGCGATCGAAAGGCGTGATGAACGACTTGTTCAGCCGGGTTGAAATCGTGTGGGTCAGTTCATCACAGGCGTGCTCGAGCCCCTTGATGCGTTGCGCGTATTCCTTGTAATCGGCCTGGTTGTCAGACAGCATTTCCTTCAGCTCACGTGCCGCCGAGGAGATGTAAAGCGTCATCTGCGTGAACAGGTCGAAATACTGTTCTTCTTTAGGAAGCAGGCTTAGTCCCATGTCGGCTCTGACTTTAATCTGAACGTAATCTGAACGACGCCGGACTATAACTTACGAGTGCGCGACTTGCCAAATGCGAGGCGAGTCGTATATCAAAGGCCGCAGATGACGAAGAACCACTTGTCCGACGTTCAGGAGTTGCTTCAACTCGAATCGAATGCAATCGCCCAAACAGCGACCCGTCTCGACCCGGTGCAAGTAGAGCGCGTGGTCGATTTAATTGCGGCCTGCAAGGGGAACGTCGTGATCCTGGGAGTCGGAAAGTCGGGAATAATCGGACAGAAGATCGCGGCAACCATGACCAGCACTGGGACGGCCGCGCTTTACCTCCATCCGTCCGACGCGCTGCATGGAGGACTAGGAATCGTCCAGCCGGACGACGTCGTGATCGTGCTGAGCAACAGCGGCGAGACAGACGAGATCGTCGGGATGTTGCCGTATCTGAAGAACCGCCAAGTCGCAATTATCGCCATCGTCGGCAATCTTAATTCAACACTCGCGCGGCGCGCAGACGCCGTGCTCGATGCCTCAGTAGATCAGGAAGCTTGTCCTTTGAATCTCGCACCAACGACGAGCACAACCGTTGCGCTGGCAATCGGCGACGCCCTCGCGATGACGGTAATGAAAGTCAAAGGACTCACGCCCGACGACTTCGCCGTAAATCATCCTGCGGGCCGTTTAGGGAAACGACTCACGTTGCGCGTCGAGGATCTAATGCATCGCAACGGTGAGAACCCAACGATCGCCACCGGTTCATCGTGGGTTGAGGTTGTACGCGCGATCAGCAAAGGCGGACTCGGCGCTGTTTGTGTCGTCGATCCACACGGTCGACTCGCGGGAATCATCACCGACGGCGATCTCCGCCGCGCGATCGAACGCACGAGTCACGACGCACTGGCAAAACTCACTTGCGACGAATTCATGACGGGCCAGCCAACAGTCGCAACTCCGCACCTGCTAGCCTTCGACGCACTGCGATTGATGGAAGATAGACCATCACAGATTTCAGTTTTACCGGTGGTGGATGAGGATCAGATCTGCGTTGGAATTATCAGAGTGCATGATATTGTGCGGAGCGGGTTGTAGGCATATCAACGATATCCCACGCCGAGCGCACGCGCAGTAGTTTCGACATCAAACCGGCATGCATGATGTGACCGCTACGTTCCGCGACGACCTTACCCATGATCGGCATTCCGAGCAATGCGAGATCGCCGATGATGTCGAGTATCTTGTGACGCACAAACTCATCGCGAAAGCGTAACCCAGTCTGGTTCAACATTCCGTCCGGCGTTAACACGATCGCATTATCGAGTGAACCGCCGCGAATAAGATTCGCCTTCCGTAGCGCTTCGATCTCTTCCGTGAACCCAAACGTGCGCGCCGCCGCAATCTCGCGACCGAAAGCGCCGTCGCTCAATTCCACAGACAAACTCTGCACGCCGATCAGCGGGTGAGAAAAATCGATCAGGCAGTCGATCTGGTATGTGTCGGCAGGTTCGACGCTGATGCGTCGATTGCCTTGTTCAAACGAAACTCGTTCGCGTACCAGCAATGCACGGCGTGCCAGTGGTTGTTCAACGATCCCGGCCCGCTCGATGATCTCGGCGAAGTTTTCCGCCGAGCCGTCCATGATCGGAATCTCGAGATTGTCGACTTCGATGAAAACGTTATCGACACCAAGTCCGCGCAAAGCGGCCAGGAGATGCTCGACTGTCGACAGCATCACACCGGTGCGCATCAACGTCGTTGCATAACCGCAATGAGCTACTGATTCAACGGTCGCGGGGATTTCGAAACCGCCAAGGTCTGTACGGCGGAAGACGTAGCCGGTATCAGGAGGCGCCGGAACCAGACGAATATGGACCGGAACTGCTGTGTGTAGTCCTATGCCGTGAGTTTCGACTGGAGAGCCGAGGGTGGTCTGTTTAATCAAAAGTCGGGCGCCTTATATCAGTTGATCCATGCTGCGGTTAATTAAGTGAGCAAGCAACATGCCGGGAGAGAAGTGAGTATATAACTTATCTTCGAAGAGCAGTGTTGCGCCCACGCCACACATCAGAAATTTCCTGACGAGTATGTGCCACACAAAATAATTGAATACGGCTAATCGCTGGAGTACACTCGCGGCAACTTAACCGTCGGGACGCGTAGCTTTTCGGCGTCGTGTTTGAAAACCAGTGCTTTCGAACCATAACTTCGTGGATGAAAGAAGCATGACGCCAGCGCTCCAAAAAGCAAAAGAGAGTGGAGTTCCTCGATTCCGCTCTCACGGAGAAACCGCGATGCCAGACCTCGAGATAACGTGTTCGGAGTGCAACTCTCCGTTCACGTTTACAGAACGCGAACAGGAGTATTACAGGGAACGTAATCTGACTCATCCAAAACGTTGTAAGCCATGCCGCGATGCGCGACGGGCCAACTTCGGCGGCGGAAGAGGACAGACAGGTGAGCGTCAACGATTCGAAATCACGTGCGACCAATGCGGCAAGACTGACTCCGTGCCCTTCAAGCCTTCGTCGGGCCGGCCGGTCTTATGCAGCGACTGCTTCAGCGCGAATCGCGCGGCGCAACGGACCTGAAATGAGTTGATGTCGCCCGTGCCTGCGGCATCTGACTCAAAGACAATTCGGAGAGATAAATTTCGAACGCGGTGTCTCTCTAACGCGAGTGACGGTGGAAGAACGCTCTAAATCAGGGGTCAATGAATTACGAAACGATTCAACTTGAAATGCGCGGGCAGGTTTGTGTCCTGACGTTAAACCGTCCGGATCGACTGAACGCGTTGACCGTCGAAACTGCTAACGACTTCAAAGCCGCGGTTGCCGACGCACTTCAACAAGGCGCACGCGCAATTGTTTTGACTGGCGCTGGTCGCGCGTTCTGCGCAGGCGGCGACCTGCGCGCGATGCAGGAGATGGCGACCAAGGAAGGTCGCCTCGAAGCATTCTTCGACGAGCCTTTGCGAATACTGAACGAAGCGATTCTGTTGATACGCAAAACTCCGGTTCCTTTTATTGCCGCGGTGAATGGAGTTGCTTCGGGTGGCGGGTGCAATCTCGCGTTGGCGTGCGATCTGGTGATCGCGGCGGAGAGCGCGAAGTTCAACCAGGCATTTATCAGGATTGGTCTGGTGCCTGACTGCGGCGGAACATTTATCCTGCCGCGACTCGTAGGATGGAAAAAGGCCGCGGAGTTGATGTTCACGGGCGATCTGATAACGGCGCAGCAGGCGGTGGAAATGGGAATGATCAATTCAGTAGTCGCCGACGCCGAACTGATGGGCCAGGTGATGTCGATTGCCGAACGGCTGGCCCAATCACCAACGGCCGCCATCGCGCATATCAAGAGATTGTTGGACGCAAGCGCGGTTAATGACTATGGCGGTCAACTCGATTTGGAACGTGAGGCGCAGATCGAGGCGGGCACGACAAAAGATTTTGTCGAAGGCGTCTCGTCATTTCTAGAAAAACGGCCGCCGCGATTTGTTGGTAGTTGACGTTCGAAGGAACGAAGCAGATTGCGAGGCCGCCTGAAACTTCGGGCGGCCTTTTAACTTTAGTACTCGGTTCCTTGTACTCAGTTCTTTGTTCGCTGGCGCGAAAGATAACTTAGCTCGAACAGACACAGCAAAGCACAAAGTACAAAGCACGACATCTACATTAAGCACGCAAAATGGATTCACTCACGTACATGCAGCTCCTGCAACGCAATCAGTCGTTTAGACGATTGTGGATTGGGCAGGTGATCTCGGAACTCGGCAACTGGTTTAACTTCATTGCCGCGCTGGGATTGGTGCGTGAGGTTTCGAACGCCGCGCCGGAAGTGACGACGCTGATGCTGATCTTTCGTTTGGTGCCGTTCACGCTTTTTTCACCGCTCGCCGGAGCATTTGTCGATCGCTGGTCGCGCCGGACAGTGATGATCATGACGGACCTGTTGCGTGTAGTGGTTGCGCTTGGATTCCTGTTCGTGCGACGTCCTGAGGATCTCTGGATCGCGTATCTCTGTACCGCGTTGCTGGCGTTCTTCGGAGCGTTCTTTGAAGCTGCAAAGAACGCGGCGGTGCCCAACATTACGGGTGAACGTGATCTGCTCGCGGGCAATGCACTGATGTTTTCATCGCGATTCCTTTTGCTGTCGGTGGGGGCGGCACTCGGTGGGTGGACATCGTCAGAAATAGGTTATTCGTCGGCATTTGTCATCAACGCTGTTTCGTTTCTATTGTCGGCCTATTCGGTGTGGCTGGTGCCCGATGAAGACACCCGAGAGCGGCAGTCCGCTGTAGAGCCTGTGAAGCGCGGCCTGTTTAGTGGTTACTGGACTGACATTCGTGAAGGTTGGGCGTACATCGTCACGCACGCGCCTGTGGCGACAATACTGCTGGTAAACATCGTGTGGGCCATTGGTGGTGGCTCGATCAACCTGATTCTCGATCGACTCGGTGCGTTCGAGTTCGCAAGCAAGAGCGGGCTTAGTCCCGACGCAGCGATCGGTGTTTTGTATTTCGCTAACGGTTTGGGCTTGTTCGTTGGGATGATGATCGCGCGTCGCGTCGGCTTTTATTTCCACATGAAGAGCCGCACGATTGGCTACATCGGCTGGAGCCTGTTCGTCCAGGGGATCTTCTTCGCGCTGATGGGCTTGATGCCGTCGCTGTTGCTGGCGTCGTTATGTCTCTTTGCCTCGCGGGTGCTGCTCGGTGCGGAGTTCGCCGTGCAGGAGACGTTGTTAATGCGACTGGTGCCGGACAAACTGAGAGGCCGCGTTTCGACGACTGATCGCGCTGGCGAAATGATGATCTGGAGCTTGTCTACCGGGATCGCGGGGTGGTCGCTCTACCACATTTCGTCGCAAACGCTGACGATTGTTTCAGGTCTGCTGTCCGGTGTGGCGGGACTATTATGGCTGGTTCTTTTCGCAACTCGCACGGTGCGACTGCCAAAGCGGCTCTCGCAGGTCCAGGAGTCACCCTGATTCATGAAGGAACTTGGTACAATCGCCCACCATGCGAGTTAGAGCCCGGCGCAGAAAATCAATAGCGTTTTTTATAACGCTCGGCGCGAGCCTGGTTGTGTTGGCGATCGCTCTGAACGTCGGGTGGATCGTGCTCAACTGGGGCGAAATCGCACTTCTGATTTTCGGCATCATCTTGTTTGTCGTGCTGATCTTTGGCCTGGTGCTCAACACGACGTTCCTGATCCGTGAGATACGTCTTAACGATCAGCACGATGCGTTCATTAACGCTGTCACGCATGAACTTAAGACGCCAATCGCTTCGATCCGTCTGTATCTCGAAACGCTGAAGACACGAGAGGTCGATGAAGCGCAGCGCCGCGAGTTCTACAACATCATGCTGACCGACAGTGACCGGTTGTTAGTGACGGTCGAGCAGGTGTTGCGCGCTGGACGCGCCGGACATCGCCGTCGTCGCATTGCGAACTCCGTGATCGACGTTGACGAGATGGTCCGCGAGTGTTTGGAACGAACTCGCGTAAGGTACGGACTGAACGATCACCATCTTGTTTACTCCGAAGCGTCGGAAGCGAAAGGCGCGAAGGTTTCCGGCGATCCTGACGAGTTGCGTGCGGCGTTTTCAAACCTGTTGGATAACGCAGTGAAATATTCCGACGACGAGGTCCAGGTTTCGGTATCGGTGTCGGCGCCCGACGAAAAACGTGTCGTCGTTCGCGTTGTAGACAAAGGAATCGGAATTCCGAGTGCGCAACTGAAACGAATCTTCAAGCGCTTTTACCGTGTGCCCGGCCGGTTCATGGCGCGTGTGAAAGGAACCGGTTTGGGGTTGTTCATCGTCCACTCAGTTGTGCGAAAGCACGGCGGACGCGTATTTGCCGAAAGCCCAGGGTTGGGCCAGGGCAGCACGTTTACTATTCAGTTACCTCGGGTTTAACCACCGATCGAAATAATGAATTCCGTTTTAATAGTAGAAGACGAGAAACATCTTGCGGACGGGTTGCGCTACAACCTGAAGGCGGAAGGGTACGACGTGGACATCGCAAGCAACGCCGAGCAGGCAGCGTCGCTTTTGCTCGACCAACGAAAGTCGTATGACGTGGTGGTGCTCGACGTTATGTTACCGGGTATGGACGGATTCACTTTCGCGTCGCAATTACGTGAAAAAGGACAATTCGTTCCGATTCTGATGTTGACGGCGCGTGGACAGGCGGAAGACGTGTTGCGTGGTTTCGAAGCGGGCGCCGACGACTATCTGCCGAAACCGTTTGAACTAACCGTATTGCTGGCCCGCATTAATGCACTGTTGCGGCGGCGTGAATGGCTGCGCAAAGCACCGCAGGAACCCTCACCCGTTGACACGTCCAACATATTCGAGTTTGCAAGCAAGATTATCGACTTCGAAGCGCTAGAGTTGCGATCCGGAGATCAAACGGTACATCTCACGTTGATGGAAGCCGACCTGCTTCGCTATCTCATCAATCATGACGGACGGATAGTTTCACGCAGCGCGATTCTGGAAGACGTTTGGGGTTTACGCGAAGACACGGATACGAGAGCGATCGACAATTTCATCGTTCGCTTGCGGAAGTACATCGAAGACGAGCCTTCACGACCGCGTCACCTTTTGACAGTCCGCGGCGTTGGTTACAAGTTCGTGTCTGAAGAAAGTAAATCAAGAGTTGGCAACCAGTAGTGAGGCACGCACACCCAGCATGTCCGAAAAATCCTTCGAATAGATCGTCGATACTTTTCTTACCCTGCTAACTTTCTCCACCAACTCCTCATTCGAGATAAAGCCGTTCTCGGTGTGGGCGATGGCCCAGAGCGGAATGTGTGAAGCGGAGCGCAACAGGTCTTCGACGAAACCCAGGTACTGTTGTTTGCTTTGCACGCGCGAGCCCAATAGAGCCTTTTGCGATCTTTCGAGATCGATCCAGAAGTCGTCGCCGCCACGCAGCCATTCTTCGCGCCAGGTTTCGATCGGATCTCTCGCCGTGGCGCCCTGAGTGATCGGCGTCGGCAACCGCAGGAACAAGAGATCCGTGTGATGTCGCTCGGCAACGAAGTTGCGCACGCCCTGATTGCTCGTCTTGTTGCGCATCGAATTGTCGTGCGGTTCCGGAAGACAGGCGAGCATACGGCGAAACGTGTCGGACAGGGCTAATGGCTCGCGCAGTTTGCGGGTTTGTTCGTTGAAGGAAAGAACGTAGTCGCCAACCATCATCGCCGCCGTGAGGGCGACTGCGCGTTTGAACGGCTCGAGATGTTCCGCATTAAACCGCACATTGTCGAACCACCACGCATCAGTTTCGTTGAACCACTTGAGCAGGGCGGAATTGGCGATCTTCTCCCGCGGAATGTAAGCGTCGTCGAGCAATAACTCCAGATCGGTTTCGTTCAGCGTTTCGGTGTTGTTCTCAACCAGCGCGAACGCCTTTGTGTACGACCAGATCATCGGATCGTTAGCAGCAACGCGCAGGCGCCAGTTTTTTAGTTGGACGATTAGCTCCGGCTCGCCGGTGAAGGGAAGCGCGACCGATAAAAACTTCAGTCGCCGCAGCACGCCAAGTTCGAAGGCCAACCAACCGTTATGAAATTGCATAGTTCACATTCAATGAAAGAAACATTGCCACTACGGACGGATCAAACTCGATCCCGGCACGATGCGTCAGCTCGCGTTTAGCCGCTCCTTCGGACAGCGACGGCCGAAACGGACGATCGTCCGTGAGCGCCGCGTAAGAATCGGCAACGCGAAGTATTCTCGCAGCCAGGGGAATCTCTTCGCGTCGCAACGCGTCGGGATAACCAGCGCCGTTCCACCACTCGTGATGCCAACGCACGAGCAGTTGCGCGGCACGATCGGCTCCGACTCGCGACGCCTCACGCTCGCCGATCACCGGATGCCGGGCGAGATCGAGTCGTTCTTCAGTGGTCAACGCACGATCGGCCTGAATGTAATCGCGCTCCATCGCCACCTCGCCGAGATCGTGTAACAAGGCCGCTGCGTACAAAGAACCGCGATCGTGTCGCGCGAGATGAAACGCGTGCGCGATCTCGTCCGCGATCGTTGCGACGCGTTGCGCGTGCGGGTTCTCGTATCGCTCGAAGCGATCGACAGTCTTGGCGAGCTGCGTGAAAGCGTCGCTCGTTGCTTTTTCAATCAGTTCAAAAGTGTCGACTGCGGCCATCGCTGCTTATCTTAAACTCCTTTTAGCTCGCGCAACAGATCGCGCGCCTTGCGATTGTTAGGATCGACCGCAACTGCTCGCTCGGCTTCACCTTTCGCTCGGATACTGAATCCAAGATCTCGGAACAATTGAGCCAGGATTACGCGGTAATCGGCGTTGCCGGGATCGAGCTTGATCGCGGCTTGTAATTCCGCTTCGGCCGCCCGTCTCGTGTTTTCCTGCGAGGCAAGCAACTGCCCGTAGAATGCGCGGTATCGTGGATCATTCGGCACCAGCCGGGCGGCGGAAGCGAACAATCCTGCTGCAAGGCTGCGTTGACCCTGCTCGAGCGCCGCGAGTCCTTCTTTGAAATCGTGTGCCGCGCGTTCAGCGGCCGGGACGACGGGCACGTCCGGAGTCGCCTGGACCGGTTCGGGTTCAGGTGCGGCCGGTTTCGCGGTTGCGTCAACGATCTTCTGGGCCTTTCTCCGCGCCTGAAGCTTAGCGTTGTAGTTTGCCCGGAGTTGATCGTCGCGCAAAGTGTCGTACGCTTGTGTGATCCTGGCGAACGCCGATTCCAAGCGCGTTAGCAGAGTTGGGTCGGTTTTGCGAAACCTGTCAGGATGATAGCGACGCGCGAGCTCGTAATAGGCTGACTTTAAACCCGCGGCATCAACAGAACTCTCGACGCCTAGGATGTCATAATAAGATTCCGCGCGATGCAATCGTTCAAGAAATGCCTCGACGTCTTCGTGCGTGACATCTGTTTTGACGGTTTGCGACTCCTCCGCAGTTAGTCTACGTTCGGCTTCAACCAGCAACGCATCGAGATCGACGTTCAGGTTGATGGTCTCGTCAAGAAGTGACCGCTGATCGAACTCCCAAACGCCGTCGGTCCAAAGCAACGCGCGGCGCAAAATGTCCGATACCTGCTTTGACTGAACCTGCTCGAGTCTTTCCGTTGTCAATAACTGCTCTGAGATCAGCTTGCGGCCCAGTTCAAGATCCGGCACGCGTTCGTCGAAGCGCGCAAGTTGTTCAAGCGAGAGTGTTCCGGACTTTAGCAAGTACTCGCGCAAGCGAAACGTTCGCACGTTGCAGGCCGCGTAAATGAAGTGTCCTTTGTAAAAGTACGCCGCAACCTGGACCCGTTCGCGCTCGAGACGCAGCCTGCCACTCTGGAACTTTGCCGAGATTTCGCGAATAACTTCCGCTAACGATCGGTGGCTGAGTTGGCCGTTCATCCGGTGCGGCATCATAGCGCACGCTCAAGATCTGGCAAAATTCGAGGCTCCAGGAGGCAAAAGGGGGTAGACAGGAACAGACGCTCACCCTATATTGATGCCACAAAACAGTTTAGGCCCCCAGGCGAAACAATTTTCAAGCAGGGTGTGATCTTTATGGATGAAAGAGCACGCGAGGGTGTCTATCACGTTAGCGACACGAAAAACACTAACGAAAATGTTGGCAGTGCGGCTGCTCTCAATTCTCAGGAACGCGTTGATCTTCTAATCAAGGAACTAAGAAAGCGAACGGCTGAACTCGAAGAAGCTAATCGCGAATTACGCCGCGTTTCGCACTATCGATCGCTGTTCCTCGCGCGCATGTCGCACGAACTGCGCACGCCGCTGACGTCGATTCTGGGCTTCAGCGAGATCCTTCTCGATCAGGAGGAACTTACAGACGCTCAGCGTCGCTTTTGTCAGAAAGTTCAGGATTCCGGTTTTCAGCTTCAGGCCAGTTTGAATCAGCTCGTCGATCTTTCGCGTATCGAAGCTGGGCAGACCGAGGTCTTTCTCCAGGAGTTTTCACTGCGCGAGACGGTGCGAGAGTCGTGCTCGGCGGCGGCGCGAATGGCCCAGAAGGCGCAGGTGAAGATCGAGTACGAAGTCGCTCCGGAGATCACGACGGTCGTCTCCGATCAGGGAAAACTCAGGCAGACGATCTTCAACTTTATTGCATGGGCTGTTAGTCGGAGTCCCGCGGGCGAGACGGTCAAGGTCACTGTCGACATCGACTCGCAGGGGATGCTCGCGATTCGCGTCAAAGACAATGGCGAAGCGACTTCGGACACGGCAAGCGCGTTTGATCCGGAAAATGCGCCGACGGATCGCGAACCGAATATCAACGAGCTTGGTATTATCATCGGCCGTAAACTGCTCGAGCTAATGGGAGGCAGAGTCGTGCTGGAGAATTGTGTACCGAGAGGCCTTCAGGCGACGATTCGCATCCCGGCGCGTCCTTCAAAGTCGTAAGCACAGATCAAACAAAGCATTTGATAGGTAATGGATGGACGAGATAAAGATTCGTGAGTGCACAACCATCGAAGAGTTTGATAGTTGTATTTACCTCCAACGCGAAGCGTTCGGGCTTCCGAACCTGGAGATTTCGCCCCGCCGTCATTTCATAGTTTCCCGACAAGCTGGAGGTTGGACACTCGGCGCGTTTGCTGACGAGCGGATGGTCGGGTTTGTTCATCATCTCGCTGCGATTCGGCCGAACAACGAGATTTACGGTTACTCACACGTGATGGCTGTCGCGCGCGATTACCAAAACAGAGGCGTCGGCGCGCGCCTGAAGTGGGCGCAGCGGGCGAAGGCGATGAGCGAGGGAAGAGACTTTATTAAGTGGACGTGGGATCCGATGCAATCGCGCAATGCGCACTTTAATCTCAACCGGCTCGGAGTCTACGTTCATCATTACGAGGCAAATTTTTACGGTCTCGATTACGACCAGTCAGCTGAGCGACCCGGTATTCCAAGCGATCGTCTTTTTGCAAGCTGGCACCTGAATTCGCCGCGTGTGTCGGCACTTGGCGACGGTCTTACACATACGATCGACGCCCACCCAGTGAAAAAAATCGCGATACCGACTGATTGGTCCGCACTCGTCAAACGCGACGCCCACGAAGCACGAGACATGCAGACTCGCGTCCGGAGTGAGTTTCAAAGCGCATTTGCTGAACAACTCGTGTGCGCCGGACTGGAACGTGGCGACGGTCAATCGCAATACCTGCTGTATCGTCCAGGCGATCTGACATGACTTTTAACAAATTCGATCGTTACGTTGACCGGCACGCGCGGAGTTTTACCGAGCGATTGCAGAACTTGTGTCGCATGCCGTCAGTGGCTGCGCGCGCTACCGGTATGCGGGCGATCGCCGAGACTGTCGAACAGTCGATGCAACGCGTCGGCATGGGCACGAAGTCGTTTCGCGTGGGCAGCGGCTATCCGATCATCTACGGTGAATGCGGTAGTGGACCAAAGTCGTTTGTGGTCTATGGTCACTACGACGTGCAGCCGGTGGGCGTGCTTGCTGGGTGGAGCACCGGCCCCTTTGCTGCGGAGATCAGGGACGGGAAGTTGTACGCGCGCGGTGCTGCGAACAGCAAAGGCGATCTAATCGCTCGACTCGCAGCAGTTGAGGCGTATCAAAAGACGTTTGGAAAACTTCCCGTCACGTTGCGGTTTATCGTTGAAGGAGAAGACGGGCTTGGCAGTCCCAGTCTTTATCGCTTCACCGACGAGCACCCTGATCTTTTGCAGGCTGACGGCTGTATTTGGGACGAAGGTTCGCGCGACACCAGAGAGAACCCGATCGTTAGTCTGGGTTTTAAGGGAATTACTTTCCTCGAACTCCGCTCATTTGGCGCGCGCTCGGATCTTCACTCGAAGTGGGGCGCGATCGTGCCGAATCCTGCCTGGCGATTGGTCCAGGCCCTCTCGACGATCACTTCGCCGAAGGGCGTCATCACGATCGACGGCTTTTCGTCATACATCGCGCCAATCAGTGATGAAGATGCAGAAGTCTTGAAACGTATCGAACTCGACGAAGTGGGATTGAAAAAAGAGTTTCGTATCAACGGTTGGGTTCGGGCGATGAAGGGTTCGGCGTTGGTCAAGGAGCACATTTTTGGTCCAACCTGCACGATCTGCGGTATTCACACCGGCCACACTGAGGCAGGCGCAAAGACAGTATTACCGAGCATGGCAATGGCCCGACTCGATTTCCGGTTAGTGCCTGATTTGACAGCGCAGATCGTGGTCGAGTTGTTGCGCGCGCACCTCGATGTGCGTGGATTTAAAGACATCGAGATTATCGAGTTGGGTAGCGCACCGCTGGCGAAGTCGTCGGCGAAATCGCGCGTGGCGCGCGCGGTGATTGATGCGACTGCGGAGGTCTACGGGAGGCCGGCGCTGATCTATCCGATGGATCCGTCGAGTGGACCAGTGGGCGCGGTGTGCGGCGTGATGCAGCCCCCTACGCCCGTGGCCTCGTTTGGCACCAGTTACGCCGGATCGAATCCACATGGCCCAGACGAAAACATCCGCGTCGACGATTTTCTGCAAAGTATCAAACTGGTGGGACGCGTGATTCATAAACTGGCGACCTCGAGATCGAAGGCCGTCGCCGACTCGGAAGAAGATCGCAGATCGACAGCGCCCTTGCCGAAGTTGGGCCACAAAGAGGCACAAAAGTCACAAGAGGCACAAAAAGGGAAGCCAGTGGGAGAGTCATGAATGCTAAATATTCTTGTGCCTTTTGTGCCTCTTTGTGGCTAAAGGAGTGACATTGGCCGCCAAGTCAAGTGCGCGTGACATCGAGAAACTGCGAGACGAAATTCGACGTCATGAGGAACTCTATTACGTCAACGACTCTCCGGAGATCTCAGATCGCGAATACGACCTCCTTCTCGAAAAACTCCAAAAACTGGAACAAGCCAATCCTGAACTGATCACAGCCGACAGCCCCACACAGCGAGTAGGCGGACGGCCAGCGGAAGGTTTTCTGGAGGTGGTCCACACGCGGCAGATGCTGTCCTTGGACAACAGTTACAACATCGACGAGCTGCGCGCTTTTGACGAACGCTGCCAGCGTCTAGCAGAAGGACGTCCGCTCGAATATGTCGCGGAGTTGAAGATCGACGGCTTGTCGCTGTCACTGCAATACGAAAACGGCGTGTTAGCTCGCGCCGTCACGCGCGGCGACAGCCGTATCGGCGAAGACGTTACGCAAAATGCGCGAACGATTCGCAGCGTGCCGTTGCGCCTCAAATCGCAATCGAAAAAGATCGATGGTCCTCTCGAAGTTCGCGGCGAGGTGTTCATCCCGCTCGACGTATTTCGACGCACGAATGCAGAACGCGAAGAGGCTGGCGAGCCGCGTTTTGCGAATCCACGAAACGCAGCGGCGGGCGCAATCAGGCAACTCGATCCGAAGCTGGTCGCGAAGCGAAAACTCGACATGTTTGTTTACGACCTGCTCGTAGGCGGCCGCAAACCATTCACGACGCATTCGGAGTCACTCGACTGGCTGGACAAAGCAGGCTTTCGCGTCAACGGTCATCGCAAAATCTGTAAGACGATCGACGAAGTAATTGACTTCGCTAATAAGCAGGAAAAGCATCGCGACGACCTCGGTTATGAGATCGATGGCCTGGTAGTGAAGGTCAATTCTACAGCGCTGCAAGACGAATTCGGCACAACATCGAAAGCACCACGTTGGGCCATCGCTTACAAATATCCTGCCCGCCAGGCGTCAACGAAAGTTCTCGACATCGTCGTGCAGGTTGGTCGCACCGGGGCACTAACTCCAGTCGCGCATCTCGAACCTGTATTTCTTGCGGGCACCACGGTCTCTCGCTCGACCTTACATAACGAAGACGAGATCAAACGTCTGGGAGTGAAGATCGGCGACTGGGTGATGATCGAAAAGAGTGGCGAGATCATCCCTAAGGTTCTGAGCGTACTAACGGCCAAACGTACGGGAAAGGAAAAGGATTTTGAACCGCCGCTGAACTGTCCTGTCTGCGATCAGCCGATCGTGCGTGGTAAGGGCGAAGTCGTGGCACGCTGCGTTAATCGCTATTGTGGCGCGATAGTCGTCGGGCAGCTGCTGCTGTTCGCCTCCCGTCTCGCGATGCGAATCGAAGGCCTCGGCGATGTCCTTGGAATGCAGTTGTGGAAAGAGAATCTGGTGAAAGACGTTGGCGATCTTTATTCGTTGACACTCGATCAGCTCTGCGCGCTACCGCGCATGGCAAAGAAGTCCGCAACCAATCTTCTCGAACAGATCGAAGCAAGCAAGTCGCGAGATTTGACGAACCTTATTTACGGACTCGGCATACGTCATGTCGGTGGGCGGACGGCGGAAATACTCGCGCAAGAAATGGGATCACTCGAGCGTCTGACAGAAGCGTCGGTTGAAGAGCTGATCGCAATTCCTGAGATTGGTTCCACCGTGGCCGAAAGCGTTCGCGATTGGTTTGACGATGATGAGAATCGTGCGCTTTGTGATAGGCTCCGCGCCGCAGGCGTTAACACAACGTCATCGCGCAAGAGCAGCGCATCACTCGACGAACGGTTCGCGAATAAACAGTTTGTGTTGACCGGTACGTTATCGGGTTTCACTCGCGATGAAGCGAAGGCGCTGATCGAAGCCCGAGGTGGCCGAGTAAACTCGTCCGTCAGTAAGAAGACCGATTATGTAATCGCCGGCGAGTCCGCGGGCTCGAAGCTCGACAAAGCCGAATCGCTCGGCGTGACGGTTATTGATGAAGCCGCGTTTAAGAAAATGCTGGAGTAGCTTGAAGAGCACCAGGAACGGAGACACCGTGAGCAATCCCGAACTAACTAAAAAGGACCTACAACTCCTCTACACTCTGTTTTGCGATGACGTCCGCCTCGAAGCTGGAAACAAGTTGTCGTTCATGGGCGTCTTTCAAAACATGATGGTCCAACAGCTACCTCTTTCGTTGATCAAGTTTGCCGTCGTTAACCACTGGCAAGGCAGCGGCAGCTATCTATCGGAAGTGCGCATACTGACACCCGATCGACAACAGCCGATCGTCGTCTCGCAACCGACACGCTTCGAGATAGCGTCAGGCGGCTTCGCCGACAACATTAGTTTCTTTGTTAATGTGACTTTTCCGACGGCGGGGAGATACGTCGTCCAAACCTTGATCGATTCGACGCTGTATCAGGAGCAGTTATTAACCGTCTCCGACGTCACTGATGCGGAAATGCTTGGGACGTCGGAGGCGGTCAATTGAAAGATGATGGCTGGTCGGCCCTAGCCAACTTCGATGTTAAAGAGCTTGATCTTTGAGTTGAGTGTGGTGGCTTTGATTCCCAAAAGCCTTGCTGCCTTAGCCTGGTTCCCCGCGGTTTCTGCCAAAGCCATCTTGATCAAGTGAGTCTCGAACCGCTGTACTTCGTCGTAAAAACTGATTCCTCCGAGAATGTCCAACGGTTTGAGTCTGGTTGCCTCTTCGGTGAACGCCTTATCACGTGCGAGCGTTTCGGCTTCGTTCAAAAGAGCATCCGCCAAATCGACGACGCGCTGGATGCGGTCGCGGTCCGGCCGCTCGGCAAGCTTTAGACGTACAGTTCTGTCAGGCGACATGCCTGTGGGTCTTAAGTTGTCCGTTTCCATCAAAGCTGCTTGATCGACATTCATTCAAATACTCCCCTTTCGGAACTGACCTCTTGATACAAAAACACCGGCCTACGAAAATCCGTGACAATTATTTTTCAGATGGGTTTGTGAGGCAAAAGAGTTGTTATTGGTGCGGATGAGAGGACTTGAACCTCCACGATGTCACCATCACAGGCTTCTGAGACCTGCGCGTCTGCCAGTTCCGCCACATCCGCATGAGACGAGCGCTCATTATGCGAGCGCATCTTAAGAGTGTCAAGAATGCTTGTTGGTTGCCGCGGAATCCGTATTTATACGGAGTGAGTTATTATGAATGGCAATGAGTGATGCACAACTCGGGGCACGGCTCGCACGCATCCGTGCGCAAATAGAGGCGAGGGCCCTAAAATGCGGACGTTTGCCCCAGGAGGTCACGCTGATCGCGATCAGTAAGACGCATCCCGCTTCGCTGGTGAGAACAGCAATCGAACTCGGCGCGACCGACATCGGAGAGAATCGCGTTCAGGAAG
>DASRPN010000080.1:0-31559 GCA_035646355.1 Pyrinomonadaceae bacterium | reverse complement strand
TGTGGGGCTCGGGAGCGTAAACGTCCTATCGCTAGTTGCTCACCCGGCCAACTCGGCGATCATGTACGCCGGAACGAGTGCCTTCGAGACGCAGGACGCGTTTGTAACAAAGTTGAATTCATCAGGCTCCGGTTTGTTGTTCTCGACTTATCTCGGTGGAAGTAAGGGCGACAGCGGTACCGGCATTGCCGTCGACGCCGCAGGCAATATCTACGTCGCGGGCGAGACAAGCTCGAAAAACTTTCCGGCTGTAAATGCCTTGCAATCTTCTCCGACCGCGACAGATAACTGCTTTAGCGGATTCGTTACCAAGATCAATCCTGCTGTTCCGTCCTACGTTTTCTCAACATATCTCGGCGGCAGCAGCTGCGATACCGCTTACGCGATAGCCCTTGATACTGCGGCTGACATTTATATTGCCGGGCAAACCACATCCAGCGACTTTCCAACCGCGAACGCGTTTCAATCCAACATGGGCGACAACTCTGGTGGCGATGCATTCGTCACAAAACTTACGACAAATGGATCGATGGTTTACTCCACTTTTTTTGGTGGCGAATCGCTCGATTCGAGTCGCGGTGTCGCGGTGAACTCTTCCGGCGAGGCGATAATCACCGGCAACACTAGCTCAGACAATTTTCCAACACAGAACCCTATTCACGGATTCAGTGGAAACACGGACGTCTTCGTAACGAAGTTCAACAGCCAGGGTTCGGCACTCGTTTATTCAACCTATCTCGGCGGAGACGCCGACGAATTTGGTCGTGGGATAGCCGTTGATGCGGCTGGAAACGCGCACGTCGTCGGGCTTACAAACTCGCAGAATTTTCCGATTGTGCCTGGAGCGGTGCGGAACAGAAGCACGTTGTTTAAAAGCATCGACGGCGGCACGAAATGGAGCAACGACAATTACGGACTGAGTCTGGGTTTCAACTCGGCGATCACCAGTCTTATCGTTCATCCAACTCAAACATCGACAATCTATGCAGGCACGTTGAAGGGAGTTTATAAGAGCATCAACGGCGGTCGAACGTGGTCGCCCATTAATAACGGTCTGACCATCCCGCGAGTGACGACCCTATTGATGGATCCACAGACGCCTTCGACGCTTTATGCGGCGGCGCAGGAGTTCGATTCATTCAACTTCGGTGTTTTCAAGAGCACTGATGGTGGAAACACGTGGAACCTGCGTAAGAACGGCATGGGCAATGGGGAGATCGTCAGTGTGGCGATCGATCCGGTGACTCCGAACATTCTTTACGCAGGAACTACGACCGGTACACAGAGCGGCGGTCAGGTTTTCAAAACTACTGACGGCGCCGATAACTGGGCGCCAGTTGGTACCAATGTCCCAGCACCATCGTTCTCGTCCTTAGCGGTCGATCCGCACAACCATACAATGATTTATGGCGCTGCCTCGGTTAACAACGGAGCGATCTTCAAAAGTGTCGATAGTGGCGCCACTTGGAACCCGGTTGGCTTTAGTCAAACCGGAGGCTTAGGCAGATCTGTTGCCGTCAGTCCGCACACGCCGGGCTTGCTCTATGCGCGTTTAAATTTCTTCCAGGGTATCTTCAAGAGTACCGACGGCGGCGCTAACTGGGTGAAAGTAACAACTAGAGACGGAGAGATCGTCCTCGACCCGGTAAGTCCATCAACTGTCTATCTGTTAACGGGACTCGAAGGTGTTTTCAAGAGTACTGACAACGGCGTGACCTGGGTGCAGCTTACGAAGGGTTACAACAACGGGCCGGTTACGACCGCGCTTGTTGTTGATCCACTCAAGCCTTCAACGTTGTACTTTGCCACGCTGCCCGCCGGCGCTGATGATTCATTTGTCGTGGGGCTCAATCCGTCCGGAAGCGCGCTGCTCTACTCAACATTCCTCGGCGGCACGCTTTCCAACGGAGACTTTTCCGGTGTGAATGCGTTCGCGGTGGCGATCGCACTCGACAGTTCCGGCAACACTTACATCAGCGGTTCGTCGCAGTCGCCGACTTTTCCCACGACACCAAATTCCTTCCAGCCTTTGCATCGTGCTTTCCACGATGCATTCGTTATGAAGTTGACGATGTCGCACATCATCAGCGGTCATGTCAGGGACGGAAGCAGTGCGCCGGTGAGTGGAGCGGATGTTGTATTGAACGATGGGACGTCGATCTTCCAGGTGACGACTGAGGCTGACGGCTCTTACGAGTTTTCACGTCTGCGTCAGGATGGAAATTACACGGTCAGTGCGTCCAAAGCACACTTCACAATGGCGCCGCCAAGTCAGACTTTCAACAATCTAACCAGCAACCAGACGTTGAACTTCACGGCGACAGCGACAGCCGCCGCCTTCCACACCATCAGCGGTCAAATCACGAACAACGGCTCCGGATTAGCCGGCGTGACAGTGACGCTGAGCGGTTCTCAATCCGGATTAAGGACGACTGACGCAAACGGAAATTATTCTTTCGCACTCGCGGCCGGTGCGAACTACATTCTGACGCCTTCGCTTCTCGGTTTCACGTTTGGACCAATCAATCTGACGTTCAACAACCTGAGTGCGTCGCAAGCCGCGAACTTCACAGCCACGCGCCAAAACTTCGTCGTAACGAACACGAACAATCACGGCGCGGGATCACTGCGTGACGCGATCGTCAATGCAAATGCCACCGTCGGCACGGACACGATCGTCTTCAACATTCCCGGACCGGGAGTTAAGACGATCAACCCCGTGAACCAGCTTCCGGACCTTACCGATCCGGTCGTGATCGATGGCACTACTCAACCGGGATACTCAGGTTCACCCCTCATCGAAATCAGTGGCATCGCTATCAGCAGTGGAAGAGGTTTGGTGATCAAGGCCGGGGGCAGCACGGTGCGCGGACTGGCAATCGGCAATTTCAGCAGTGGTAACGCGATCTTCGTCACTAACTGCGATAACAATGTGTTCCAGGCGAATTATCTTGGCCTCGAGCCGACCGGCACTGCTGCGCGACCGAATGGCGTTGGACTGTTCCTCTCCAACTCATCAAACAACCTCATCGGCGGAACGACAGCCGCAGCGCGCAACGTGATTTCAGCCAATCTCACCGCCGGCATCAATCTGTCTGGTAGCAACAACGTCGTTCAGGGTAATTACATCGGGACTAACCCCAGCGGAACGGCGGGAATTGGTTTTGCACAGAATGGAATTGAGATCTCGGGTGCGGGAACGGCGAACAACCTGATCGGTGGAACTTCACCGGGAGCCGGTAACGTCATCTCCGGGAATTCACGGGGCATCGTTATAGTCGCCACTGGAACAACTATCCAGGGCAACTTGATCGGCACCGATGCCACAGGTACGAGCAAAATTAACGGTAGTGTGATTGGCATTCAGACTCTTAACTCTACGAACACCGTAGTCGGTGGTCTAACAGCAGGCGCCAGAAACATCATCTCCGGTCATGGCGGCAACGGCGTTTTCTTGAGCGGCGTTGGAAGTAGACTGCAAGGCAACTTCATTGGCACCGACATCACCGGCACGCTGGCTCTAGGTAACAGCAACACCGGTGTTGTGGCGGGGAATGGGGCGTTGATTGGCGGCACCACGCCTGAAGCACGAAACGTGATTGCCGCAAACGGTGGATTCGGAAACATCGCGCTTGGCGAGAACAACTCCGGAGTTGCAGCGACCGTGCAAGGCAACTACATCGGCACTGACGTAACTGGCACGAAAGCTCTCTCTTCCAATTCACAAAATGGCATCACCATTTTCACCAACGGTCACCTGATCGGCGGCACTGCCCCGGGCGCTCGAAACGTGATTTCCGGAAACGTCAACGGTATTCGAGTCGGGGTTTTCAGCGGTGATGTCACTGGTAACGTCATCCTCGGAAACCTGATTGGTTTGAACGCGCAGGGAACGGGTCCACTGCCAAACTCACAAACCGGTGTTCACTTCGCGTCTGCGCAGAACAATACGCTCGGCGGTCTCGCCCCCGCCGCAGCAAACAAGATCGCGTTCAACGGTGGTCCAGGTGTGGTGTTGACCTTCGCGACGCGCATTTCCATCCGTGGGAATTCCATCTTCGGCAACAACGGTCTTGGAATCGATCTCGACGCCAGCGGCGTGAGTCCCAACGATCTGAATGACCCGGACGTGGGCGCGAACAACCTTCAGAACTTCCCGGTGATCAATACAGTCTCATCCAACGGGAGCAGCACTACGATTTTGGGAAGTTTGAACTCTACGCCAAACACCACCTTCCAGATCGATTTCTACTCGAACGCCGCTGTCGATCCTTCAGGACATGGTGAGGGCGCGCTCTTCTTCAGCACCACCTCGGTAACTACAAACGCCAGTGGCAACGCTTCGATCGACGTGACTTTCCCGATCGCCTTGCCGAGTGGTCGGGTGATTAGCGCGACCGCGACCGATCCGAATGGCAATACTTCGGAATTCTCTGCTGCCCCCGCGAGTGCTGCTGCCGGAAGCGTGCAGTTTGGTTTCGATTCGTTCTTCGTGATCGAAGACGTGGGTATGGCAACGGTAACTGTTCAGCGCGCGGGCGGCTTCTCCGGTAACTTGAGCGTTGAATATGAGACAACGAACGGCACTGCGATCGCGGGTCAGGATTACACCGCCAGCTCAGGCACGGTGAACTTCGCAAACGGTGAGACGAGCAAAACGATTCAGATCCCGATCACGAATGACAGCACGACCGAGCCAGATGAAACGTTCACACTGTCGTTGAAGAACCCTTCGGCCCTCGACTCACTAGGTGCGCCAATGAGTATGGTGATCACGATTCAGGATCAGAGCACTGTGCCCGCGTTATTGGAGTTCGGCGCAAACGTGATCGAAGGCGATGCCGGCACGACGACTCAAATGCTGCTCGAGGTCCGACTCTCGTCCGCGACTGGTCGCACAGTCAGCGTTGACTACGCTACCGCAGACTTCAATGCGCACAGTGGCGCTGCATGTGGTACTCAAGGCGTCGATTATGAACCGGTAGCAGGCAAACTGACGTTCCAACCCGGCAGCTTTTCGATGTTCGTCCCGGTGAAGATCTGCGGCGACAAGAGTGCTGAAGCGAACGAGACGTTCACATTCAATCTTTCGAAAGCTGTGAATGCGACAATCGCGGATGGCCAGGGAATTGGCGTCATCACTAATGACGATGTGATGGAGTTGGTGCTCGAGGATTCGGGCCCGCTCGCTACTCAGGCAGCAGCAATCGACGCCTTGCGGTTCGTGAGAGATCCGTTCCCGATAGTTTCGGTTCCTGAGGCATTCGCCGCCGCCGGATTTGATCGTAACACGCGAGTGATGCTGTTCGTCAGAAACCTGGAATTAAATCCGGGTGAGAATTCGTCCGCGGTGGTAGTGAGACTGATCGGCAGCAACAATCAGGTGTTCGAGGTGTTTTCTGAAGACTTCGGGCCTGTGCCCAACACCGATCTGATGCAGGTAGTCTTCAGGGTGCCGAACAATCTCCCCGCCGGGCAATGCAACGTGATCGTTCGGTCGCACGGCCGGTTCAGCAACGTTGGGACGATCAGGATTGCACCGTAGCCGGAGGAAGCGGACGGGGAGAAGGGGAGACGCGGCGACGCGGAGATCTCCCTTTCCCCGCTTCACCCCGTCTCCGCTTCAGCCATTGTAGAAAGCGAGTGAGAGATCGAACGGAGCGCGGGATAGAGCGCCTGATATTGACGGTACATTTCCGCGTAGCGAGAAACGTTGGGTTCGTTTGGTGAGATGCGATCGCTGACACGGATCGTTTCTGCGCACGCGGTGTCGACGTTGGACCACACACCAGCCGCGACGCCGGCTAACAATGCGGCACCATACGCAGCGCCTTCCGTCGTATTCACCGTGACCAGTTCGCTTTCGATCACGTCAGCGAGGATTTGTCGCCACACATCGCTTTTTGCGCCGCCTCCCGAGATGCGCACCTGATCGATCTCTCGTAATCCTACGTCCTGCATCAGCGAGAAGATGTCTTTCAATCCGAATGCGACGCCTTCGAGCACCGCGCGCGTGAGATGTGCGCGTGTGTGACGGTTCGTCAGTCCAACCCACGCACCGCGGGCGAGCGGATCCGGATGTGGTGTGCGCTCGCCGCAGAGATACGGCAGGAACAAAAGGCTGTCACTCCCTGCGGGCACACGCGCCGCCTCGTTGACCAGTTCGTCGAAACCGATGTTTGGACATAGCGTATCGCGATACCACTGCAGACTCCCGGCCGCGCTCAGCATCACGCCCATCAAATGCCACCGATCGGGAACAGCATGACAAAATGCGTGCAACCGCCCCTCCGATTCGATTAGAGGTGATTCGGTTGCGGCGAACACGACGCCCGACGTTCCCAGCGTCACCGCCATAACACCGGGACGAATTGCGCCGACGCCAACCGCCTGCGCTGATTGATCGCCGCCGCCGGCTACAACGGGCGTTCCTTCCTGTAAACCGATTGCGTTAGCTGCCTCGCGTGAGATCTTGCCTGTGATCTCGGGACCTTCGAAGGTTCGTGGTAACCATGCTGTTGGGATTTCGAGTGCGTCGAGAACGTCAGTGGACCAATCGCGCTTCTCCAGATCGAAAAGTAACGTTCCCGATCCGTCGGCCTTGTCCATTGCGAATTCTTCGGTGAGTTTGTAGCGCAGGTAATCTTTTGGCAGCAGGACGTGACGCGCGCGACTGTAAACTTCGGGTTCGTGATTGCGTACCCAGACAATCTTCGGCGCAGTGAAACCTGTGAGCGCATCGTTGCCTGAGACCTGGACCAGTCGCTCCTTTCCGATACGCGCGCGAATCTCGTCACACTCGGCAGCGCAACGCTGATCGTTCCACAGGATCGCCGGACGGAGCACTTCACCTCGCTCATCAAGCATGACGAGTCCATGCATCTGGCCCGTCAACCCGACCGCCGCAATGTCGCTGGCGCTGGTTTTACGCAGAACGTGCTCGATGCTATTGACTCCCGCCTGCCACCAATCGTGCGGCTGTTGCTCGGACCAGAGCGGACGCGGATTCGACAACTTGAGCGGAGAAGTGAAGCTATCGACGATTGCGCCGTCGCTGTCGATCAACAGCGCTTTGACGCCGGTGGTCGAAACGTCGATGCCGAGCAGTGTTTTCGTCATGCGAGAGAAGCTCAACGAACGCCGATAAGAAAACGGATTTTAGGATGATATTTGATCAGGAAGGAAACGCGAACTATAGCGACACGGTCTGTTCGGCCCAGAACTGAAACTCGCGATGTTTGTGCTCTTCGGCCTTGGCCTGAACTCCACCAGCAACTTCGACGACGCGCTCGAACACGCGTTGACCGACTTCGTCAATCGTCTCAGTGCCATCGATCACTCCACCGGCGGAAAGATCGAGATCGTTTGCCATGCGCTCGAACACCGGCGTGTTAGACGCGAGCTTGATCACCGGAGCGATCGCATTGCCGATCGTCGTGCCGCGTCCGGTTGTAAAAACGACGACTGTCGCACCTGCGCCCACGAGACCGGGGGTCGATTCCTGGTCGTAGCCGGGACCTTGCATCAGGTTCAACCCACGACTGCGCGGCATCTCCGCGTATTCGATCACGCCTTCAACGCGCGTGGTGCCGGCTTTCGCAATCGCGCCCAACGATTTGATGGTGATGTTGAGAAGACCGCCGGCGACGTTGCCGGGACTCGGATTGTTGTTCAGCACGGCGCCAAACTTCGACGCATATTCCTTGTACCAGTCGACCATTCGATAAATCGCGCGCCCGGTCTCAACGTCCTTCGCGCGACCGGCGAGCAAATGTTCGGCCCCACAGAACTCAGGAACTTCAGTTATCAAAACCGTTCCGCCTGAACGCACCAGCAGATCCGCGGCACGACCCAGCGACGGATTTGCGGAAATACCCGAAAAGCCATCCGAACCACCACACTTCACTCCGAGCACCAGCTCGCTCACCGGGCATTTCTGGCGCTTGATGTCGTTGACCAGCGGCAGCATCTGTTCGACTTCTTTGAGACCTTGTTGAATCGCCGCTTGCGTGCCGCCGACTTCCTGAATGCCGATCTTTGCTACGGGCTTCGCGAATGCTTTCTCGCGTTTGAGGAGATACTTTTCAACCTGCGAAAGGTTCGTCTTCTCGCAACCAAGATCGATCAGGATCACGCCGCCGACATTCGGATGGTCCGCGTAGTTGGAAAGTGTCCGTAGCATTACGTCGATCGTCGAGCCGTCCTGGCAGCCGCAACCTTTGTTGTGCGGAATCGCGACTATGCCGTCGACATTCGGATACTTCTGTCGATCGTAGATCGTGAACTCGGCGATTGTAGAAATCTGCGACGCTTCATGACTCGCGCACATGCTCGTCGGCACGATTAATACGTAGTTGCGCGTTCCGACTCGGCCGTCCTGTCTGCGATAACCCATGAACGTTGCGCACTCTTCGATTGGTAAGTAGTCCGGCGCCGGCGTGTGCAGGTTTTCCGGCAGGTCGCGAACGATCGGGACTTCGTCCGTCATGTTGTCGTGCGTGATCTGTTCGCCTTGCTGGATTCCGAGAGAAGTGCCGATTGGCTGTCCAAACTGAAGCACAAACTCGCCGTCGCGAATGTCTTTCGTGGCGAAGCGGTGACCCGGCGGAACAGCGGCACGAACCTCAATCGACGATTCATCCGGCAACAACAGTTCGAGACCCGGCGACGTCGCTTTCTTGACCACAGCGACGTTGTCATTCGGATCGACGATGATCGCGAACTCACTTAATAACGAAGGCGTTTGAACGCTCGACATGACTTTGTTCTTGGTGCTTTGTACCTGGTACTTTGTTCGTGCTTCGTTTGTGCCTGTTAGAACTTACTACAAAGCACTAAGTACAAAGTACTAAGTTCCAGGTTCTAAAACGTTCTCTAATATCAATGAACGGACATTTGGATGAACTCGCAACCAGAGGCCGGGGTTCTGATCGAGTTGTTTCTGCCGCGTGCCCACGTCGCCGGCAATTTCCGTCGTCAGTAGATTTCGATAACTTTCACGCTTCGCCGGAGCAGTGTCGGCGTCAACGATCGACTGCACAACTCTGCGCGCGCCCAGGATCGCGGCTGGACCAAGCGTCAGAATGTGTTTGGCCGCGCGACACTCCGCTTCATCAGCTTCGCTGACCACCGTGCCGCCCGCTTTAAACTTCTTAATGTGGTGCTCGAGAATCGACTCGGAGAGGGGAATCAGACCGCCGACGTCGCTGTACGTTGCGCCGGAATCCGGCTTGATGTAGCAGAGGTGCGACGCGCCACCAGCCTCTGGTCCAAGTCCGAGGAAAAAGATGTCGATGCCACCTAAGGACTCGAGCCGCTCGACATAGCTTGCCAATTCCGCTTCGAGATCTTCAGCGTCGGTGCGCATCGATGTGAAGCTCCGTACCTTGCGGAAGAAATCCGCTCCGAGCAGTCGCTCGAAATCACGAACGAAACTCAACCCGTTGTCCATTCGCAACGGCGCGAGCGCATCCTGTGTGAACACGTGAAGGCGACTGAGTAAGTCGTCGTAATCGGTGGTTTTCGCCATTCCACCGAGAATGCGATGAAGAGCCTGACCACCACGGCCGCCGACGATGATGATGACCATCTCGCCATCCTTAGCTGCAGCGGCGGTTATGATCTCATCGAGCATCGCCCGCCCGACCGCCTCCTCGGATGGCAGTACGTCATACGGCAGATCGCGGACACGCAGCGTCGCTACGTGTGCGGGTCCCGCCCATTCGTAGCCGAGCCAGACGTTTCCGGCCACCGCCCGACGCCGAATTATGTATTCACTGGTCGCCGACATTTTGGTAATACCAATTTCACAAAGGAAGCAAGACTTTACCACGCAGGGCGCGACTACACAAGGAACATTTTCCTATCAAATGGGCAGAGGAAAGGCCAGCTAATCATAAACCAGAACGCGACTTTTTGTGCTTGACGACACCGGATGCACGGTGCTAAACAGTATTCGCACTTACTATAAGTGGTCTAACCTTTTCCAAACGAACCGAAGGCCAGTCCAGGGTGGATTGCATGAGACAGACCCGTGTGATCTCTAATCAACAAGCGAGACAGGGAAATAGTCCAAAACTATGACTTATTCGCCCCTCGAGCTCAACGGTAAGGTTGCCGTCGTCATCGGCGGCACTTCAGGGATCGGACGCGCCATCGCGCATGGGTTTGCCCGGGCGGGTGCCGACGTCGTTCCCACCTCTCGTCGCGCCGAACCGGTTGAAGCTGCGGCGCGCGAAATAGAAGAGCTGGACGGGCGCTCTCTCCGTGTGACATCGGATGTTGCCGATCGAGCGTCCCTCGAGCGCGTTCTCAGCGAAACGGTCGCGGCTTTCGGGAAAGTCGACATCCTCGTCAACTCCGCCGGACGAACCAAACGAGCTCCCACGATCGATTTTCCGGAAGACGACTGGACCGCTATTATCGACACAAACCTCACTGGTACTCTGCGCGCGTGCCAGGTGTTCGGCAAACACATGCTCGAACGCGAGTCGGGTAGCATCATCAACATCGCGTCGCTTTCGACGTTCGTCGCATTGCACGAGGTCGCGGCGTACTCTGCGAGCAAGGCCGCTGTTGGTTCGCTTACGAAATCGTTGGCGGTCGAATGGTCCAGCCGCGGCGTTCGCGTCAATGCGATCGCCCCTGGTGTCTTTCGTACCGCGCTCAATCAAAAGTTACTCGACGAAACAGAACGTGGCCGCGAATTTCTGTTGCGCACGCCGATGCGCCGTTTCGGGAACGTCGAAGAACTCGCAGGTGCCGCCATTTTTTTAGCTTCTGATGCGGCAAGTTTTGTTACCGGCGAAATACTCGCCGTCGATGGTGGCTTCCTCGCAAGTGGCGTAAATCAATAAAAACAACTCGAAGGAGTGGAAAGAACATGGACGAGACCGCGAATGCCGCTGCCCTTTCGAAAGCGGCGCCAGATTCGAGTTCAGCTGCAACCGCCACGGTTGAGACGGTAGGGCAGCGCATCGGACGTTATCGCTGGGTCATTTGCGCGTTGTTGTTCTTTGCCACCACGGTTAACTATGTCGACCGCCAGGTGCTCGGCATTCTGTCGAAGGATTTGAAAGAGGCGATCGGCTGGACGGAAATCGATTACGGCAACATCGTCGCGGCATTCAACGCGGCGTATGCGTTCGGGTTACTGCTGGCGGGTCGTTTGATGGATCGCATCGGCACGCGGGCCGGCTATGCGATCGCGATTGTTTGGTGGAGTTTGGCTGCCATGGGCCATGCGCTCGCGCGCACGCCGTTTGGCTTTGGCGTCGCGCGAGCAGCGCTCGGAATCGGCGAAGCGGGAAACTTTCCGGCCGCGATCAAGACCGTAGCCGAGTGGTTTCCGAAGAAAGAGCGCGCCTTTGCGACCGGTCTTTTTAACGCCGGTTCTAATGTAGGCGCGATCGTTGCTCCGTTGACGGTGCCGTGGATTGCGACCAACTACGGTTGGCGGATGGCATTCATTCTGACGGGCGCAATCGGGTTTGTATGGCTGTTGTTCTGGTTGCCGATGTACCGTCGACCGCAAGAACATCCGAAAGTTTCACGCGCGGAGTTGGACCATATTCAGAGCGATCCACCGGATCCTCCGGTCGCGAAGATCCCCTGGGTGCGACTCGTTCCGCACCGGCAGACGTCGGCGTTTGCGATCGGCAAATATCTAACCGATCCGGTCTGGTGGTTTTATTTATACTGGATTCCGGGTTTCTTCCGCGAGCAACATGGACTTGACCTGCTTGCTGTCGGTCCGCCTTTAATCATCATCTATGTGATTGCTGACGTCGGGAGCATCGGCGGCGGTTGGCTGTCGTCGGCGTTTATCAAACGCGGTTGGACCATCAACCGCGCGCGCAAGACTGCCATGCTGATCTGCGCGATTGCAGTGACGCCGATCGTTTTTGCTTCACAAATCAAAAACATCTGGGTTGCTGCGGTAATCATCGGACTCGCCGCTGCGGCGCATCAGGGTTGGTCGTGCAATCTGTTTACAACGACGTCTGATATGTTTCCACGTAACGCTGTCGGTTCGGTTGTCGGGATCGGCGGAATGGCGGGCGCGTTGGGTGGCGCGACGATGGCTGTCGCTACCGGTTACATTCTCCAGACCACGGGACAAAACTACTCGATAATGTTCATCATCGCCGGCACGCTATATCTCATTGCGCTCGGGTTGATTCATTTGCTGGTTCCACGACTCGATGCGATCGACGATGTGGAGCGTGTGCCTGTCAAGATGTTCTCGGCAGGTACGTTTGTTGGTTTCGGCTTTGTCGGGTTGATTCTAGGATCCTTTGTTGGTTGGTTAGTTGGACTCATCTCGCGAGTGTCGGGCCAGACGCTGTTGAGTTACATGTTGCTTGCCGGTGCGATAGGCATCGGTATCGGCGTGATTGCCGGTATGTTGTACGGTCGCAAAGAGGCGCGAGGGGTACAAGGGGCGTGAGTGTTTTGGAAATAAAGGACAGGGCGCAATGTCGCTGGGACGTGGTGTCGCTTGGCGAAGTGATGTTGCGGCTGGATCCCGGCGAGGGACGCGTTCACACGACGCGTAGTTTTCAAGTTTGGGAGGGGGGCGGTGAATACAACGTCGCGCGCGGTCTGAAGCGCTGTTTCGGAATGGATGCGGCGATCGTTACTGCGCTGGCAGACAATGCCGTGGGTCGTTTGGTCCAGGATCTGATTTACCAGGGAGGTGTGGACCAGTCGCACCTGAAGTGGGTGAAGTTCGACGGCGTCGGCCGCACCGTCCGCAACGGGTTGAACTTTACCGAACGCGGGTTCGGCGTGCGTGGGGCGGCCGGTTGTTCGGATAGAGGGCACACGGCGGTCTCGCAGTTGCAGCCGGGTGATATCGATTGGGACAAGATGTTCGCGCAGAAAGGTGCGCGGTGGTTTCACACTGGCGGTATCTTTTGCGCTTTGTCCGAAACGACGCCTGCTGTGGCGCGCGAGGCGATGGAGGCAGCGAAGAAACACGGCACGATCGTTTCTTACGATCTGAATTATCGCGATTCGTTGTGGCGGTCCATTGGTGGCCGGGAGCGCGCGATCGCGGTCAATCGCGAACTGGCGCCGCTCGTCGATGTGATGATTGGCAATGAAGAGGATTTCACGGCGGCGCTGGGATTCGAAGTTGAAGGACTCGACGAGCATCATTCGAAACTCGACGTCGACAACTTCCGCCGGATGATCGAAAAAGCGGTTGGCGAGTTTCCGAATTTCAAGATCGTCGCGACGACACTACGTAATGCGAAAACAGCGACCATTAACGATTGGGGTGCTGTTTGTTACGTGGGCGGCGAGCTTTACCGCGCGCCGGTGCGTGAAAACCTTGAGATACTGGATCGCGTAGGTGGTGGGGACTCTTTTGCTTCCGGATTGATTTACGGTTTTCTGATGGGACGCGGGCCGCAGTGGGCAGTTGAATGCGGCGCGGCGCATGGGGCGTTGGCGATGACAACGCCGGGCGATACGACGATGGCGACGCTCACGGAAGTCGAGCGGGTGATGAAGGGTGGAACGGCGAGGGTGGAACGTTAACGTGGAACGATAATCTTGGCTCGTTGATGTCAGATAATAAAGCCGCAGTTATTCAAACAATCCGTGATATCGGCATCATTCCTGTCGTGCGCGCACAGTCGTCTGATGAAGCGATAAAGGCGATCGACGCGATTCGGGCGGGTGGTATTTCAATACTCGAAATCACGATGACTGTTCCCGGCGCTGTTGCCGTGATCGAAGAAGTGTCGCAGCGTTATGGAAGTGAAGCGCTGGTTGGCGCGGGCACAGTTTTGGATGGTGAAACGGCGCGGGCATGCATTCTTGCGGGAGCGCGATTCGTCGTCAGTCCTTCGTTGAATTTGGAAACGATCGAAGTTTGCCGGCGATATGGCATAGCGGTGATGCCCGGTGCGTTGACGCCGACCGAAGTGGTTCAGGCATGGTCGGCGGGCGCGGATTTTGTGAAGGTGTTTCCCGCGGGAGCAGTGGGAGGCGCGAGTTATATCAAATCGCTGAAAGCGCCGTTGCCGCAGATCGAACTCGTACCGACCGGGGGCGTTTCGCTAAAGACGGCGGCGGATTTTATTAAAGCAGGTGCGAGTGCTTTGGGTGTTGGGGCCGATCTCGTGGACGTAAAAGCGATTCGCGAAGGGCAAGCTCATTTGATCACTGAACGCGCGCGCGAGTTTGTGCGGATCGTGGCAGAGGCGCGAACCTGAACCAATCGTAATCTGCGTAACCGTTTGCGGCGCCGATCGAGAAGAGACCCACTTTCGCGCCGATCCACACACCGGGTTGCGCAACAAAAATGTCGTCGCCCGCCGGATGAAACTTTTTGCCGTCACTGCTGTAGCTAAACGCGCAGATTGCCTCAGCAACCGAGACACGCAGGAACACGGATTTTGCTTTTAAGTGGACAGAAGCGGTTTCGGTTTCCGCAGTTCCTTTTGCAGCATCCTTAGCGGTAACGCGAACGACTCGCAGGCCGGTTGCCGTTCTCACAATCGCAACATACGAATAGTCACGGCCCATCATTAGCAATCCGCTACGTTCGCCTTCGCGCAACGCGGACGCATCAATCAACGTAGTTACAGTAAACCCTCGTGACGGCAGCTTCTGAAGCAGCAGATTTGGGACAGTCCATAGATTCTGCGTGCCGCCCGGTTGGGGCACGGTAGGCATTCTCAACCAGCCGCGACGCGCTGATAACGACACCCAGCCATCCTGCGGATTAGCGTGCCATTGCCACTGAAGTCCGAGTCTCGTTCCTGCGAACTCATCGGTTGTTTGAGGCGTAGCGGGCGGATAATTACGTCCCACATCCGGCTTTCGATGTTTCGCAACAGGCTCGCCTTTTCCATCCCCATCAACGTCGACACCAATCACTGGCCAATCGTTAACCCACTTCATCGGCTGCAAATGAACGACACGTCCGTTAGCTGCTCGATCCTGGAAGTGAACGAACCACGACTCGCCGGATTTTAGCTCGACCCAGGCTCCCTGGTGCGGGCCGTTGATGTCAGTCTTTCCGCGATCCATGACGATCCGGTCCTCATACGGGCCATAAATGTTTTTCGATCGCAGCACCGTCTGCCAGCCCGTAGCGACACCACCCGCGGGCGCGAAGATGTAGTAATAACCATTGCGTTTGTAGAGCTTTGGACCTTCGATCGTGGGATGGTTCACACGGCCGTCGAATACTGTCTTGCCATCGTCGAGAAGTTTCGTGCCGTCGGGACTCATCCGGTTAATCGTGAGGATGCTTTTTATACCGGAACGGCTGTTGGCCCACGCATGGACCAGGTACGCATTACCATCATCGTCCCAGAACGGAGCCGGATCGATCCAACCTCGCGCGGGTTTAATTAACAACGGTTCTGACCAAGGACCGGCAGCGTTGCGCGACTTCACCATGTAGATACCGAAGTCGGGGTCGCCGTAAAAGATGTAGAAATAGTCATTGTGAAAACGGATCGCGGGGGCCCACACGCCGTTACCGTGCTGCGGCCGTGCGAATACGTCGCGTGGTGGTTGTTCCTGCAGTGCATGACCGATGATCCTCCAGTTCACGAGATCTTTTGAATGGAGAATCGGTAGACCGGGAATGCAGTTGAAGCTCGACGAGGTGAGATAGAAATCGTCGCCGACACGAATTACGTCAGGATCAGAATAATCAGCGTCGATAATGGGGTTCGTGTAAGAGCCGTCGCCTTTCGCGACGAAGACGCAGAAGAGGATGAAGGAGATCACCCGGATCGTCACTCGATCTCTTCTTCCTCTTCCTGAGCTTTTTGCGCCAGCATGAGGTGATCGCGCATGGCGTCGCGGGCCGCTTCGGGATTGCGATCACGTATGGCGCGGTAGATGGTGCGATGCATCTCAGCCGACTCCTTCAAGTCGCGCGCGCGTTTCACCGTCTTCCGTCGCACTTCGAAGAGGATCGTCGCAACCATGTTCATCAACGCAGTGAGGATTCGATTGCCGGACGCGGCCGCGACTGTTTGATGGAACCGCATGTCGTGGACCAGAAACTGTTCCGGTTCATCGAGCGACGCGAACATGCCCGCGATTTCTTCAGACATCTGCGCCATCTCTTCACCAGTCGCGCGTTCCGCCGCCAGCGCCGCGATTGCCATCTCCAACGAACGTCGTGCTTCAAACATCTCCGCCGGCGTGAATCGTTGCAGTGAAGCCATCAAGCGCAATGCACTGCTGTCGAGTGAAGGTGGTCCTTCAGCTTCGACTACGAACGTGCCCGCGCCGCGCCGCGGTTGCAATACACCGACAGCAGCCAGCGAACTAATTCCCGCGCGCAACGTCGGACGGCTGACGCCGAGACGCTTCGCTAAATCTCTTTCCGGCGGCAGTCGATCGCCCGGACGGAGCTCGCCTTTATGAATCATTTCGCGAAGCTGCGATACGACTTCGTCAAACGTCGTTCCGCGTCTCTCCGCATCAATCGTCTTGAAGATGTTGGCGTTTGCCTGGCTCATTAGGTTTTGTCAGTAGTCAGTTGCCAGTAGTTAGTTGTCTGCCGAGTGACGATAAACCAACTGACCACGGACAACTGACCACGGACATGTTAATTGTAAGTTTCCGGTGCCGGTTAATGAAGTCGCGCAGGACTTAGTTAGTTTCGACCAGTGCCAATCGATTGCCTGGCTGTACTCTCCATCTCGGTGGCGGCGAGCAGCAGCGCGCCGACGCCTTTTGGATCGTTCGTGACTACTTTCTCGCTCAGATAATACTCGTAACTGCCGTCGCGATATGGATTTCCACCTAATCCGGCAACGCTCACGGTGCCTTCGAGATTTAGCTGGCCGTCGGCGGCTGTTCTGAGAAACTCCCTTTCAATCCCGCGATATCCATCCTCGACCACGCGGAAGTATTTTGCCGGCAAGTATCCGAGTCGCGCGCCCTTCGCCAATGCGTAGACGAACATACACGCAGCCGACGACTCCAGGTAATTTCCTTTTGCAGTAGCCTTGTCCAGGATTTGGTACCACACTCCCGAGCGCGGGTCCTGGTATTTAGCGACCGCCTCTGCCAAACGATTCAGAATCGCAATCAACTCACGGCGTTGCGGATGGCTTTGCGGGAAATGATCGAGTGTGTCGACAAGGCCCATCGCATACCAGCCCATCGCGCGACCCCAGAAGTGTGGTGAGCGTCCGGTTTCCGGATTGGCCCAACGTTGCTTCCGCGATTCATCCCAGCCGTGATACAGCAGCCCGGTCTTGTCGTCGCGTGAGTGACGCTCCATCAGGATAAACTGTTTGGCGATGTCGTCAAATGCCGCCGGTTCATTAAAGGTGGCGGCCCACTCGGCATAGAACGGTTCGCCCATGTAGAGACCGTCGAGCCACATCTGCCATGGATAAATCTTCTTATGCCAAAAACCGCCTTCCGATGTGCGCGGGTGTGTTTTCAACTGCTCGCGAAGAAGCGCAGCCGCTTTGCGATACTTTTCCTGCTTCGTTTCCCGGTAGAGCATGAGCAGGTTTCGTCCGGGAAGGACATGGTCGATGTTGTACTCGTCGATCGTGTAAGTGCGAATGGAACCGTCGTCCGTGACGAAGTGGTCCAAGCTGTCCTGAATAAACTTGAAATACTTCTTGTCACCGGTGTTTATCCAAACGCGCTCGATTCCTTTCAACACCAGACCATGATCGTAGGTCCATTTGGCAGGATAACCGTTCTCTTTTCTGGCCGCGTCTCGCCATAGTGCCGTCATCGCCGTTGCGGCCGCACGTTCAGAGATCGGCGGCGTTGACATAATGGAATCAACTGACTTCCCGTTAATCCTGACGTTGTCGTGCGTCAGGTCTTTCACGTTCTTCACGATGCTGCCATCGGCGACGTTCTCGAACGTGCAGTTAGTCAATCGCAGGTTGATGATTGGGGCGCCGGTTAGACCTTGCACGTCGAGCGCGTGTTTGCTTTTCGTGCTGCGCAGTTGGTCCACCGTGTAATCGCGAACGACGGGAGTGAACGATCCTTTCGCGCCCTCCTCGTAGTTGAAATCGATCGTGATCACGGCATGGGCCACCTGACCGACTTCGATGTTCCGGAAGTGGAAGTTCTCCAGCACACCTCCGCGCATCGCGTTGTTTTTCACGCGGAGCGCGTGATCGAGGTTTGGACTGTCAAGCCGGCAGTTTTCTGCGAAAAGATTGCGCACACCGCCCGAGATCTCGCTGCCGACTGTGATCCCGCCATGGCCGTCCTTCATCCGGCAACCCTGGATGATGATGTTCTCAGTTGGAGCTTTCAACCGGCGGCCGTCCGCGTTCCGTCCTGATTTGATCGCGATGCAGTCATCACCCGTGTCGAAGTAACTATTTTTAATCAGCACTTCCGTGCACGACTCGGGATTACAGCCGTCGTTGTTTGGTCCATGACTGTTGATGTGTACGTTCTGAACGATGACGTTGCGGCACAGGACCGGGTGAATCTCCCACATCGGCGAGTTCTGAATCGTAACGCCGTCGATCAGCACGTTCTGGCAGCGATAAGGTTGAATGAACTGCGGTCTTAAATAATGACCCTCGCCAAAGATTCGTTCGCGGACTGGTACACCTTTCTCCGCCATCGCAAATAACGCGTTGCGATCGGGACGCTGCTGCGGCATTCCATCTTTCCATCCATAGCGGGGACGTCCGTTCCAGGGCCACCACGCTTCCGAGTTGCATTGGCCATCGAGAGTGCCTTTACCGGTGATCGCGATGTTCCGCTGTTCAAACGCATAGATGAACGGCGAGTAGTTGAAAACTTCAACACCTTCCCACCGCGAAAAGACCACAGGCAAAAAATCTTTCGGGTTTTGACTAAACTTGATCGTCGCGCCTTCTGCGACTTCGAGATTGACGTTGTTCTTCAGATGAATCGCACCCGTCAGATACGACCCCGCGGGAACGACGACTTTGCCACCGCCGGCCTTCGTGCACTGATCGATCGCCCGCCGGAAAGCTGCGGTGCAATCGGTCTTGCCGTCGCCTTTGGCGCCGAATCGCGTGACGTAGAACGCGCGACTGGGAAAACGAGGTGGCCGGATGCGGTTTAGGATCGCCGGCATCGTTTTTTCCCACGGACTCGTCTCCGCTCCGAACGCAATCAGTCGCGGTGCGACAGCCACCACGACTCCGCCGATCAGAAGTTCCTTGATGAACTCGCGTCTTGTCGTCATTTAGTTTCTAAGGATCTGCGGTTCACCCACGCAGGATAGTCTTTGCTCAATAGTTTTGCTGCGTCGTAAACGTACCAGGCGTAATTCTCTCGTCGCTCCTCTTCGATCTGTTTCACATCGTACTTGATCACACCATCGCGACCGACAAAGATGGGGCGATTGGGGCCGATCTCATAGAATCGGGCCCAAACAGATTTACCTTCGGCATCTTTTAGTTCGGACTGCCTGAACCACGCCACCGCCGACTCAATCGCGTCAACGACCGCGGGCGATGGTTCCTTTAACGACATCAGGAATCGCACGATCTCGACACTTTCGCCACCACTCAACGAAATAACTTCAAACGTTCTGGCACCGGCAGGCGCAAGGGTGACTTCGTCGTGTTGTGCACACCACACCGTGCGCCGGCCATTTACAACCACCTGCGTCTTCAGTATGCACTCGATTCCTTTTTCTACAGCCTTCGCTGCGTTCGCGCGTCGCGCTTCGTCAACAAACGCGTACGTCGGTTTCTTTGCCGCGACGTCGCGCAGCAGTTTCATGACGCCGATCATGGCGTTGTCGTTGAAGGTTATGTGTTTGTAGTAGCCGTTAAGGTTCGGATAGAACTGCGGCCAGCCTCCATTTGGATACTGCGCCTTCAGCAGGTAATCAAATCCTTTTAGGAACGACTCGCGATGCCGGTCGTGCGGTTGCGCGGTGTAGACACGCGCCAGAAACGATAACTGTGTGAAAGTTGCGCCGTTGTCGATCGTCGAATCGTTGTTTTTCTTCTGCGCGAGAAGCCGCGCCCGATCTTTTTCATCGAATAGCTTCGCCATGTCGATGTTCTTGGGCCAACCACCGGACTCGCGTTGATAGAGAATCAGGTTGTCTGCAATGCGCAACGCCTCGGCGCTGGCGTACCACTCAGCGGGTTTGTTTTGCGCGTCGTTCCACGCGATCGTTCCAACTGCCTGACGAGCTTCACCCGTGAGTATGCGAGCATTGGTGTACCCGTCGGGAATATGGTCCACCGCATGTTGGACGGTCTTGAAATCACCCGATCCGTCCGCCGCGACGAGGATTCGTTTGGCATTACTTTGGCCTGCCGCGCTCACTGCGAACAGCAGCGCAACTAAAACGGTCCTCCAGCACGAGAAAAATACAGATACCAAACGTTAGAAAGTGAACTTCGCTCCAAACTGAATGTCGCGTGGATTGTTGCGTTGCGTCGTCACGATGCCGAAAGCAGCATTCGGCGCCCCCGGCGGTCCGGGATTCAGACCGATGCCCGCACCGAAGTACGGATGATTGAACGCATTCAACGCCTCAGCGCGAATCTGCAACCGGCGCCCTTCGCCCATGTTGAAATTCTTCGTGAGCGAGAGGTTCGCAACGGAGTACGGCTGGTTACGCAGGTTCTCGAGTGTTGTTGGAACGTTGCGTATGCCAAACGCCGACAGTGCCACCAGGCCCGGCGCGTCGAATGCAGATCGATCGATGCCAAACTTGCCGCCCCCTCCATCGCCATCGCCGAGCCGGCTGGTCATCGTCGTCGGATCGCCTGGGAAGAACAGGTTTGCCGCAGTCAAAAGGAAAGGCTCGCCACTCTGCCACTCGTAAGTTCCATTCAACTGCCAACCGCCAATGACTGCATCGAGCACGCGATTCATGTTGTTACCAAACGCGCGGTCACGTCCGATCGGCAATTGATAGACACCTGCGAATGTAAACCGGTGTGGCCGATCAAACTGCGAGATCCGATCTTCCAGAACCGTGTCGGAGGGATTCAGATAGCTGACCTTTTCGCGAAGATTGGAATAGGTGTACGTCGCGGTCAGCGTCATGTCAGTCGCGAAGCGTTTATTGACTTGCATCTGAAGCGACTTGTAACGGTTGGTGCCGTTGTACTCCTGAACCCAAAGAGCAGCGAACTGCGGAAACGCGAGCAGCGACTGCGCGCGCGAGATGTTCGCGGCGGTGTTGAATGCGCTGCCGCCTGGGACGAGGTTCCGGAAGGGATTCGGAATGTTCGTCGACAGGAAAGTGTTTGAAGCAGTGTCGCTGGCCGGGTCCGTGCCGAGGAACTCGCGCGGTACGAAGTTTAGGTTGCGACTGACCGCGAGATCGTATCCATGCGCATCGATGTAGTTTGCTTCGACAACAATCTGGCCCGGCAGCTCGCGTTGAATACCAAACACGACGCGCGCGAACTTCGCGTTCTTTCTCAGCAATCCGACGATCGGCGCGGCCTCACTCGCCACATCAGCACCAATGCCCGTCAGCAGACCAAGACTCGATCCGAACGAAGGCTGAACCGCGCTCAGTCCGGCCGGAAACGGATTCGTCAGCGTCGCGACGAACGTCAGACCATTATTGTTCGAAGGCACAAAAGGCGTCGTGCCTGCGAATCCGATTTGTTGCGGCGTTTCGATCATGAACGGCGCCATGAACACGCCGAAACCGGCACGAAGCACTGTCTTCTCGTTCAACTGATAAGACAGGCCGATGCGTGGTTGGAAGTTACTGCGATCCGCCTCCCAAACATTCCGGTTGTTTTCGTTGGCGAACGTGTAGCCGCCAAGCACGCGAAACTCACTCGGGTGGCGTGGAAAGTTTGCCGGGTTTGCATTGAATGAAGTGGTGTACGCAGCACGGGCTTGCGCTTCGATGGGGCTCGGCGTGCCGAGATCGAAGCCACGAAGGATGCGATTGTAACGTTCGGTCAAACCCTGCTCGAGGTCGAAACGCAGGCCGAGATTGAGCGTCAGGTTTTTGGAAACGCGCCAGTCGTCCTGGAAGAAGATACCGTGATAAAGCGACTGGACCGAGTAGTTGATCGAGTTGTCGATCTGGCTTGCGTTGCCGCCCGAACCAGTGGTTGGAACACCGAGCAGGAATGCAGCGACGTCGCGGCCAAACACATTTCGCAGGGCGGTCGATGAATTGGACGCCGGTGCTGTGAACAAACCGTCAAAGAAAAACTGTCCGCCTTTGTAAGCATCGGTGCTGAAGTTTTCGCGGACGACGCGGAAGTCGTAACCGTACTTCAAAGTGTGATTATCGACGACGTGGGTGATCGTCGGTTGCACTGAACCCATGTAGAACGGGCGGATGCGGCCTTCGTTCCAATCGGATCGCGTCGAGCCGAGGGTCGATCTGATCGGGCGCGTTGCGTCGAGGTTTCGGATCATGATGCGCGGGAAGTACTGGTACCCACGCATGGCGGCGAGTGACGCTGCTGCGAACCCGAGTTGGGCCGGATCGAAAAGTTGCGCCGGACGGCGTTCCTGCACGAAGCGATTTAAGCTGACGCGAATGTCGAAGACCAGGTTCGAGTTGATTGCGTTGGTGTAATCGATGTTACCGCCGTCGTTGGTGCGGAATTCAAACCCTCGCGTGATCGGAAAACCATTCACCACGCCCGCCCAGTCCTGGCGATCTTCCGGGTTGAAGCTGTGATAGTACTTGCCGAAGATCGACTGGGTTGAACTGATGCGGTGATCGATGCGCGCGAGCCAGCCGCGATAGTTCTGGTGCCGAAGTTGATTCGAGAAGAAGTTGTTCTGCGTGCCGTTGCCAACACCTGCGATGTTTGGCGAGGGGTAAAACTTGATCAGATTTGCCGCTACTGGATTGATGAGGTTGCTGGGAATGATGTTGCACTGCGAGTTCGCGGGGAGTGCGCCTGACGTTGGACAACCAAACGACGTGCGCACGACGTTGCTGCCGCTCTGCGTACCTGAGAACGGGTTGAAGATCACCGTGTTCGCCGCGGCTGCGATGTTGTTGCGATTGACGATCAACGCGGAGAAGTCGCCGCGACGCATTGCTTCAGTCGGCACGGTGAAGATTTGCGGTTCTGCGATGTTGTCTTTGAGACGTTCGTACGATACGAGGAAGAACGTGCGGTCCTTTCCGTTGAAACCCGGCAACACAACAGGGCCACTGAACACGCCGCCGAAACGATGATAGGTCCTGATCGGTCGCGCCTGGTTGCTGCGATTGCCGAAAAAGTTGTTCGCCGTGCGGCTGCGATCGCGATTGAAGTACCACGCGGACCCGTGGAGATCGTTACTGCCACTCTTCACTGCGACATTTACGGTCGCTCCCGCGGAGTAACCTTGCTGCGCGTCGAAGGTGTTGGTTTGGACTTTGAATTCCTGCACTGCGTCGGATGGTGGCGAGAAACCAACGCCGCCATCGAAAGCGTAGTTAGGCGAACCGTCGAGTGTGATCTGGTTTGCCCCGGTTGCACCATTGGACCGGAAGGCGGCGAGGTTGCCATTGGACGTTGGTCCAGTGAAGAGAGGATTGCCTGTGTAAGCAATGCCCGGAGCCAACGTCGCTAATTGGTAAGCAGTACCCTCGGTCAACGGCAGCTCGCTGATCTGTTTGCCCGTCACGACAGTGCCCGTGTTGACGGTGCCGGTGTCGAGCGTCAGTGCTGAAGCGACAGTGGTTACCATCGCGGTCACGCCTATTTCCAGTTGCACGTCAAGCGTCAGACGATCCGCAACCCGAACCTCGATGCCGTCGCGCACCGCGGTGTTAAAGTTTTCCTTCGTCACCGTGAGCTGGTATTTGCCGGGCGGCAACAGCGGGAAACTGTAAGCGCCGTCTTCACCAGTGGTCGCGCTCGAGGTGATTCCCGTTTCGACGTTCTTGATGTCGACTTTACTCCCGGGAACGACAGCGCCGTTCGGATCCATGATCTTACCGGCGAGCGATCCTCTGAATTCCTGTGCGGGGGCCGTAAAGGCCGCGAGGATCACTAGCAAACCGGCCCAAAAAACTCGTCTGTTCGGGTTTTCTGTAAACATAACTTTATTCTCCATTAGTGAGACGGCTGAAAACGCACGCTCGCCGGTCGATGGCGTTGAGTGGTAAGACCAAGAGTTTATGGTTGCGACGCATGGCATAGCCTGAACCTCAAGTCCAATGCGGCTACGGAGATCTGCTTTCGAGACCACCAAACTCACTCGCTTGTGTTTGTTCTACCGAAAGACAAGGCTTCGGCCTCGTCGCTGATTTGCATTTGCAGGCGGCGTATTCTGCCTCACGCGGATTGCGACTGTCAAGCGTAATTTATTACCAATCCCGGCAATAAAACGCTTGCGGTAAGACCAATTGAGTGGTGCTCAACGCTGACCGGAGGTCATGCTGGGCGAGTCATCGAGGTATTTCTTAAGCCAGGCGTGAACTTCCTGGTAAAAGAAGCGGCTGTTTTCACCTTTCAGGATCCAGTGGTTTTCATCTGGCCAGACCACCAGACGGCTGGGAATGCGAAGACGTTGCAGGACGCTCCAGTTTTCCAACGTTTGATTCAGCGGCACGCGGAAGTCGTTCTCGCCGACTGAAAGCATGATCGGCGTCTTGAAATTCGCAGCGAATCGGATCGGATTCTGTTCGCGCCAGACCGCGCCCTGCTCCCACACCGGTCCGCCGTTGTTCATCTCACGCGAATAGATCACGTCACTCGTGCCCCATTGCGATTCGAGGTTGATCAAACCGGCGTGGCTGATCAGTGTCTTGTAACGTGTGGTGGTTGCTTGCATCCAGTTTGCGAGGTGCCCGCCGTAGCTTGCACCGGCTGCCGCCTGACGGGAGCCGTCGATGAACGAATACAGGCGAATCGCTTCGTCGGCGCCTTCGTTGATCTCGTTGCCGGGTCCCTTGAAGGGATCGCCCTGGATGCTCTGGGCAAACGTCTCGCCGAATCCGGTCGACCCGGAGTAGTTCGTCAGCAACACGACGTAACCCGGCCGGCCGAGCAGGTAGTAGTTCCAGCGCAGTCCCCAATTGTCACGCCACATGCTGTGTGGTCCACCGTGCATCAACACGAGTAACGGATACTTTTTTCGTTCGTTGAAATTCGGCGGCAGCGCGATCATATTGTGAATGCGTTTGCCGGCTTTGCTTGTGAACCAGAAGTGACGAAGTGGCAGCCAGTCGATCTTCGCGACTTGTTCAGCGTTGAATGAAGTGAGTGGCTGTTGAGTTTTCGAAGTGAGGTCGAGTCGGAAAACCTCAGGGGGATTAGTGGCGCTTTCCCAGTTTGCAATCAGGATCGGTGACGATGCTTTCGCGGGGATGCGCAGGTTTGTGTAAACGCCGCGCATCATGTCCATCGCGAGCGTTACTTCACCGCCGTTAGCGGGCATGGTGAAGAGTTTTTCGTTTCCTGCTTCTTCGGCGGTGAGGTAGATCGTTCGGCTGTCGGGTGTGAGCGCGAAGCTGCTGACTGAGCGATCGTATCTCGCCGTGATGGTTGTCGGTTGTCCGGGGTTGGGCCATGTGAATTTCGCGAGTCGACTTAGATGGTAAGTTTTTGTATCTGATTCGATTTCGGTGAGGGCGTAGAGCGCTTTGCCGTCAGGAGCGAAGGTGGGCCGGGTGAAACTGTCGGCGTTTGCCGTTAATCTGACGGGTTCGCCGCCGCTGGTCGATACTTTGAAGAGCGACGTGTTTGTTTGCGCGTACGCGGCGCGATCGCGTGTGGTGCTGGCGACGAAGACGAGTGCATCGCCTGCTGGTGTCCACACGGCGTCGAGTTCGTCTCCGGAGTCGGTGGTGCGGCCTGCGTAGCCGCGTTCGGTTACGAGTTTTGTTCCGGCGAGTAGATCTTTTGCTTTGGCGCCGGGTTGAGCGTCTTGAATGAACAGGTGAACCTGCGTGTCTTCAAGCCACTTGTCCCAGTTGCGAATGGGAAACTTTTCGTAAACGCGCGCGCGATACTTTTGTGCTTTGCGTTCTGCGGCGATCTTCTTGTTTGCTTCGTCGTCCGCGGCGCCGGGAAAGACGGTGCTAACAAACGAGAGCGCTTTGCCGTCCGGGCGCCATTGCGGCGAGCGTGCTCCGGTTGAAAGGGAAGTTACTCTGACTGCTTCGCCACCATTCGCTACGTCCAGTACATAAACCTGACTCGCTTCGTCGCCCTCGCGGCGCGCTGAGAAAGCGATCTGGCGGCTGTCGGGACTCCATGCGACGCCACTCTCGCCGCCTTTACTGAACGTCAGACGTCTCGGTTTCGCGCCTCCTTCCGTGGGGACAATCCACAAATCCGAAACTTGATCCTTCTCGTCGTAAGCCGGTTCGACGAGGGAAAACACCACCCACTTCCCATCCGGACTCGGCACCGGCGCCCCAACACGCTTCATCATCCACATCGTTTCGTGCGTCAGCGGAACCTTGTTCGTAGTTTGCGCTCTCGCGCACAACGCTGCCGACATCAACACGACGAACAGTAAAACCGACGGAACTAGGAAACGTCTGGTAAACATGACTATCCTCCTGGGAAGCTAATGGGTTGGCGTCGAGATGATACCGGAGCGGGCGCCGCGCTGGAAGTCGCTTTTGACCGAATTGGAGATCCGAATTTGGGATCTCCAATTAGATCTCCATCAAATCTTTCCCGACGACAACGCGCCCGTTGAAGTGCTTCCGGACGCCTTCTGACCACTGTTCGTCGGTGATCGTGGCATCGTCGCCGGGGACGAAGTGGGAGAGGACGAGGGTTTTGACGCGCGCTTGCGAGGCGATCTTGCCGACTTCCTCCGGGAGAGTGTGCGCGACAATCAGGTGTTCTCGCAGGCGTTTCGCGTTTGGCAGACGCTTGATGAGCGCGTCAATACCGGGCAGATACATCACCTCATGGACCAGTACGTCCGCATCTTTCGCAAACTCAGCCAGTTCCGGCGCGTACGCAGTGTCACCTGAAATCACCACCGAACGATCCTTCGCGTCAAAACGATAAGCGTATGCCTGAGTGATCGGAGGATGACGCACCAAGCACACGCTGACCTTCACGTCATCATTCGTCATCACGACACCCGGTTTACTCACGTCGTGAGTTGTTATCAAACTATTCGGATCCGATCGTCCCTCATCTACCATGCGCGTGTCGATATCAAATTTTAAGTACTTGAAGAAGTTACGGGCCAACTCGTTCATCCCGGTTGGACCATAAGCGTCGACTCGCATCGGTTGCCCCGTGACCCACGCGTTATACAACAGCGGCCCGAAATCGAGATTGTGATCTGAATGATGATGCGTGATAAAGACGTACCGCAGGCGGTTGAGTGCGACTCCCGCGGCGAGCAGCTGCTTCGTCGTTCCATACCCGCAATCGACGAGATACGGAACGTCATTGATCATGATGAGCGTCGAAGGATTACTGCGACCCGATTCGCCGACTCGTGGCCCACCCTTCGTCCCGAGTAGAATAACCCTCGTTGATTTCTTCTGCTGGCTGAACCCGACCCGGCGCAGCAATGCGTGTGAGATCGCAAAACCCGTTGCGGCAATTACAAACTGTCTACGCGTTGGTTGCATGCTTTATATTCCATGTACTCTTCGGATAGGAGACCACTATGAAACGACTCTATAGTTTAGTTTTCTGAAGAAGGAATAAATGATTCAGATCTGTCCGCTCAACTTGCCGGATCCGGTTGGCGAAAGCAGTCGCGCGATCAGTTGATGCATTCGATCGAGATCGATCGGCTTCGTCAAGTAACCCGCTACGCCGACATCATACGCCGCTCGTTGAAAACCCTCGGTGCCGAAGGCCGTAATCGCGATCACCGGCACCTCACGCAGCGCTTCCGTTTCGCGAATCTTGCGCGTTGCTCCCAACCCGTCTAATCCCGGCAGGTTGATATCCATCAGAATCACGTTGGGCAACATCTGCGCCGCGACGTTAACAGCGTCTTCACCATTGTTCGCTGTCACTACTCTATAACCCTGGTGTTGAAGAAATAAACTGATGACGGCAAGATTATCAGCCGAGTCATCAACGACAAGAATCAAGAACTTCGACTCGGTTGGTTGACCCGTGTTCGGCAACTTGCGAGGAGCTAATGCCGGCAATCCTGAAGTCGCTAACGGGTCTTTGTCGTTCATAGTCATCGATTATGCTGTCCGCGCACTTGTTTGGTCAAAAACGAACCGCAATATGTTTATCAGCGTAATGTGTGGAACAATGTGCCAAGAGGTAACGGTTTTATGAACGCGAAATTTCATCCCGCAATGAAGGCAGTCAAAACGAACGATCTTGAACAATTCAAAGCCGCAATCGCCGCTGACCCGTCCCTTGCGACGGCACGATCGACGAGAAGTCACCCCACCTTGCTCCAATGCGTCGTGCTCGACGGTAAAGACAAACCTCACAATGCGGAGATGGCGCAGATACTGATCGATGCCGGCGCGGAGCTAAATGAACCATTCGTCGCGGCCGCTAGCATGGATAACCGGCCCTGCGCTGAGTTGCTACTCGATCACGGCGCAGCGATCGACGGGACCGGTGGTTGGTCGCCGATTGAAGAAGCACTGTACTGGAACTCTCGAAACGTGCTTGCGTTGTTACTCGAGCGTGGCGCGAAAGTGCAAAACCTCCGCACCGCAGCCGGACTCGGTCGCACCGATTTAATCGAAGATTTTTTCAATCCGGATGGAACCCTAAAATCCGAGGCTGGCAAAATTAATTGGCCATGGGGCGAGGTCGAAACGATTGAGGGGTCAAATTGCGGAGGTTCAGTGAAGCAATCGCTGATCGACCACGTCCACTCCTGGTCTCAGGACCAGCAGGGCATCGTCAATAACGCCTTCGTTTTTGCTTGCATGCACGGCCACATCGACGCCGCCAAACTGCTGTTGGAAAAAGGCGCTGAGATCAACGTGATTCCCGGCGGTTTCGACTATGCCGCCACAGGCTTGCACTACGCAGCGCTCAACGGCCATCGTCCGATGGTTGAGTTCCTGCTTGCGCACGGCGCCGATCGTAATATTAAGGACACGAAAGTCGGCTCGACCGCCGCCGGCTGGGCCGAGCACGGCGGCCACAATAACCTTCTCGATCTGCTGCGTTGACTCATACATTTACGAAGAGGACCGAAACGATGAAAAAGACCCTCCGCATCTCGATTACTCTTGTTCTCTATGCAGCAACGATACTGCTTGTCTCCCAACAAGCGGCACTAGCCCAGGATCACGCGGCGAAGATCCAGGAAGTACTTACGCTTGCCCATAAATATCGCCAGTTCAACGGCTCCGCCTTAGTCGCGGAGAACGGCAAGGTGATCTACAAAGGTGGATTCGGGCTGGCGAACATGGAGTGGAACATTCCCAACACGCCCGATACAAAGTTTCGCCTCGGCTCCATCACGAAACAGTTTACGTCGATGCTGACGCTCCAACTGGTCGAGCAAGGAAAGATCAAACTCGACGGAAAGATTTCAGACTATTTGCCGGATTATCGGAAGGACATCGGCGAGAAGGTCACGGTCCATCATCTGCTCACGCACACGTCCGGCATTCCGAGTTACACGGGCCAGCCGGGCTTTTTCGCGAACGTAAGTCGCAATCCGTACAAAGTCAGCGACTTCGTGAAGCAGTACACGAGCGGCAATCTCGAATTCGAACCCGGAACGAAGTACGCCTACAACAACTCCGGTTACTTTCTACTCGGCGCGATCATCGAGCGCGTAACGGGAAAGAGTTACGAGCAGGCGCTGAAAGAAATGATCTTCGATAAAGTCGGGATGAAAGACACCGGCTACGATCTGCACGATCCGCTCCTTCAAAAACGCGCATCGGGCTACGCGAAAACAGCCACGGGTTACACCAACGCCCCGTATCTCGACATGTCGATCCCGTACGCCGCGGGTTCGCTGTATTCAACCGTCGAGGATTTGTATCTCTGGGACCAGGTGCTCTACACGGACAAACTGCTGACGCCGCAGTCGAAAGAGCTGTTGTACAAACCGTTTCTCCAGGATTATGCATATGGTTGGATCGTCACCAACGCGTCGTTCAAGGTGAAGGAGCAATCGATACCCGTCATCACGCATGGCGGCGGCATTAACGGTTTCACCACTACCATCGTGCGCTTTCCGAACGAGAAGCACCTGGTTGTGATCCTCGACAACACCGGCAGTCCGAATCTCAATCGATTGGGCCAGAACATCGCGAAGATCCTTTACGACCAGCCATACGATCTGCCGAAGATGTCGATCGCCGCCGTTGTCGAAAAGACGATTAGCGAGAAGGGCCCCGTTGCCGCGGTTGCCGAGTATCGCGAGCTAAAAGCGAAACAAGCCGCGACGTACGATTTCGCAGAGCCGGAGTTGAATGCGCTCGGTTACCGGTTGATGGCCAGAGGCAAGATGAAAGAGGCGATTGAGATATTCAAGCTCAACGTCGAAGCGTATCCGCAGGGTTTCAACACTTACGACAGTCTTGCTGAGGCGTACATGAACATGAACGAGCGCGAGTTGGCAATTCAGAACTTCAAGAAGTCGCTCGAGCTGAACCCGAAGAACACGAGCGCCGTCGAAAACTTGAAGAAACTCGAAACGCCGAAATGATCAACTGCGCCCAGCGATTAATCCTCGTCGCTTTGCTCTTGCTGTGCGTGCCGTTCGTCGCGACAGCGAAGTCAAAGCAATGGCGCGCGGTGCACCTGTTGAATTACAACACCGATGCGGATCTCGCCGCGCTTGGACAGAACCTTGAAGCCCTCGCGAAGCAGGGAATCAACGTCATCATCCTCGAGGTTGATTACAACTTCGCGTTTAAGTCGCATCCGGAATTGCGTTTCGGAACCAGTCCAATCACACGCGACGGGGCACGACGCTTCGCGGCGTTGTGCAAGAAGTTCGGTATTCGTTTGATTCCGGAGTTTCAATCGTTGGGCCATCAGTCGTGGAAGGCGCAGACTTTTCCGTTACTCACGGTGTATCCGCAATTCGATCTGACACCCGGTGCGTTTCCCAACAACGAAGGGATCTATTGTCGCGAGTGGGATCCGTTGAATCCAAAAGTCTGGCCCATCATCTTCAAACTCCTGGATGAACTCATCGACGCCTTCCAAGCCGACGCGATTCACGTTGGCATGGATGAAGTGTTTCTGCTCGGATCAGAGAAGTCGCCGTCGACGAAGGGTAAAGATCCGGGACTGCTCTTTGCAAACGCCGTCAAGGAGCTTCATGGCCATCTGGTCCGAAAGCGCCGCGTCCAGATGTTGATGTGGGGCGACCGGCTGATTGACGCTGCGAAGTACGACTATGGCGAGTGGGAAGCGGCGAAGAACGGCACTGCAGCGGCGGTCGATTTGATCCCGAAAGACATCATCATCTGCGACTGGCACTACGAAGTGAGAGACAGTTATCCCTCGATCCCGATGTTTATCGAAAAAGGGTTCCGCGTGTTGCCTTCAGGTTGGAAGAACGTCGACGCGACGAAGACGTTCATCAACTACAGCCGCCAGCACGCTGGTCCAAAGATGCTGGGATATTTGTTCACGACCTGGAGCGTTAAGAAAGAGGAGCTAGCAAACTTCCCACCGCTGGTTGAGGGCTTGAAGCTATTAGGAACCAGTAACCCATAG
>DASRPN010000079.1:0-4479 GCA_035646355.1 Pyrinomonadaceae bacterium | reverse complement strand
GGGAGCGCAATGGTTGCATCGCACGGGACGTAAGCCGTGTGGGCGCCGCGCGCGAGCCGGCCATAAATCAGGCCCTCGTCAAAGGACACCGAGTTCGACCTGCCACCGGGATGAGCAGTGTCCGTTGAGATCTGGATGGCGTACTTGTGCCCGTGATGATGTTCTTTTTGCAGGAACGATGAAAGCGTAGCCTGTTGAATGAAACTCTTGGTCGTGCCACCACCGAGATTGATGATGCCCGAGACGCGTGCCTGGGCCATCACATTCATCATGTCGAGTACGTCCTGGATGACGTCGAAGAGGAAGTTGTTCTTCTTTTCGAATCGAGCGCCGGCGATGCCGACCGCCAGGCCACTGTCGGCGATTGCTGGACAGAAGATCGGAACGCGAGCTTTGTATGCGGATGTGAGGATGCCGTCTTCGGATGCGATCTCGGCCAGTTCGCGCCCGAGCAGGTGGAGAAATTCTCGTCCTGAGAACGCGCGTGTTTGATCGAGTTGATTTGTGAAGCCCCCAATCCATTCTTTTGCTTCGCGATACTCTTCGTCGCTCGCGAGTAAGTCCCACATGCGGCTGATCTGAGCTGATTCGAGTTCAGCGTCGGTCATGGTCGGGTGCGCCTGGAAGTGATAACGCCCGAGTGTCTCGTGAAGATCGTGGAACAACATCGAGCCTGAGCAGACCAAAACGTCGACGAAGCGGTTCTTGATCACGTAGGCCAGTAAACGTCGCATACCGGCGGGGATTAGAGCACCCGAGGAGGAGACGATGATCGTCGTATTGTCACCGAGCATGTCCAGCCAGATGCGATGGGCTTCGGCGAGTTGCCGGCCACCAAAACCCGTGCCTTCCATTTTTTCGAGGAGTCCGGCCACCGAACGATCGCGATCGACCTGAACTGGGCGGGTGGGAGTGGTCAAGTACTTCGAAGCTTTTGGTTTGCGTTGAGTGACCATGCAGGTAATGAACCTCTCGAACTGAAGCGTTCTACTGATTGGAATTCTTGCGTACTACATAACTAATAATCCGTATGCCTTCGGGAGCGTGATTTAACGCCATTAACAGCCAGATAGGTATAGGCTTCGTAACGAGATTCGTAAAACTGGGCCAACTCCGCGCCGTCAGCCTCGCTCAACTCACCATCTTTCACGCGGCGATTGATCAACCGGCGAAATCCGTCGTGCAACAAGCTGCGCTCGTAACGCGCGCGCTCCACGGCGCCGCCGATAGTCGTCCCCTTGATGACTTTCTTGATTAAAAAACCCTCCTCATCGATATGAATGTGGGCTTCGTGCGGTGCGCCAAACAGATTGTGATTGTTGCCCATCACTTCCTGGTATGCGCCCACCAGCAGGAAAGCGAGATAGTAAGGCTCGTCGGCGTTCAAGGAGTGGAGTTCAAGAACTTGTTTGACGTCGTGGAGGTCGACGAACTTATCGACGATCCCATCCGAGTCGCACGTGATGTCGCACAATGTCGTGTATTCAGTTGGCGTGCGGTTGAGATGATGAATCGGTACGATCGGGAACAACTGATCCAGCGCCCAATGATCGGGCACTGAGCGAAACACTGAAAAGTTGGTTAGGTACTTGGCGCAAAGCAGTCGCCGCAGCTCGCTAAACTCTTCCGAGACGTATTTCGCTTGCTGTGCGTACTTGTCGGCGCGCTCGCAAACGTCCCAAAAAAGCACTTCGCCTTTCGCCCGGTCCTCGAGCGAGATCAAACCCAGATTGAATAAGGTGAACAACTCTTCACGATGTTCAAGTGCGTCGTGGTAGTACTCACGATAGTTCTTAACGGTGATCGATTCGCGCAGGTCGCCGAGCTCGGTCACAACTTGCGGATCGTCTTCGTCGATTTCGATCGGCGTGATGTCTTCGACGACTGTTTCGATCTCGTCGAGCACGTTGGTTACCAGGATCGCATGATAGGCGGAGAGAAAGCGTCCGGATTCCTGGATGATCGTCGGATGCGGCACGTTTTCGTCGTCGCATACTTGCTTGATCACGTAGATCACGTCGTTGGCAAACTCCTGCGCGGTGTAGTTCGCCGACGAATCAAATGCCGTTTTCGAGCCGTCGTAGTCGACTGCCATGCCGCCGCCCACGTCGAGAAAATCGATCGGCACCTTCATCTGGTAGACCTTCGCATAGACGCGAGCCGCTTCCTTCATCGCGTTCTTGATGCGCTTGATGTCGGTGAGCTGTGAACCGATGTGGAAGTGCAGCAGCTTGAGCATGTCTGTACGATCGGCTTCTTCGAGACGCCGAATCACTTCGAGCAACTCGGTGGTCGTCAATCCAAACTTTGCCGCTTCGCCGCCTGATTTTTCCCAACGACCGGAACCTTTCGAATAGAGCTTTACGCGCATGCCGAGCATCGGCAGCGCGCCTTCATTACGTTCGGCGATGTTCAGCACGTGATCGAGTTCGTTTAGTTTTTCGATCACGATCACGACCCTCTTTCCGACTTTCGCTCCGGCGAAGGCAAGTTCGATGAATTCTTCGTCTTTAAAACCGTTCAGGACGAGCAGGCTGTCGCCGGGCTGTTCGAGCGCGAGGGCGGCGTAGAGTTCCGGTTTGGAACCCGCTTCGAGTCCGAAGTCATAACGTGAACCTTCGCGCAGGTATTCCTCGACGACTGCGCGCTGTTGATTCACCTTCATCGGATAGACGCACATGTGCGTGCCCTGGTATTCGAATTCGCGAATTGAGCGGCTGAACGCGCGTTGAAGTTTTCTGACCTGAGCGGCGACAAGCTGCGGAAAGCGGAGCAGGACGGGCGCGGTGATTCCGCGCTTGGCGAGGTCGTCGATGATCTCTTTGAGGTCCGCGGAACGCGGGTCGCCCTCGACCGGGCGGACGATAAGATTTCCCTTCCGGTTTACGTCAAAGTATCCAGCACCCCAGTTTTCAATTCCGTAAGTTTCGAGCGTTTGCTCGATTGCCGTGGTCAATTAGCGGTCTCCTGCCTTCGAAGTAACACCTTGATCGAAATGATTCCCCTCTCAACTAAAGCACAGCTGTACATGTTCCGATTCGAGTTGCGGAGTTGTTGTTGGGTGGAACGCTTTAGCGTCGCAATGTAACAGAAAATGGCCGGGGCGGTCTATAACTTTTTTGTTTCACGTGTTGCGCCGAAGCCACGGATCTATGCAAAAACATTAAGGTTTTCGCAATTTGTTTCATCCATAAAATCCGCGGTCCGTCTAAAACTTGACATGAATCGAGTGGCCACTATAATGGCAGTTTTTTACGCGCCGTCGTTCCATGACGCTCGTTCGTTTTCCGAGAGTCCGTTACCCGCTCCCAATACTTCGCACCACACACCAACGCAGGGCGAAGAGAACCCCCGACACTCCCAAATTTCAGGAGAAAAGATGAACCCGAAGACTGTCTTGAAATACGCAACTGATCAGGGCGCCAAATTCGTTTCCGTTCGCTTCACGGATTTGCCCGGCTCCTGGCAACACCTAACCTTCCCCATCGCGGAACTCGGAGAAGACCAGTTTGAAGACGGCTTCGGCTTCGACGCGTCCTCCATTCGCGGCTGGGCGGCGATTCACGAGTCAGACATGTTGCTCGTCCCTGATGCAACACGTTTCTGGATGGATCCGTTCGCCGAACAACCGACACTCTGCCTGATCGGCAATGCTGTCGATCCAATTACCAAGGAGGGTTACGCTTTCGACCCGCGCTCGGTAGCGCAGCGTGCCGAGAGTTATCTCAAGTTCACCGGCATTGCCGACACGGTGTTCTTTGGTCCGGAAGCTGAGTTTTTCGTATTCGACGCCGTTAAGTTTCACACCGAGCAACACTCCGCCGGATACACAATCGACTCCGACGAAGCGCACTGGAACAGCGGCCGCGACGCAAACGAGTTTGCCGGTACTAACCACGGTTATCGCATCCGTCCGAAAGAAGGCTATGTACCTGTACCGCCGACTGATTCACTAACCGATCTGCGATCCGAGATATCGCTGACGTTAGGTAAGTGCGGCGTCACCGTCGAATGTCATCACCACGAAGTCGCGACGGCGGGTCAATGTGAAATCGACTTCCGTTACTCGACGATGTTGGGAACGGCGGACAATCTTCAAATCTTTAAATACGTAGTTCGCAATACTGCTCATCAGTTTGGAAAGACGGCGACGTTCATGCCGAAGCCGCTTTATGGTGATAACGGTTCCGGTATGCACTGCCACCAATCGCTCTGGAAGGGTGAGAAGCCGTTGTTTGCCGGCGACGGTTATGCGGGGCTCTCAGAAATTGCGAAACATTACATTGGTGGTCTATTGAAGCACGCTGCTGCCATCGTCGCGTTTGCTGCGCCGACGACGAACAGTTACAAGCGCCTGGTGCCGGGGTTTGAGGCGCCGGTGAATCTGGCGTATTCGGCTCGCAATCGTTCGGCGGCGATTCGTATTCCGATGTTTTCGACGAATCCGAAGTTGAAGCGACTGGAGTTTCGTCCGCCTGA
>DASRPN010000078.1:0-4840 GCA_035646355.1 Pyrinomonadaceae bacterium | reverse complement strand
GTCTGTATCGGCAATCGAGTCGATCAACTTTCGATGAAGCGCTTGCAGCCGCGACAGATCGAACGCCGAGAGCGAAGTGTCGGGATCGTGCGAGGCGGCTTCTGCTCCCGCTATTGCCAACTTGTCGTAGTCCTGAATGGCGGCGCGGAATTTGGGCGCGCTGATGAGTTTCATTTGTGACGGTATGACTACAGAACCAAGCAGGTTTCGCGGTGTGGCCCATAGTTGGTAAGTGAGGTGTGTACCGCCATCGGGTTTCTCGCTCAATTCGGCGAGCACTCTTAATCGGGCCATCGGACCTTTGCTGTAAATGCGTTCGACGCCGAAACGCACCGGCTTGACCCATTCAAACGGCTGCTCTTCCCACTCGACGGGCAAACCGTAGATCGAGAGACGCAGCTTCCGGCGCGCGTTTCGCTGTCCTTTTTCCTGATCGACAGCGATTTTGGGAATACCGGTGTCGCGATTAAAACGGTTGGTATCGGCAATGAACGGCCATAGCCGCTCGGGGCTCGATTTGAGGTCAAACGTCCATCGATAGTGAAACTCGCTCACACTTCTTTGTACTCGGAGTCGACATCTTCGTGGGAAAGCGCGACGCGGTAGTTCTTCGACTGTAGCTGTTTCGTGATTAGCAGATCATCTTTGGTCTTGAGGAGATCTGCGCGACTGTAAACCGAGAGCTCGAAATTGTAGCCGTGCGTGATCGCGTCTTTGGGACACGCTTCGACGCAGTATCCGCAAAATATGCAACGCCCGTAATCGATGTTGTAGACGGAGGCGTATCGTTCGTCCACGCCAATGCGCTGATCGGGAGGCCGGGGATCGTCGGCAGCCACGATGTAGATGCATTCAGACGGACAGGCAGCGGCGCAAAGATAACAGGCCACGCACTTTTCGCGGCCCAGTTCGTCCACGTGCAACAGATGTTGTCCGCGATAACGCGGCTGCACCGTAACGGGCTCGTCAGGGTATTCGACGGTCCACTTGCGTTTCGGAATATAGGACAACGTCACACCCATGCCCTGAATGATTGCTTTCGTTGATTCGATTACGTCGGTGATGATTGACATTTGTTTTGTGCTTACTATGTTGGAGACATTTCCGATCCCGTCGCCTGCCAGCGGCCGTTACGCCAGACAAACTTGTCTGTGAAATTATAATCTTCCTGCTGACCGCCGCCGTAGAACGTGATCCTCCCGGTGAGCGTTGCGCGATCTCCAGACAGGTCAACTTTCAGATCGGTAAATTCCCATCTTTCGGTAACGAGGTCGCGCGTGATCTGATCCAGGTATTCCTTCTTACCCTGTAGCCCGCGTTCAGGCAACGGCGCCTGGCCGACGTAGTCGTCAGCCAGTATGCGATCGAGTTTTTTCTTGTCGGCGTTGATGTTGGCGACGGTCCACTCATTCTCGATCTGCGTCAACTGTGCCAGCACTTGCTGTTCGTCGGTCGGGACCGGAGCGTCGAGATTGTCTGGTTGATCCGGTTCGTTTGTCGTGACTACTGGTAGATCGCCTTGCCGCGATCTCACCATTCGCGGGACGAATATCGCCGCGGCGATCGAGATGCCAATCACACCGAGCACAAACGCGCCAATTAACCCCACGACCCACGGCCACGCTCGTCGCTGTTTTTCCGGAGGTATGGTGCCTGGCGGAACATAGGCTGACGGCGGACGATATGGCGCCTCGTCGTCCAACTCGGTCGTTAACGGAGTACCGTCGTCAATGCAGTAACTCAGGTTCGGATCCGTGTACGTCCGATTGCAGGTTTGGCAGCGTTTCATTCGCGACGATTCTAAACCACCGCGCAACGTCACCCAAACAGAAGCGACAAGATAAACCAGAGGATCCCGAACAAGAAGAACGCAAGGTTGACGCCGCCCATCACGATTCCGGCGATAGCCAAACCGCGCCCCGTCGGATTGGGAGCCGCTTTCATCTGACGGAGTGCGGTAATACCGAGGATTATCGCGATGATTCCGGGAACCGGCATGGCGCAAACAAGACCGAACATCACACCGATGAAACCGATTATCAATGAAGCGATTGCAATTCCCGGTGGTCCCGGTGTGACATTTCGCTGCGGCAGAGGTGGGGCTGGTGGTGGTTGCCACGGACGTTCGATCGGACCGCGCTCAATTGGATCGCGCTCATCAGGCGGCATCCAACCGCCGCTCCGCTGCGTGTCGTGAGGCACCCACTGCGTTGCGCGTTGGGACGGGTCGTCGTACTGCGTCGGACGGATGCGCGGATCCCAGTTCGGATCAGCGGGTGGCGTTAGTTCGTCGCGCAGCAGACTGCCGTCGTCCGTACAGAAGGTTATCCAGGCGTCATCAAACCGTCTGTTGCACTGCGGGCAATACTTCATCTGACAAAAACTAAACTAGTTCGAGACGACTAAAGAAATACGACACTTCGATCGCCGCGTTCTCATCGGAATCGGATCCGTGAACGGCGTTTTCGCCCACTGAGCCGCCGAACTCTTTGCGGAGCGTTCGGTCGTCGGCCTTCGCCGGATCGGTCGCGCCCATCAAATCGCGCCATGCTTTAACTGCGTTCTCTTTTTCGAGGGCCATGACGACGCATGGTCCACTCGACATAAACTCGACGAGACCTGCGAAGAATGGTCTCTCGCGGTGAACGGCGTAGAAGCCTTCGCCTTGCTGGCGCGTCATGTGAATGAGTTTGAGTCCGCGGATTTTAAATCCGGTGTCGAGAATGCGTTGGATGATCGAGCCGGCGTGACCGGCGCGTACTGCATCGGGTTTGATGATTCCGAATGTTAGGTTGGACATGTTTATTGTTCTTTGTGCTTTGTGCTTTGTGCTTTGTCAGTTGTCAGTTGTCAGTGGTCCGTGGAGTCGCCTGTAACAACTGATCACTGACCACGGACTACTGACAAAGAACAAAGCTCCAAGCTCTTTAAAGAGCTTCCTTCATTGCTTTTCCAATATCGGCGGGTGACTTGACGACGTGAATTCCGGCCTCGGCAAGTGCCTTCATCTTTTCCGCTGCGGTGCCTTTACCACCTGCGATGATCGCGCCTGCGTGGCCCATACGTCTTCCTGGCGGCGCTGTTTGTCCGGCGATGAAGGCGACGATGGGCTTGGTCACGTTTTCTTTCGCAAACGCGGCGGCTTCTTCTTCGGCCGTGCCGCCAATCTCGCCGATCATCACGATGCCCGTGGTCTCATGGTCAGCTTGAAAGAGTCGCAACGCGTCAACGTGCGTCGTGCCGACGATCGGATCGCCGCCGATGCCGATCGCCGACGATTGTCCGAGGCCTAACGCCGTCAACTGTCCGACCGCTTCGTACGTCAGTGTTCCTGAGCGAGAGACGACGCCGATTGGACCCTCGCGATGAATGTGTCCCGGCATGATCCCGATCTTGCACTTGCCCGGCGAGATGATGCCGGGGCAGTTTGGACCAATCAGACGCGTCGGTTTGTCTTTCAAGTACTCTTTGACTTTCACCATGTCCAGCGTCGGAATACCTTCGGTAATACAGACGACAACGGGAATACCTGCATCCGCCGCTTCCATTACGGCGTCGGCCGCGAATGACGGCGGCACGTAAATCACGCTCGCGTTCGCGCCGGCCTCTTTCACCGCGTCAGCAACAGTATTGAAAACGGGAATGTCTTCATGCGTCGTCCCGCCCTTGCCCGGCGTCACACCTCCGACGACGTTCGTTCCATACTCCACCATCTGTTTCGTATGAAACGTCCCTTCCTTCCCCGTAATGCCCTGCACTACAAGGCGGGTAGATTTATCAACTAGCACACTCAACGATGATTGCTCCTCTGACTCAGGCTTAGGATGGAAAAGCGGGAGTATAGCAACGGAGAGAAACTGGGCAAAGCGAAGCGTCGGGCCGTGGATTCACTACTCTGCGGCGAGGCGCAGGTTGTTGAGGCGTTCGAGGATTTGCGGTTCCTCTTTGACAGCAACCAGCGGCTCAAGCATGGGGAGAATGTGCGTCCAATCGAGGTTCTCACTTCCCTGTCTTGTTACGACTGAAGAAACATCCTGCCAATCCTGCGATCGATTGCGAAAGACTTCAAAACGATCAAATCTTCAGCCGAACATATTCGTAACTCGATGCCGGGCAAGTATTCCGCATCCTTACTGCGCCGGATCATCTCTTCTTCTAATGGCAGGGCGGCGAGCGAGACATTAAAATCGATCCCAGAACTGCTTCTCACCAGCAACACTCGATGCTGTTGAGCAAAAGCCGCGGCATCGGTGATTCTAGGTTCGTAGGCACTAAGAATTGTCGAGGTGAACTCCTTTTCTGATCCGAAACCGGTCAGGAGCGTGACATCGATGTCACGGGTCAAGCGTGGCTCGCCCCAGTGTTGCAGTGCCAAGCCACCAATAAAACAAAAATCCCAACTCAAGCTCCGGCAATAAGTCTGAAACTTGTGTGCCTCGTTGATTAGATCGATCATTTTCGCGGAAGCTTACGAAGGAGTCGTTGAAACTCGACTAGTCCCGAGGTGATGCGAGGTGGAGTGTTTCGCAATGCGGCTTTGAAAGCTAAGTCGAACAACTGAATCGATTCAGGAGTGCTTGCGTTGCGAATCTTCTGGTGACGCAACCGTTCGAGCTCAGGTCCAACAACTTTCCAATTCTGGACCCATGCGCGGAGACGAGTTGTATCGGGGGTGTCCATAGAATCAGCTAAGACTATAGCTGAATTCCATTCGTATTACACCAACTCGACGCGCTCGCCGTATTGCGGAACGTGGACGTTCCAGCCGAAGCGATCCTTGATGTGGCCGGCCATCGCGTTTGCGGCTTCGGGTTCGCCGTGGGTCAGGAACGTGCGACTC
>DASRPN010000077.1:0-4732 GCA_035646355.1 Pyrinomonadaceae bacterium | reverse complement strand
GGAGCTGCCGACGTTGCCACTCTTCTCGTCGCGCGCGGCAACGCGGATTTGATAGATGCCCGGTTTCAACGGGATCTTATGACTGTATACAACTGACGGATCTTTAACTGCCGCGGTCGCCGACAGCGGATTGACATTGAGGCGCGTCTTGAAGCTGCCTGCCTGTTTCCCCTGATCGTTGAGAACCACGCCGGCGAGATCGATCGCCGCCGCTTGTTTTCCGTCGGCACCATAACCGAGCGCATCAGTAGCCATTTGGGTTGCGGCGGTCAGCACAGGGCCGGCACCAGGCACGTCGAGATAACTGACGAAGAGTTTGGTTGGGAGACCGGTGCGAGCCGAGGGAGCGGCTAGTGCGCTCATCAAAGCGTTACCGACGTTGGTTGGACCAGTAGTCGCAACCGCAGTATCGCTTGTCGATTTGTTCGCTTCGCTCGATTTCTCTTCCGGCTTTGGTTCACTCGAGAAGAAGCCACGGGCGACGCGGACAGACAACTCAGGCCGTCCGGGAATACTGATCTCAACGCGTTTGAAGTTCGGTGACTTTTGATCTTCGGTACTCGGACGCCACGCGAGTAGATAGTAGTTTGAAGTTTCGCGAAGAGCGTCCTTGATCGCATCCGTCAACGCGCCGGTGTTGAAGAATGCTTTTCCACCTGTATCGACTGCGAGCGCATTCATGCCATCCTGCGACGCTTGCAGCTCGCCGATATTCGTGTTGGCTAATTGTCCGAGCGCGTCGTGGCGATTACTAGCCGCGTCAGTGTCGCCAACGAGTCCACGCGCATCCACCGAGTAAACCACGAGATTGCCGCGCACGGCCGCGTCGCTGATCCGGCTGATCTTATTGCTATAGCCGGAACTGCGATCGTTCAGAAAGAATCCGTCAGAGATCAGGAAGACGAGTTTACGACCCGACATCGTGCCCATTGAACGCATCATGCTCTCGAGTGTAGTCAGAGTCGCCGAGGTGACTGATTCGCTTTGCCGCATCAGCATGTTGGCGCGATCTTTAACGACGCGTCTTGCTGTTTCACCGGTCATTCCTGCCGTCCGGCGTTGCTCATTGTCTTTTGAGGCCCCTATCGGACCACCGTTCGGCGGTCCGAGACCACCCGGAACTCTAACGTTGTTGGCCTTCACCATCTCGTTCGCAAAGTAATCCGCGGCTGACGAATCTCCATTCTGGATGCGCAGCGCCTGGTACTCCGTCATCGGAATCTGTTCAAGGTCACGAACTGTGTAAGGTCTGTGATTTAAACGACCCACGGCGGCGCGAACCACGGGCTTAAGGTCTGAAAACCGTTGCAGGAAACCGATCTGCCCGCTGGGCGTGGCAACGGCAACCTGGTCCTCGATGGACATTTCCTTTTCGACAAAATTCAGAAGTGCGTTTTTCGTCCTCTGAACACTCGGCGCGCTCAGGTGCAGATCGTCGATGAAGAAGATGATTGTGCGACCTTTATAAGTGACCCCAGTTGGTGGAGGTGGTGGCGCAGCGCCTTTCCCTACTGATCCTTCCAAGTTCTCTTCTTGCAATGTTCCGGCAATCACGCGTTCAAAGAACGCCGGAGTAACCTGCTGGCCATCGACTTTCAACACGAAGTCTCCGGGTTTTAGTCCGTCGACGAACCGGCCTTGTTTATCGACTACTACGACGCCGGTCTGCACCAGCTCTGTCGTGATTCTCACAACCTCGTCGGAGGGCCGCGGATCTTGACCGAGAGCCACGTTGACGACCGTCGAGAGCATTAGGATGGAGGTGATGATTTTGCGATTACTCATAAGAAGGGTCCCCTCGAACACACCTATTGCCGGACAAATTACAACTATTGATCACTTTGCGCTACAGGGCTGGGTGGCGACGCCTCTTTCGTCGCGCCCGTTGACGAGGTTTTGTTCGTAAACATTGCCCTTTCCGCAAATCTCAAGGAAGCCCGTTTGGACATTTATCGTCAGCCCAGGCCTGTCTCGATAATTATTGCGCCGGAAGATATTGTTCACTGCGCCTTCGGTCGAAACTGTATAGTTCCCGCCACCGCCAGTCGACTCGAAATCGTTGTCTTCTATCACGCAACCCTCGATCCCGTAGGCCTGGATTGCGTTTTGACCCGTTCGGTAAATGTAGTTATTGCGAATCTGACAACCCTTTAGTCCGTTCAGGAATAATCCGTTACTCATGAAGCGATAAATCCTGTCTTCCCTGCCGCCGATCATGACGTTGTTCATCGCTACGACCAGACCACGGTTGACGCCTTTATACGGATCCTGCAAACAGATCGCGTTCCCCGCACTCTGAATCGAACCCTCGAAGTCGTAAAGGTTATTGAAGACGAAAATGTTTTTCGAGTGATCGGCGGGTGAGTTTGTTTCGAGATCGAATCCGCAAACACCACCGCCGAACCTTGGCTCGTGATGTCCGAGACGAAACGCGTAATTCTCCGTGATGTAAACGTTCTCGGAATTGACGGCGGCAATGTTTGCGGCTGCAACTCCGCTCGTGATGTTGTGATACGCGAGACAGTCGTTTGCGAAGTAATTCTTCTCCAGTCCTGAGCCTCCGAAACTAATTCCGATCGACGCCGTGTCTTCGAGGTAATTGTTTTGCGCCGTGCAGCGTTCGCAGTTGCCAAGTTGAATCGTCGATCTCACTCCTCCGTCATAAATTTGTTGCCGTCCGCGAATGTGAAAACCAACGACGGCGATGTTCTTCGATCGTTCGGTGTGTGAGCAGCAGGCGTCGCCTTTTGCCTGAAACACCGCAATGGCGGGCGTCGTTCCGCTCGCAAATGTAGGCTCCAGGATCGTGGTTCCCGTTCCTGCCAACTGTTGCGGCGTCAGAGATTGAACTGCGAGCAGAAAAGGATCTCGATGGTTGCTTCCTTTGCCCTTTCGAAAGTACTCGAGTAGCGCTTGCGGCGGCTGATACGTTCCTTCGACAAGTACGTTGTCGCCGATCAGAAAACAGCCGAAGTCAGTAATGCCTTGAACATCGCACGCATAGGTGGAGCTATCAAACTTCGTGTGATGATCGAGTTGGACCTGAGTTTTGATCGAACCGCCGCCTTCGATCGAAATCGAGCCGCCACCGCGGAGATCAGTTAGTTCCTTGTTCGCAGCGTTGATAAGCAGACCAAGATCGTCCGCTTCGGCGGCAGCCTGGCGAACCGTGCGCAGTCTTTGCTGAACAGCAGCCGCAGCCCCGCCCGTCACTGAAACGTTCGCCAGCGAAATTCTGATCGTCGGACCGGGTCTCCTCGCCGGCAGATACGACGCGGGATCGATGTTCGGCAAACGCACTGGTGTTTGCGCGAGCACATAAGACGGAACGAACACGGCTATAAGAAACGCGGATAAGCACAACAGTCGCATGGACACAATTTAACAGATGTCCACACGAGGAGTAGACTTGCAGCACCGCTTTTCGAAAAGAGAGGGCATCGCGGATGAAGAAGCGGAGACTTGGAAACAGCGATCTAGAAGTGTCAGCGCTCGGGCTCGGCTGCATGGGCCTGAGCTTTGGTTACGGCCCGGCCACTGATACCCGGCAGGCGATTTCATTGATTCGAACGGCAGTCGAACGCGGCGTTACGTTCTTTGATACCGCGGAAGTTTACGGGCCGTTTACAAACGAAGAACTGGTTGGCGAAGCGCTCGCTCCCGTCCGCGAACAAGTCGTGATAGCAACCAAGTTTGGATTTAAGCCGGACACGCCAGGAGCAGCTCGTTGGAACGCTGTCGATAGCCGGCCGGAGCACATCAAGGAAGTCGCGGACGCTTCGCTGAAACGGCTCAACATCGAAGTCATCGATCTTTTCTATCAGCATCGCGTCGATACAGAAGTTCCGATCGAAGACGTCGCAGGCACGGTGAAAGAGTTGATCAACGCCGGCAAGGTCAAACACTTCGGACTGTCAGAAGCGGGAGTGGAAACGATCCGCCGCGCGCATGAAGTACAGCCCGTTACGGCGGTCCAGAGTGAGTATTCGCTTTGGTGGAGAGATCGCGAGGCGGATGTGTTGCCACTGTGCGAAGAACTCGGTATTGGCTTCGTTCCGTTTAGTCCTCTCGGTAGAGGTTTTCTCACGGGCAAGATCGACGAGAACACGACCTTCGCCAGTTCCGACTTCCGTAACGTCGTTCCTCGCTTTACGCCTGAAGCTCGTAAAGCGAATCAGGCGGTCGTAGATCTGATAAAAACGATCGCGGAACGGAAGAACGCGACGCCGGCGCAAATCGCGCTCGCGTGGCTGCTCGCTCAAAAGCCTTGGATCGTTCCCATCCCAGGCACGACAAAACTTCATCGACTTGAAGAGAACATCGGCGCAGTCGACGTCGTACTCACGCCAGACGACCTGCGTGAAATCGACGACGCGACTACGAAAATCACAATTCAGGGCGCCCGGTATCCCGAAGCAATGGAAAAAAGAACCGGCCGCTGAGTTCGCTTTGCACAAACTGTGATGTTTGGAAAAGAGTCTTCTCTGTGGTTGCAGAGAAACTAATTTTCGGGAAAGTGAGCAAACAGTATGACGTTGTTCGATCTCTTGATCTTGTTGCTGATCGCCGGGATTTGCGGAGCGCTGGGTCAGGCGATTGCCGGGTTTTCACGCGGCGGTTGTCTTGTTTCAATCGCGCTCGGTTTTGTCGGTGCGGTGTTAGGCATGTGGCTGGCGCGCGCGATGGGACTCCCGGAACTGTTTGCAATTCGGATCGGCACCACCAACTTCCC
>DASRPN010000076.1:0-12640 GCA_035646355.1 Pyrinomonadaceae bacterium | reverse complement strand
CTAATCACGTGAAGGTCGGGGAAGCCGCAGCTTTGATGGGCGCGCAAGCTAAAGCCACAAGCGCCGAGTTGTTTGACAAACAGATTATTGATTATTCCATCGATTCGCGTTCTGTGGGCGCGGGCGAGTTGTTCTTTGCGTTATCGCAACCCGACTACGTCCGCGCCGGTTTTAATGGCGAGTTTGTCGACGGACATACTTTTATCGCCGACGCATTTGCAAACGGCGCAATCGCCGCTGTCGCACGGGCCGATCGCGTCATTGGCGACAGTCAGCTTGAAGCGCTCAAGGATCGTTTGCTGCTAGTTGACGATGCGATCGCGGCTTTGCAGCAACTTGCGCATCGTGTTTACACCGCGTGGGGCAGACCGGTGGTGGCGATCACAGGCAGCGCCGGGAAGACGACGGCGAAAGAGTTGACTGCACACGTGCTGAACAGCGCCGGCTATCGTGTGTTGAAGAGCGAGCGCAATTACAACAACGGGTTGGGACTGCCGCTGTCGGTGCTGCGAATGGTGAGCGGCCGTTATTCGCCCGACCAGTTCGATCTGGCAGTGTTGGAGATGGGCATGTCGTCGCCGACACACGAGATTCAGCGGCTGTGTCGCATTACACCGCCCGACGTTGCCGTGGAACTGATGGTCGCGCCGGTCCATCTCGAATATCTTGGCTCGATCGAAAACATTGCCGCGGCGAAGGCGGAGTTGATCGAAGGTTTGAAACCGGAAGGCATCGCGGTACTGAACGCCGACGATGCGCTCGTGATGAACATGCGCGAGAAGCACAGCGGTCGCGTGTTGACGTTTGGCATCGATAACGCCGCCGACATTTCCGCGACGGACATCGATACCGGATCGCTTGGTCAGATCTCGTTTCGTTTGCGCACACCGTTGGGAGAAGCAAAAGCGTCGTTGGCGATGAGTGGTCGTCACAATTTGAGTAACGCGTTGGCGGCGGCAGCAGTTGCTACTGCGTTCGACTTACCAACCGAGGAGATTGCGGCGGCGTTGAAGACGGCGCAGTCGCCGAAGATGCGCGGTCAGATATTTGATTTCACAGCCGGGTTTACAGTCATTGACGACTCGTACAACTCGAATCCGCGATCGTTACTGAACATGGTCCATACGATGGCAGATGCGCGTCAGAGTAGAAGGCGGTTGATCGTGATCGCCGGTGAGATGTTGGAACTCGGTCCGGATGAAGTCTCGTTGCATCGTGATGCCGGACGTGAGATTGCCGGGGCAGGCGTCGACATGGTTTGGGGTGTGCGTGGACTCGGAAAAGAGATCGCGGCAGGCGCCGCCGAGGCGGGTGTGGCGACGAGGTTTTTTGAGTCGTCAGAAAATGCGGCGACGGAAGTTGTTAGGGAGGTGAAGGAAGGAGACCTGATCTTAATCAAAGGATCGCGCGGCGTTGCTACCGACAAGGTGGTGACTGCGTTGCGTGAACGTTTTCCACTGGCCGGTGAAGAATAAAGTTTCCCGCAAAGGCGCAAAGGAAGCACAGAGAACCAAGAACAAAGGACAAAGCACAAAGAACAAAGAGCAGGAATCTTTCTTCGCGCCTTTGCGCCTTTGCGGGAGAACTAAACGCTGAACTGAGATGTTTTATTACTTTCTTTACGAGTTGGTTTTCAACCACTTCAAAGACAAGGATTGGTATCTCATAAAGGCGCTCAACGTCTTTCAGTACGTCACGTTTCGTACCGCTTACGCGACGATAACGGCGTTGCTGATCTCGCTCTTTTTTGGCGGCAAGTTAATCGAAGCGCTGCGCAAGTGGAACATCGGACAACAGATTCGCGAAGAAGGACCGCAGGGCCACATGGTCAAACGCGGCACGCCGACAATGGGTGGTGTGTTGATCGTTGGTTCGGTCCTGATCTCGACGTTGCTGTGGGCCAAGCTTTCGAGCATCTACGTCTGGACCGCAATGATTGCCACACTGCTGTTCGCGGCCATCGGATTTATCGACGACTACTCGAAGATGGCGAAGAAACGCAGTCTCGGATTAACTGGGCGGCAAAAGCTGTTGGGCCAGGCGCTGGTGGCCGTGGGTGTTTGGGCGATGCTCTACGTCACGACGAAGTATTCGTGGAACGTGAGCATTCCGTTTTTCAAAGCGACATCTGACCCGGTTGGAAAGACTTTTGTTGGTCCTTATTTGTATCTGATCTTGATCGCCGTGGTGTTACTCGGTTCGTCGAATGCAGTGAACCTGACGGACGGGTTGGATGGACTGGCGATCAGCGTGACGTTCATCGCGATGAGCGCGTTGACGGGCTTCACGTATCTCAGCAGTGACGCGCGCTGGGCCGGATACCTGGACCTGACGCATCGACCGGAAGCGGCTGAGTTGACGGTGTTTTGCGGAGCGATGGCGGGAGCGAGTCTCGGGTTTCTCTGGTACAACGCGCCGCCCGCGCAAGTGTTTATGGGAGACGTCGGCAGCCTCGCGATCGGCGGGGCGATGGGAACAGTCGCTGTGCTCACGAAGCAGGAGTTTATGTTGCTGATGGTGGGCGGGGTGTTCGTGATCGAGGCGCTTTCGGTAATGCTTCAGGTGAGCGTTTTTAAGATGACGAAGCGCACAACCGGCACCGGGCGTCGTTTATTCAAGATGACGCCGCTGCATCATCACTTCGAGATGCAGGACTGGCGCGAGTCGAAGATCGTTTTCCGGTTTTTGATTTTGGCGATTCTGTTTGCGCTGCTGAGTCTCTCGACGTTGAAACTCCGATGAGCAAGAAGGTTTTAATCATCGGAGCTGCAAGAAGTGGAATTGCAGCGGCGAAGTTTTTGTTGGACCAGGGCGCGACGGTTGCCCTAAACGATCAAAAGCCGTTGGACCAGTGGTCGCCGGAAGCGTCGGCGTTGAAAGAGTTGGGAGTGGGTTTGTTGCCCGGTGATCCGCCAGGCTGGTTGCTCGATCAGATTGAGCTGGTGGTGGTTAGTCCGGGCGTGCCGGCGAACATTATTCCGATTCGTTACGCGGAACGAGCAGGGGCGGAAGTTATCGGCGAGATTGAACTCGCCGGCCGTTATTTGAAAGGACGCGTTGTCGCGATCACCGGGAGCAATGGGAAAACGACGACCACGTCGTTGATTGGAGAACTGTTGCGTGACGCTGGTTTACCGCACGTGCAGGTCGGTGGAAACATCGGCAAGGCGCTGATCTCGATGGTCGACGATTCGCGCGACGATGGTTGGACGGTGGTGGAGTTGTCGAGTTTTCAGTTGGAGACGATCAAGACGTTTCGACCCTCGATTGCGATTGTTTTGAACGTGACGCCGAACCACATGGATCGTTACGAGACGTTTAACGATTACGCCGCCGCGAAGCATCGCATTTTTATGAATCAGACCGAGGACGACGTCGCGGTGTTGAATGCGGACGATGAGACGGTTTCGTCGTGGGCCAGTGGGTTGCGAGCGAAGGTTATGTGGTTCAGCGTTCGTCGCGAGCTCGAGAACGGTGTTTTTCTGCGGGGCGATGAGCTGGTTTACGGCGATCAAGTTTTGTTGCGAGTGAATGATTTGAAACTGCGCGGGTTGCATAACGTCGAGAACGTAGCTGCGGCATTCGCTGCCGGAATCGCAGCGGGCGCGTCGGTTGAGTCATTGGCCGCGACAGCGAAACAGTTCCATCCGGTCGAACACCGGCTTGAGTTTGTCGCGGAGGTCGGTGGCGTCAGGTTTTATAACGATTCGAAGGCGACGAGCGTCGATGCGACCGTAAAAGCCCTCGAAGCATTCGCGCAAGACGCGGGAAAGATAATCTTGATACTTGGCGGGCGAGGGAAAAAAGCACCGTACGAGCCGCTCGCATCGCTTGTGAAATCGAAAGTGCGAAAGCTTGTTTTGATCGGCGAGGATGCGGAAACGATTGCGAACGAGTTGGGTGAGTTCGCGCCGAGCGAACGAGCAACGGACATGAACGATGCGGTCTCGCGTTCGTTTAAGACGGCTGAGCTAGGTGACGTGGTGTTGCTCGCGCCGGCGTGCGCGAGTTTCGACATGTTTGAGAGTTTCGAACACCGTGGCAAGGTGTTCAAAGCGGAAGTCGAAGAACTGAAAGAAAGTTCTCCCGCAAAGGCGCAGAGGCGCAAAGAAGAAAGATGAAAGTAAAAGCTGGAGATTGGCTTTGCGTCTTTGCGCCTTTGCGGGAGAAGTCTTACTGAGATGGCGCGCAAACTTGCTCCTGACAAATGGCTTTTCGCTGCCACAACCGGCCTCGCGTTGTTTGGCGTCGTGATGGTCTACAGCGCGTCGGCCATCATGGCCCAACGCGACAACGGCAGCCAGTTTCATTACGTGATCAAGCAGGGCGTGTGGGTGGCGATCGGTTTTGGCGTGATGTTGCTGATGATGCAGTTCAATTATCAACAACTGAAGAACCGGCGCATCGTTTACGGTTTGTTGGTCTTTTGCACGATCGCGCTGCTGGGCGTGTTTGCGTTCAGTCCGATTAACGGAGCGCATCGTTGGATTAAGTTTCCTGGGTTCTCGATGCAGCCGTCGGAGGTATCGAAACTCGCGCTGATCATCTTTCTCGCCTACTTCCTTGAGAAGCGTGCGGGTGAAGAAGGCGACTTTTGGCGAACGTTTCTGCCGTGTGGTTTGGTTACCGCGTTGCTCGCCGGGCTCGTCGTGATCGAACCCGACTTCGGCACCGCGATGATGCTGGTGCTGATCTTTACCGTCGTGATCTACACGGCTGGCGCGCGCGTTGCGCATCTGGCGATGGCCGCAGCGCCGGCGTTAGTAGTGGCAGCGGGCTTGTTAATTTTTGTCCCGTGGCGGTTGAAGCGGCTCGTGACGTTTCTCGATCCGTGGGCCGATCAACAAGGTGCGGGTTTTCAGGTGGTCCAATCGCTGATCGCTATCGGCTCAGGTGGCTCGAACGGGCTCGGGTTCGCGCAAGGGAAGCAGAAGATGTTGTATCTGCCGTTCGCGCATTCGGATTTCATCTTCGCGGTTATTGGTGAGGAACTCGGACTGGTTGGTGCGCTGGCAGTCGTTTTCGTTTTCGCGTTGTTTCTCTGGCGCGGCGTTCGGACCGCGTTGCTCGCGCCGGATCGTTTTGGAATGTTGTTGAGCCTCGGCATTGTGGTGAGCATCGTCGCGCAGGCGCTTTTCAACATCAGTGTGGTGCTTTCGCTTGTACCGACGAAGGGCATTCCGCTGCCGTTTATTTCGTACGGTGGATCGTCCCTCGTGCCGACACTCGCGGCCGTCGGGATCTTGCTGAACGTGTCGCAGCACGCGAGTGGAAACATTGCCGATTTCAAATCGCCGATTGCCAGTTTGAGTAAGAAGTTTGAAGGTCGGGTAAGTCGGCAACCGGCGATCACCGATTGGCAATGAAAGTACTGATCGCTGCCGGCGGCACTGGCGGACACATTTATCCGGGGATCGCGGTCGCGCAGGAGATCATGCGACGCGACGCGAATTCAAAGGTGCGTTTCGTCGGCACAGCGCGCGGGCTCGAAACACGACTCGTGCCGCAAGCGGGATTTGAATTGTCGCTCATTGACAGTGCGGGTTTGAAGAACGTGGGTCGCATGGCGCAGATGCGCGGGGTAATGCTTCTGCCGAAGAGTTTTCTTTCGGCATTGAACCTGATTCGTGCCGTCAGACCGGATGTGGTCGTTGGAGCCGGCGGCTATGTTTCCGGTCCGGTGGTTTTGATGGCGGCGCTGACGAATCGACGAACGCTCGTGATGGAGTCAAATGCGCTACCGGGTTGGACCAATCGTGTGCTGGCACGCTTCGTCGATCGCGCAGCGGTTTCGTTTGAACAAGCGTTGCCGTTCTTTCGCGGCAAAGGCGTAGTGACCGGAAATCCGGTGCGTCGCGAGTTTTTTGAGATACCGCCGAAGCAAAGAGACTCGGGAAGGTTTTCGTTGCTCGTATTCGGCGGCTCGCAGGGAGCGCGAGCAATCAACGAAGGGATGGTAGCGGCGTTGCCGTCGCTGGCTAGTTTGAAGTGGACGTTACGAATCAAGCATCAGACAGGCCCGGCCGATTTTGAGAAAGTGAAGAAGGCGTACAGCGACGCCAGTTGGAATGAGCAAGCGGACGTGCGCAGTTACATTGACAACATGATGGCTGATTTCGCCGCGGCGGATCTCGTGATCTGCCGGGCTGGAGCCACGACGACAGCGGAACTGATCGCGGCCGGCAAAGCGTCGATCATGATTCCGTTCCCGTTCGCGGCTGACGATCATCAGCGGAAGAACGCGGAAGCGTTGGAAGCGGCTGGTGCGTCGCGAATGATCTTGCAGAAGGATTTGAGTGGCGAGCGATTAGCGAAAGAGATCGGTGTTTTTGCAGAATCGCCAGAGCGGATAAACCAGATGGAAGAAGCAAGTCGGAAGTTGGCCCACGGTGATGCTGCTTCAACAGCGGTAGATATGATTGAGGAACTGGCAAAGCGGTAATGTTTCGCAGAATTCAACACGTCCATTTCGTCGGTATCGGAGGCATCGGCATGTCCGGTATCGCCGAGGTACTGATCAATCTCGGCTTCCGCGTTTCCGGTTCCGACTTGAAGCGTTCGGCTGCCACAGATCGACTGCAAAAAATGGGTGTTGAGGTTTTCGAAGGTCACAACGCCGAGAACGTGGGCCAACCGCACGTTGTCGTTCGCTCGACGGCCGTGCGCGATGACAATCCCGAGATCGTCCAGGCGCACCGGCGTTCAATCCCAGTGATTGCGCGCGCCGAGATGCTCGCGGAGTTGATGCGACTCAAGCCGCATACCGTCGCAGTCGCTGGCTCGCACGGAAAGACGACCACGACGTCGATGGTCGCGACAGTTCTCGGACACGCGGGGCTGGATCCGACGATGGTTGTCGGCGGTGTTGTCGGCGCGTTTGGTTCCAACGCGCACCTCGGCACGAGCGACCTCATGGTTGTTGAAGCAGACGAGAGCGATCGGTCGTTTCTGATGTTGACGCCGACAATCGCCGTCGTTACCAACATTGATCGCGAGCACATGGACTATTACCACGACATGGACGACGTGCGTGCGTGCTTCGCAAGCTTCGTCAACAAAGTTCCGTTTTATGGTTCGTCCGTGTTGTGTCTCGACGATCCAAACGTGCAGGCGATTATTCCCCTCCTCGAACGGCGACGCATGACCTACGGATTCAGCGCGCAGGCGGACGTTTCGGCGCACGGCATTCGTCACGACAACAATTTCGGATCCAGTTTCAACGTGTGGCGCGGATCCGATGTGATGGGCGAGATGGTCCTGCGCGTACCGGGCCTGCACAACGTTTACAACGCGCTCGCCGCGATCACAGTCGGGTTCGAACTGGAAGTTCCCTTCGAAAAGATCGTCGAAGGACTTCACAGCTTCACTGGTGCGGGGCGGCGGTTCCAGGCGAAAGGCGAAGTTGACGGCGTTCTCGTCGTCGACGATTACGGACATCATCCGACGGAGATTCGCGCGACGCTCGCCGCCGCCAAACTCGGTTCGGGCGGCCGCCGGATCGTGGTGCTGTTTCAACCGCATCGCTACAGCCGCACGCACGACCTGATGCAGGAATTTGCGCGCTCATTTAACAACGCAGACGTGCTGTTCATTACTGATATTTACGCAGCGAGCGAGGATCCGATTGAAGGTGTGACTGCGGAAGCATTGACGAACGCCATCAAGCGCTTCGGTCACAAAGACGTCAACTACATCGGCGAACTCGAGAACGCCGCGCCGGCATTGCGTGAATGTGTTCAGCCCGGCGATCTCGTGCTGACTCTCGGCGCCGGAACAGTAAATCGAGTGAGTGAACAACTGCTTAGTTTACTGCGTGAAGCAAGTGATGAGTCGGCTGAACAAGCAGTTCTCCCGCGAAGGCGCCAAGGCGCAAAGGGAGAGGATTAGATGGACGTCTTTGCGTCTTTGCGCCTTTGCGGGAGACCTTAGAAAACGTGATCGTGTTGGAAGAAGTAAACAAATTGGAAGAACGAGATCGCGCCATCGAAGAGATCGCCGCGCGACTCGGCGTGCGCGCAGAACGCGGACGCCGCTTCGCCGAGTTGACCAGTCTTCGTGTCGGCGGTGCGATTGACTGGGTCATCTCCCCGCAGACGGAAGCAGAAGCTGCGGCAATTGTTCACGAGTTGGACCAGGCAGGCATTGGTTGGCGTCCATTGGGATCCGGCAGCAACGTTCTCGCCGACGATCACGATCATCACTACGTCGTTCTGAACATGAGTGAGATGAAAGGCGAGGTGCGGATCGAAGGCGATCGCGTGTCGGTGAGCGCTGGTTATTCATTGCCACGGTTGTGCATCGACGTCGCCCGCGCCGGACTTTCGGGAATCGAAGGTCTTGGCGGGATTCCGGGAACAGTCGGTGGTGCGCTCTGGATGAACGCGGGAGCTTTTGATCACGAGATCGGCACCGTGACTGAAACGGTGCGTGTTGCGCGTGAAGGCAAGGTGACTGACATTCCCGGCGACAGCATTCAGTGGAACTATCGTCACACGTCATTTAAAGACGGCGAGTTATTACTCGGCGCAACGTTGCGACTAACACCGGACGAACCGGAACAGATCAAAGCACGCATGGACGATGCGAAAAGCCGCCGACTCGCGACGCAACCGCACGGCTCGCGATCCGCTGGTTGTTTTTTCAAGAACCCACCGGCAAGCACGACAAGCACCGGCAAGATCATCGACGACCTGGGAATGAAGGGACAGCGTCGCGGCGGTGCCGTTGTGTCGCCGGTTCACGCGAACTTCATCGTCACTGAAGGTGAGAACGCGCGCGCCGAAGACGCACTTGCGCTGGCCGAAGAGATACGTGAACGCGTCAAACGCGAACAGGGAATTGAGTTGGAGTATGAAGTCGAACTTTGGCGCTCCAATCCCGAACCACCAACTGAGAAAGAGGAGCAATAACCTTGAGAGAACAAGTTGTACCTCAGAAAGTGGGCAACCGCACCGGCATCGGCAAAACGAAATCGTCCGCCGGTCAACGACCCGCGCGGCGCGATCGCGAACCGGGTCAAAGCGTGACGACGCGCTTGCGATCTCTTGTCGGTTACATTCCGCTCGCGTTGCGGATCGGCGTGATCGCGATATTTGGGTTGGTAGGTCTCATCGGTTATCGCGCCGCGGCTTCCGCCGACTTCTTCAAAGTGCGCAATGTCGAAACACGTGGCGCCGTGCGCGCTTCCAACGACGAAATCAAAGCAGCGGTGGTTCGCGATGTAGCCGGGACAGGGGTGTGGCGCGCCGATCTCGAACAAATGAGTAAGCACCTGGAACGCTTGCCGTGGGTCCGTACCGCGATCGTCACGCGTGTTTTGCCGGACGGCATTCGGGTGCGCATCACTGAACGCGAGCCGCGCGCCGTCGTCCGCACCACCTCCGGACGTTTCATCTGGGTCGACGACGATGCAGTGCATCTAGGCGAACTGAAGCCCACGGATCACATGCCGGCGTTCTTCCTGCACGGTTGGAACGAAGAGAACACAACTGCCGCACAGACAGAGAATCGCCAGCGCGTCGCCCGGTTTCTCGAACTCCAGCGCGAGTGGAATGCACAGTCGATCTCTGATCGAGTTAGTGAAGTAAACCTGCTCGATCTGCGCGACGTGCGTGTGCAACTCGCAGGCGAAGATGCGCAGATCGAAATTCGTCTCGGCGCACAGGACCACGCCTCACGTCTTAAGTGGGCGCTAACGGTCCTCGACAGAGAACGCCAAACGTCTCGTGGACCACTTATCAGTTACCTCGATCTCTCGCAGGGAAAGAGAGCAGTCGTCGGTCTCGTGACCGGCAAGCAGACGATCGCTGACTCGTCGGAGTCGGCGCGACGATAAATAGTCGCTAGGAGCAAACCCCGATGGCCAAGCGCACGCAACACACAATCGGACTCGACATAGGGACAAGCAAGGTCACGTGTATTGCAGGCGAGCCAGGTGAAGGTGGATTACTCGAAGTGGTTGGCATTGGAGAAGCAGAAGCGCGTGGTTTGCGAAAAGGAGTGATCGTGAATCCCGACGCTGCGGTGGATGCGATCAAGAAGGCAGTCGAAGATGCGGAACGAATGAGCGGACTCGAAGCGGAAGAAGTAACAATCAATCTCGCCGGCTCACACATCCTTGGCTTCAATGGCCAGGCAATTGTCGCCGTGTCGGGACGCGATCGCGAGATCGTTGCCGAAGACGTGCGCCGCGCGATCGACTCTGCTTGTGCGATTCAACTTCCCGCGGGCCGCGAGATCGTCGATCGACTGCCTCAGGAATTCATCGTCGACGATCAGGATGGCATCAACGATCCTGTCGGCATGATCGGTGCGCGCCTGGCAGTGAAGGTGCACATCGTGACCTCCCCAGTGACCGCGCGTCAGAACGCCATCAACGCGGTGAACCGCGCCGGCCTGGTCGTCGCTGACATGGTGCTGGAGCAGCTTGCCGCTGCCGAGGCGTCGCTAACTGAAGATGACAAAGAGTTTGGCGCGGCGCTTGTCGATGTCGGGGCGGAGACAACAGGGCTCATCATTTACCAGCGCGGCGCGGTCCAGCACACTGCGGTGTTCCCGCTTGGCGGTTCGCACTTCACAAACGACATCGCTTTCGGACTGCGAACGCCAATACCCGAGGCGGAGAAGATTAAGAGGACTGTGGGTTGCGCATGTAGCAGCTCGTTGAGCGAGATCGAGCGCGGTGAATTAGTAGACGTGCCGTCAGTCGGTGGACGTCCACCACGACAACTGTCGCGACAGATACTTTGCGACATTCTGCAACCGCGTGCTGAAGAAGTGTTGATGCACGTCGCTGACGAGATCAAAGACGCGGGTTGGGAACGTCAACTGTCGAGCGGCGTCGTGTTGACCGGTGGCGGTGCGTTACTCAACGGCATGACCGAGATCGCCGAACAGGTTTTCGACGCGCCCGTACGGATTGGTTTTCCGGAACGCGATCGTTTTGGTGGGTTGGTGGAAGACATTCAAAGCCCCGCGTGGGCAGCCGCCGCCGGTCTCGCGCTGCTTGCTCATCGCACTCAAGCGGCAGAGATTCGCACTGGAGTCGGCCGGCGAGGATCGACAGGAAAGTTAACGCACTTCGTATCACGATTTAAAAATCGTTTTGGTAGTATTTTCTGACAATGTGTTGTATGCTTGCGCCCCGGTTGCACAAGATATTGTCCGCAAGATATCGATGCCGATGGCTCAAGAAACGCAACATAGAAGGAAGCGGCCTTGGAAGCCATCCCGTTTTGGGAGAGAGGAACTAACTATGACACCGGACACTCGTCAACCCGGAACCGGCATTAATATTTTCATTGATGATGATCCGCCCCTCACCGGAGCGCGGATCAAAGTGATCGGCATCGGTGGCGGTGGCAGCAATGCAGTCAATCGCATGATCGAGGCCGGCATCGAAGGCATCGAATTTCTTGTTGCCAACACGGATCTCCAGGCACTCAAGCGCTCCCGCGCCCCGATTAAAATTCAACTCGGAAGCCGTTTGACGAAAGGTCTCGGCGCCGGCGCCGATCCTACCGTCGGCCGCGAAGCCGCGCTCGAAGACACTGACAAGATCATCGAAGTGCTCGAAGGCGCCGACATGGTGTTTGTGACCACTGGTCTCGGTGGCGGCACGGGCACTGGCGGTGCACCGATCATTGCTTCGCTTGCGACTGAGCTCGACGCGTTGACAGTCGCAGTCGTGACGAAGCCGTTTCACTTCGAAGGACGCCGTCGCATGCAACAGGCCGAGCAAGGTCTGCGCGAGTTGCGCGAGTGCGTCGACACAGTGATAACGATCCCCAACGAGCGTTTGCTGCACACCGTCGAGCGCGGCGTCTCTCTCTCCGATTCTTTCCGCGTTGCTGACGACGTGCTGCGCCAGGCAGTGCAAGGAATCAGCGATTTGATCACCGTTCCGGGTTTGATCAATCTCGACTTCGCGGACGTGAAATCGATCATGCAGGGAATGGGAATGGCGTTGATGGGGGCGGGGCGCGCGACTGGAGAAAACCGCGCGATCGAAGCTACTCAACAAGCGATCTCCTCGCCGTTGCTTGAAGAAGCGACGATCCAGGGCGCGAAGGGTGTTTTGATCAATATCACCGGTGGACCGGATCTCACGTTGTTTGAAGTCAACGCTGCGTCGTCGATCATTCGCGAGTCGGCTGATGACGATGCCAACATCATCTTCGGCGCGGTCATCGACGAAAATATGACTGACGAGATGAAGATTACGGTGATCGCAACCGGCTTTGACAAAGAAGCCGTGGCAGTTGCTTCGGCAGCGTCGACCACAACGATGCCGGTTCCTCCGCCTCGTTTCGTAACGCGGCCCGCGGATGATTTACCGCGACCGATGATGGCAAACCCGCGCGTCGATGATCTCGACGTTCCCACGTTCATCCGCAAGAAAGCGGATTGAGTAAGTAGTTTTTCCGTGTCATCCGCATGCGGCAACGCAGATGACACGGATGCATTATTTCTTGCAATAAAAATCGTAAAACTAATTGACTGCTTTGGAGTTTTCTCCTTTGCTTTTTCTGCTCGTGTTGTGTAGCATGTCGCTCATTCCTTGCAGGAAAATCCATTACGGGTAATGTTCGTTCCTCTCCTCGGGTGGGCCGCAGCCTGCGAGAGTTTTAGCTGATCTTGT
>DASRPN010000075.1:0-4550 GCA_035646355.1 Pyrinomonadaceae bacterium | reverse complement strand
AAACGCACGGACGTGCTCGTGATACTCAGGGCGCGTCGCAAATTGCCAACCGCCCGCGACTTCTCGCAACTGCAACCCACCCTGGCGCGCATTGAACTCCTGGGCCAGCGCGATGATTGCTTCATTGATTACCTCTTTGTCTTCCTTCAAAACCTCGGCAATAACTTTCGCGCTGAGTGGTTCGTCGGAAACAAAGATGAGCGCCTCGATGACTGCCGACCTTTCCGACTGACTTTGCGGCGCCGACAGCGGACCATCGTCAGGTTCTTCCGCGCCGGTAGCAGCCGAAGCAGACGAAACCGCTTCAGCCTCCGCGACCATCGCCTCCAGTTCGCGGCTCGCCTCTTCGTTCAGTGCCGCCTCGTCGAGTGTTTCGACAGTCTCCGGATTGGTGTTTTCTTCGTTAGTTGCCATTCATTTACGCTGCCGCGCGGGCAATGATATCGCCGAACGTTTCACGCTGAAATAAGCGGACTTCAGTGGTGCGGACCAACTCCAGCACCGACAAGAACGCAAGTACGAGTTCACGGCGCGATCGCGCGCGTTCAAAAAAGACGCGCAGGTTGAGCTCGCCCGACGACATCACCATGTTGCGCAAACGCTCCAGCATCTCCGCCATCGTGATCTCTTCCCGCTCGATCTCCAGTAACTTCTCCTCTTTATGCCGCGTGAGAATGTCCTGAAACACTTTCAGCAGATCAAACACGCCAACCGCGACTTCCGGGTTGTTCTTGTCAGTCTCCAGTTCCGCTCGCTTGAACACCGCCTGCTCAACGGTCGCTCGCGACCACAACATCTCCGCTGCCGCTTTGTACTTTTGATACTCGAGCAGTTGATTCACCAGGTCTGTGCGCGGATCTTCTTCCTCCTCTTCTACCGCGTGAGGATCGCGCGGCAGCAGCATCTTCGTCTTTAACTCGATCAGCGTCGCCGCCATCACCAGAAAATCTCCCGCGACAGCAATGTCCAACTCCTGCATCACTCGCAGATAACGAAGATACTCATCCGTGATGCGCGCCACCGGAATGTCGTAGATACTGACGTGCTCCTGGCGAATCAGGTGCAACAGCAAATCGAGCGGTCCTTCAAACTCACCGAGCAGGATCTTTAGATCGTCGGTAACATCGTCGGCAACGATCTGCGGCATCGCGCCCGCGACGTTCAAGGACGTCGTTGATTCCTCTCGTGTTTCCAACACAGTTTCAGGACTTTCTTCGTTCATCAACGTTTGCTGGCGCCGGCCCAATTGGTAGTTAGCCCGGTGCGTTCAAAAACCTGTTGTAATGTCGCTCTTGCGATCCGGCTGGCTTTCTGCCGTCCGAGATCGAGTATTTCGTCGAGCTCTTTATCCGTGATCGCGCGCACACGATCCTGGATTGGACTGAGGAACTGGTTAGTTGCGTCCGCGAGATCGCCTTTCAGTTGCGCGTAACCCTTCCCGGCAAAATGATTTTCAACTTCAGTCTGGCTCTTGCCGGTGATCAAGTGAAAGATCTCCAGCAGATTGTTGATTGCCGGCCGGGTTTCGTCGAAACGTATTTCTGTGCCGGAGTCGGTCACCGCACGTTTGAACTTGCGTTGCACCGTGTCCGCATCGTCCATCAGCAGCACGCAACCCTGCGGATCGTCATCAGACTTCGACATCTTCTTCAACGGATCTGACAACGACATGATCCGCCCGCCGAGTTTTTGAATGTATGGATCAGGAACCTTAAACGTCTCGCCGTAGTCACGGTTGAAACGAATTGCCAGATCGCGCGTAAGCTCGAGGTGTTGTTTTTGATCGTCACCGACCGGCACGAGGTCTGTCTGGTAAAGCAAAATGTCCGCGGCCATCAACACGGGATAATCAAACAGACCAACGCTCACATTCTCTTGTTGTTTTCGGGCCTTGTCTTTGTACTGCGTCATGCGCTCGAGTTCCGACATACGCGCCACGCAATTCAGCACCCACGTGAGTTCCGAGTGCTCGGGTACGTCTGATTGAATAAAGATCGTCGACACCTGCGGATCGATTCCCACGGCGAGGTAGATACGCGCCAGGTCGCGCGTTTTCTCAGCCAGCAGTTTCGGATCCTGCGTCACCGTAATCGCGTGAAGATTCACGATGCAGAAGAAGCTCTCGTACTCGTGCTGCAGCGCGACCCAGTTCTTTAACGCGCCGAGATAGTTTCCCAGATGAACGTTGCCGGTGGGTTGAGCGCCGCTGAAAATGCGTTTAGTCATCTGTTCCCGTAGTACAAGAGGTACTCGACGAAGTTCAGCACAGGGCCGATGATCGCGCCGAAGACTCCCATGTACATCAAGATCATCAGAATTAAGTAACCGTACTGCTCGAGTACTGCGAGGACCGGCTGCATGCTATCGGGCAAAAATGTTTCCAAAACCTTGCTGCCGTCCAATGGCGGAAAAGGGAGGAGATTGAACACGGCCAGCGACACGTTCATTATCAGAAGGTAGGTCAGAAAGAGAGAAACCGGCCTGTCGAAACCTTCCGGGATGGAAGCGCCGAGGCTCGTCATCAACAACACCTTGAAGATCGTAAACGCAATGATGGCTATCAACAGGTTCGCCAGAATACCGGCGAGCGACACCATCACATTTGCCAGATCCTTCTGCCGCCAACGCAGCGGATTCACCGGTGTCGGCTTACCCCAGCCGATGAAGAAAAAACTTCCACCCATAGCGGTCACGATGAACCCGACAATCGGAATCAGCAGCGTGCCTATGGGATCTGTATGAGCGACGGGATTAAGAGTGATTCGGCCCAATAATCGGGCCGTGTCGTCACCAAACTTGTAAGACATCCACGCGTGCGCCGCTTCGTGGGCTGAGATTGCAAGCAGCAGCACCACCATGTAGATGACAAGCCGAGGAATCAGTTCTTCTGTGTTCAAGCGAGCGTCAACTTAGCATTCCGATCAGTGAGTGTCAAAAACGAAGTTCGCCAAATCACCGCGGCAAGAGCGTACCTTTGATCTGCGCCGGTAAACTGTAAACGGAGTCGATCGACACGACCGCCATCTCGCCGCTGGAACTGAAAGCCAGACCAATCAGATTTACTCCGGCAACGACGACTTTCGCGTCACTGCCGTCGGGGGAAATACGAACAATGCCTCGTCGTCCGCCCAGTGAAGCAGCGACGTACAAGTTTCCCTCAGTGTCGAAAGCCAGGCCCTGCGGCCGGCCCAGGCCTTTGAAGAACACGTCGATCGCGCCGTCCGGATCGATGCGCCAGACGCAATCAAAGCTGGTGACTGTTGGTCCAGTAACGTAGAGCGCATTGTCAGGTCCGAATGCGAGGTGAAAAGCAGAGACAGACGGTTCCAACTGCGCCCAGGCGCGTTCTTCTCCGATTCCGTTGACTTTGAAGATTGTGCCCGTGCGATCGCCGACGTACATCGTGCCGTCACGATCGAAAGCAATGCCGGTTGCGACGCCGAGATTTCGCGCAAAGCCAACCGCTTCCTTGAAGGCATTGACTTTGTAGACCACGCCTTCCAGCCGGCTCGAGACGAACATCTGTCCGTCCTGGCTGAAGGCGATTCCGGTTGGATTTGGAATGTCGCCCGAGTACTCGCTGACTTCACCGTTGAGGTCGATGCGAAAGAGTGTTACCGGCAGTTCCTCGCCTCGAGATCCGGAACGGGTTACAAAGAGACCGCCATCGTCCGGATCGAACGCCGGGTTGGCAACCGGGTGAAGATCACCGGCCAGCTTGCGCGCAACTGTGAGCCGCGACGGCTCGCTGAATTCAGCCCCATTCTGGAGTCTGACTTCAACTTCGCCACCTTTTGTTTCGGGAATGGTAGCCAGCACGCGCCGTGGTCCAATCGCCACAATCTGCGCCGGCACGTCTCCCACGAGCACACCACAGCGCCGCGGTTCGCGCGTGTCGAAACCGACACAATCTATGATCACTTCGCCGCCCGCTAGTGCGTAAACCGGATCGATGCCCCGTATCTTGACAGAATTACCCATAAAAGCCGTTCATGATACGACGCCACCGGATCGATGTCTAATTGCAGCCTATGGTATAATTCGCGCCCGGAATAGAAAGGGAAACAGTTATCACTAGCGTTCTCGGCAACACGCTTGGGTTGAAGCCGAACCAGATCCGGCGAATAGAAAAGCTGTACAGTAGACGCATACCTCCTAGCCAGATTGTCACTCCTGAATTCGCTCGCCAGGTGAGCGAACTGTCTCACGAAACACGCAGACAAATTGGCGCCCTAATCGATCGCAAGGGCCACGTGCAATACGTCATGGTTGGCGACAACCGCGGCATCGAGTTACCTGACTTCAAACGCGTGCGCGTCGCGTCGGGACGCTTCCGCGGACTGCGCTGCGTTCACACACATCTTCGCGGCGAGCCACTCACGCAAGACGACCTTACGGACCTGGCCCTGTTGCGGCTGGATCTGATGGCCGCCATCGACGTTGACGGCGAAACGGGATTGCCGGGACTGGTTCGCGCCGCGCATCTGCTGCCACTGCACGCGGGCGATCTGGAGAACACCAGCACACCCGAGCTTTATTCGTTCCTGCAA
>DASRPN010000074.1:0-9898 GCA_035646355.1 Pyrinomonadaceae bacterium | reverse complement strand
GCTGCGGACGCGAAGGGTATCAGGCTCGACTACCTGGCCGCGCCAGGTTTGGGTGCAATCTCCGCCGATTCAGGACGCTTGCATCAAATCATCTGGAACTTGTTATCGAACGCGGTCAAGTTCACTCCACAAGGCGGCGAGATCAAGATTCGCATCGAGCAGGAGAGATCGCATGCAAAGGTGACGGTCCAGGACACAGGGCAGGGAATCGATCCAGAGTTCCTGCCGCGCGTTTTCGATCGCTTCCGGCAAGCCGATAGTTCGACGACGCGAAGTTTCGGCGGGTTAGGACTCGGACTTGCAATCGTGCGGCATCTGGTTGAGCTTCACGGTGGCACTGTTTCCGCCGAGAGTGAAGGTGCCGGCAAAGGAGCAACTTTCTCGGCGACTTTTCCGCTGCTAACGGATCGTTATGAGCCGATTGCGCAAAGTGCGGAGTGGCATGCGTCGGAAGTTCGATCGCTCGACGGTTTGCGGGTGCTGCTGGTCGACGACGAACCGGAAGCACGCGAGATTCTCACCACGGTGATCGGACGCACGGGCGCGGAAGTGAAAGCGTGTATCTCCGCCAGTGATGCGTTGAGCAAGCTGGCGGAGTGGCGTCCCGACGTGATCTTGAGCGACATCGCAATGCCGGACGAAGACGGCTACAGCTTTATTGGCAAAGTAAGATCGTTGCCACGAGACCAGGGTGGCGACATACCGGCGGCAGCGCTGAGTGCCTACGCGCGCGATGAGGATCGGATGCAGGCGTTGGCAGCGGGCTACCAGATGCACATCGCAAAACCGATCGGCGCCAGCCAGCTCGTAACGATGGTAGCCAAACTCGCCGGCCGAGAAACTTAGCTCTGTGTTTTCTGTGGCTCCGTGGTATCTTCTGCAAGATCGCCAACCACAAAGACACAGAGTACACAGAGACTTCACCATCCTGACTCGCGCCATTGTAGCTAAAGCGGCGCGAAATTCTGTAAAGTAGGGGCCATGAAGAAGGCCCCGGTTGGAATCGGTATCGTCGGCACCGGGTTTGCGCGGACCACGCAAATTCCAGGTTTCCGCGACTGCATGGGGGCGAAGATCGTCGCCATCGCCAGTGGTCGTCGCGAACGTGCTGAAGCAGTCGCGAAAGAGTTTGGCATCGAACACGTCGCCGATGACTGGCAGGAACTGGTCCAACGCAACGACGTAGACCTCGTCAGTATCGTCACACCTCCTGCGACACACATGGAGATCACACTCGCGGCGCTCGAGCAGCGCAAGGCCGTGCTGTGCGAGAAGCCAATGGCGTTGAACGCAGACCAGTCGGCGCGCATGGTAGAAAAAGCAAAGGCGGCCGGCGTGCTTGCGTTGATCGATCACGAGCTGCGTTTCCTCAACAGTCGCCGCACGATGCGCGGCATGTTGCAAACAGGCGCCATCGGCGGCGTGCGTCATTGCAATTATGTGTTTCGATCCGATTATCGCGCGCTGCCGGATCGTCCGTGGGACTGGTGGTCTGATGCGCAGATGGGTGGCGGCACGCTGGGGGCGATCGGATCGCACGTGATCGACTCCTTTCGCTGGATGCTCGACACCGAGATCAGCAAGACTCTCGGTTTGTTATCGACACACATCAAACAACGAATTGATAAAGCTTCCGGTGAAGCCCGCCCTGTTGCGACTGACGACGAAGCGACACTGTTGTTTCGTTTCGCTGATGGTCAACTGACGCAAGACGCAACTGGTTCGGCATCGCTTTCAGTGGTCGAGTCAGGAAAGTATGAAAACCGGCTCGAAATTTACGGCACGAAAGGCGCGTTGATGGTCGAGGAGACAGGCGAACTGTGGCGCTCGCCGACCGGTTCCGGCGTTTGGCGTCCGGTGCAGGTGGACCAGGACCACATGGCCCAGGGCATGCGTGAAAGCAGTTGGTCGCGCGGCTTCACGGCGTTTGCCGTTGCAATGTGCGACGCGATGCAGTTTGGGAAGACGACGGTGAAAGACGCCGCAACGTTTGAAGACGGTCATCGAGTGCAGGTGGTACTGGATGCCATTCGCGAGTCGAATGAAAGTGGATGCTGGGTTGAGCTTTGAGCTTTGTACTTTGTTCTTTGTACTTCGAACGGGTCTTTTTGACCATTAGATGGCGAACACGAAAAACAAAGCACAAAGTACAAAGCACAAAGCTCAAAGTTCGCGCCTGCGCGTCGGCGTTGATACAGGCGGCACATTTACAGATTTCGTCTTTGTAAAAGACGGTCGGGTTCAACTTTTCAAAGTTCCTTCCACACCGGAAGATCCCTCACTTGCAATTCGAGACGGACTAGCACGAATCGGCACCGCGGTTGATGTGGTGCACGGCACGACTGTCGGTACGAACGCTTTGCTGCAACGACGAGGTGCGCGAACGGCGTTGATTACGACGCGAGGGTTTGAAGACGTGCTGGTGATTGGGCGTCAGGCACGACCGGAACTCTACAACCTCAACGCGATCAAACCGCCGCCGCTCGTCGATGATGGATTGCGGTTTGGCGTAGGCGAACGAGTTGTCGCTTCAGGCGAGGTTCTGGAAGCGCTGAGCGACAGCGAATTGCCGAGTCTAGTCCAAACGTTGAAGCAAGCTGGCGTTGAGTCAGTCGCGATCTCGCTACTGTTTTCGTTTATGCATCCGGAGCATGAGGAACGAATTGCTGAGTCGCTGGCATCGCTTGGTGTGCCTTTGTCGATCTCGAGTCGACTACTTCCGGAGTATCGCGAGTATGAACGTACGTCGACAGTTGTCATCAATGCTTATTTACAACCGTTGATGGGGCGTTATTTAAAGCGGCTGAAAGATGAGACTGCAAATCTGCGTGTGATGCAATCGTCCGGTGGAAGCATCTCGGCGGACGTCGCAGCAGACGAGCCGGTGCGGACGATTCTGTCTGGTCCATCGGGTGGTGTCGTCGGTGCTTTGCGCGCCGCCCGGTCCGCCGGAATCAAAAACGTAATAACGTTTGACATGGGCGGCACATCGACGGACGTTGCTTTGTGCGACAGCGGCGCGATCCGCACGACGAACGAGGCGGTCGTGGCGGGACTGCCGGTCGCGGTTTCGGTGATGGACATTCACACGGTCGGCGCGGGTGGAGGATCGATCGCGCGCGTTGACGAAGGTGGCTCGTTGCGCGTGGGACCGGAGTCGGCGGGTGCGGACCCCGGACCAGCGTGTTATGGACGATCGATGTTGCCGACCGTGACAGACGCGCATGTCGTGTTGGGCCACTTCGGTGGCGGCGGTTTGCTAGGTGGCGAGTTCAAGTTGGACGAAGAGCGGGCACGCGCGGCGTTGGGCCAATTGGCCGACGATTTGAGTTGCGTGACAGGCAAACGAGTAAATGTAATTGCGGCGGCGGAAGGTGTTGTTTCGGTCGCGAATACAAACATGGAGCGGGCGTTACGACATATTTCCGTGGAGCGTGGGCACGATCCGCGCCAGTTTGCCTTGCTGCCGTTTGGCGGCGCGGGTGGGTTGCATGCGGTCGAGCTCGCGCGCGCGTTGCGAATCCCGACGATCATCATGCCGATAGCCCCCGGTGCGCTGTCAGCTGTTGGCGTGCTGGTTGCCGACGTCGTGAAGGACCAGAGCCTGACGGTGATGTTTGGCTACAACGCTGGCGATCTAAAGAAGCTGCCCCCCGTGTTTCGTGAGATGGAGCGAGAGGCCGCGGCAGTGCTGCGTCGTGAAGGTTTTCCCGCGTCGAAACAACGTCACGAACGCGCGCTCGCGATGCGCTATCGTGGACAGTCGTTTGAGTTGTTAATTACTAAGACAAACGGAAACATCGCTGCCGCTTTTCATCGTGCGCATCGTGAGCGGTACGGCTACGCGCAGGAGCAGAGTGAAATCGAAATCGTCAGCGCGCGATTGAGATCGATCGGCATGGTTGACAAGTTGTCGATGCGAAAGATCCTCGGCGCACGAGGCGCAGTTAAGCGGCACGACAGCGTTGTCGCCTATCTCGATCGCCGTAAGACGACCGTTGCCGTTTACAAACGCGACGAACTGCGCGGCGGAATAAAGCTGAAAACCCCGTGCATCGTTACCGAGTATTCGGCAACGACGCTGATCCCCGCGGACGCAACGGCGCGCGTGGACCAGTTCGGAAACATTTTGATTGCCTTATGAAGAGCAGGTTCGATCCCACGACGCTCGAAATCTATCGCGCGCTCTTCACGTCGGTCGCTGAAGAGATGGGAATCGCGCTGCGACGCACCGCGTTTTCACCAAACATCAAGGAACGTCGTGATTACTCCTGTGCGGTTTTCGATGCCCGAGGGAGCGTGATTGCTCAGGGTGATCACATGCCGGTGCATCTCGGATCGATGCCGATGGCGGTCGCGGCTGCCCTCGCGGAGATTGATTTCGCTCCAGGCGATGTGGTTGCGGTGAACGATCCGTTTGCGGGCGGGACGCACCTGCCGGACGTAACTCTTGTTACGCCAGTAGTCAGTAGTCAGTTATCAGTAGTCAGTCGCACACGCAGACCACGGACTACTGGCAACGGACCACGGACACTATTTTACGTGGCGAATCGCGCGCATCATGCGGACATCGGCGGTGCGACGCCGGGATCGATGGGACTGGCGACAGATATCTACGGCGAGGGCATTCGCATCCCGCCGATTCGAATCGTGCGAGGTGGCATGGTCGATAGCGACACAATGCGACTGCTGCTGGCAAATGTTCGTGGAAACGTCGAGCGTCGCGGCGATTTCGACGCGCAGATCGGTTCGTTGAAGACCGGTACGACGCGACTCTTGGAGATTGTCGAGAGGCGCGGTGAACGTGAAGCGACCGAGTACGCCGCGCAATTGATCAACTACTCTGCGCGGCTGATGCGACATACGATCGCGTCGATACCCGACGGTGTTTATGAAGCGGAAGATGCCCTCGACGACGATGGAATCGATGACGGTCCTGTTTCGATCCGCGTGCGAATAACAATTCGAGGTGAGCGAGCGATAGTCGATTTCACCGGCAGCGCTCCGCAGGTGACAGGTGCAATTAACGCGGTTGATGCGATCACGGTTTCCGCTGTGTCGTATGTGTTTCGTTGTCTGGTTGGGGGCGAAGTTCCGGCGAGCGCGGGTTTGATGCAGCCGATTGAAGTGATTGCGCCGCGCGGAACCGTCGTCAATGCGAATCCGCCGGCGTCCGTCGCCGGCGGTAACGTCGAAACGTCGCAACGCATCGTCGACACGGTTTTCAGAGCGCTTTCGCAGGCGCTGCCTGATCGGATTCCGGCGGCGAGCCAGGGAACGATGAACAATCTCACGATTGGCGGCATCGACACCCGCACAGGGCAAGGGCAGGAATTTTCGTACTACGAAACCGTTGCGGGCGGAATGGGTGCGCGGCCGTCGCTCGATGGCATGAGCGGTGTGCATACGCACATGACGAACAGTTTGAACACGCCTGCTGAGGCGCTCGAGTATGCCTATCCGTTGCGTGTTCGTGAGTATCGATTGCGGCGCAGTTCGGGTGGTGAAGGCAAACAGCGTGGCGGCGACGGCGTTGTGCGCGAGATCGAAACCATTGTGCCCGCGCGCATGTCGCTACTTGCCGATCGTCGCAAGCGTGGTCCGTATGGTCTGTACGGCGGTGCCGAAGGCGCATCCGGAGCAAACATGGTCAACGGTCAAACAATCGCGGCGAAAGGTTCACACGAATTGAAAGCCGGCGATCGTATTCGCATCGAGACTCCCGGCGGCGGTGGCTGGGGTGTTAAGTCGTGAGACGACGATAAATACCAGGCAGCCTTTCCGGCAACGACAACACATCATCGATGATCGTGTACCCAATCTCGCCGTAAAGATCGCGCAACTCCGCCTCTGATTCGCGATCGATCGTTATGCAGAATGGCGTAATTCCTTCGGTCTTCGCCTGCCGCAACGCCTCACGCGTGTCTTCGCGCGCGTAACGTGCATCGCCGTAGTCATGGTCGTAAGGGCGCCCGTCGGAAAGTACAATCAATAAACGCGTGCGCGCATCCTGTTTGGCGAGCCGCGCGGTCGCGTGACGTATCGCTGCTCCAAGCCGCGTGTTGTTTTGGTAGTTGATCCCGCCGATACGGCCCTTAACTTCATCGTTGTACTTCTCGTCGAAGTCTTTTACGACATAGAACTTCACATTTCGCCGCCCTTCGGAGGTGAACCCGTTGATCGAGTAAACGTCGCCCACAGCCTCCAGCGCCTCGCTCATCAGGACCAGCCCTTCCTTCTCGATCTCGATGATGCGCCGGCCGGGACGTGTGTAGGGCTGCAACGGATGCCGGCCGATCGTTCGCGCGGTTGACGACGACTGGTCCAACAGAAACGACACCGCAACATCACGCCGCCGCCGCAAACGTTTCGTGTAAATACGTTCCGACTGATGTCCATCAGCGCGACGATCGATGACGTAGTCGATCACCGCATTCAGATCAAACTCCTCGCCATCGACTTCGTTCGCGACGCGCGTCAGGTTCTCCGGCTTCATCAGTTGAAACTGGTGCCGGATCGACGAGATCACACCTTTGTGCCGTTCGCGCGTGTCTTCTACAAACGCGCGGTCGCCCTGCTTCACACGCTTCTCGATCACTCGACACCAACCGAGCCGGTGGTCCGTCAACTCTCGGTCCCATTCGTCGTAGTTGTAAGCAACTTCGCCCTCAGAAAGCACTTGCTCCGGCGTCTCTGATTCCGACCACGCTTCGGCGCCCGAAAGCTCATCAGGCTCGCCCTCCGGCGACGGATCGTTCCAGGCATTGAACAGTTCGCGCGCGTCGCGACGCTGCGGCATCGATTGCGCGCGCTGTTGCTTTAAGCGTTCGGTGGCGGCCGAATCTTCTTCTTTCTCGATTTGGTCTTCCGGTACTTCAACTTGTTGTACCGAATCGTCTGCCGGGACCACTGACTGGAACAGATCGTAAACGCGGCCGGTGGCGACGAGCGTGTCGGCGACAGTTGCGTTCGCGTTTCCAAGATAGTCGCCGACGATGATTTCCAGTTCCGAAACGATTTGCCCGTGGTACTGGCGCGAGTCGTCTCGTGCACCGCCGAGCAAGGTCACCTGGAATAACAACTCAAATGGGATAAGCAGGGCAGGCAGCTCGAGAACGTTTGGTCGCCGTCGGCTGAGACGGTCGCGAATGAGATCGAGGTCACGACGAAGACCACGATATGCGTGTCGCAAGCGGCGATCGATGCGTCCGTTTTCAAGCGTGCCGAAGATACGCCGCGCGAGTTGAGGTAGCGGGAACAGCTTCAAGACTTCGCGGTAATCAGTATCGTCGGTGTACGAGGGTCGTTGTTCCTGTTGGACCAGCATTTCGTCTGGTGTCGCAAAAGCATCTCGCACATCCGGATCGTAAGCCGCACGGATTGCCTCGTGAGCGGCACCGATTACGCCACCGCGGTCATAAGTTCCAAACTCAATCTGTCCTGCCGCGTGCGCTGCCAACACTTTGTAAAGTCTGAAATCGAGCTCGTCGTCCCCAAATTCATTCACCACGGACGGCAAGTGGATCGTTCGCCCGTCGCCGATACGGGCTTCATCCGGCACGGCAGCCAGCGGGGCGACCTCGACCTCACGTCCGGTCAATGCTTCCACATAAAGCCGCAGGAGATGCTGAATCGAGTCGAGCGGCAAACCTGCACCCCCACTGTGCAACGCTTCATAACTGCCACGCGTTTCGAGCGAAAAATAACTCCGCCTCGCACGCGCATCGGATCCGGACCGCCCGGACGACAACCCGCGACGCGCCCAAGCCTCAAACTGCTCGATCGAAACACTCCTCAGTGCCCGCGAACTGGACCGGAAACACGCCAGCGCCGACTCTCCATCGACTGCTGCGATCTCTTTCGTCAGCGCCAGCACTCGTCGCGACAGCCCAACCGCCTCGCTGCGCACGGCGCTTTCAGTCAACAGCTTTAGAAACCGCGGACTGCTCCTCACAAACGCAACTAGACTCGCGTTGCCATGCGCTGCGACAACCCACAACAGATCGATCCACTCGTCGAAAATCTCCGGCGCGCGACGCAGTATCTCGCCGCCCGACAGCAGCACCTGGAGCGCTGCGCCTCCTCCGCGTTCGAGAAAATCGCTGGTTCGCGTGAGTAACCGCGTGGCATTCGCTGGAGACAGTTCGTTCAACGCCGCTAGAAACGACGACCACGCGTCAGCAGCGATTCCACCTGCGCGCGCCGCGAACGACGCCGCCAGTGCGAGTGCCGCTTCGATCACTTCCGAGCTCTCGAAATCACGCAGAGCACGTGACACATCCACGGAAGCGTTGATGAACTCCGTACTGTGCTTTGCAGAACGTCTCGCGATCTCGTTTGCGATGTCGAGAACTGCGCGAGACGTGTTGACGTCATCTATCTGCGTGATGATCGCGGGCAGTGTTTGAAAAGTTTCCCTGGCAACGGAAGTCGACAGGACCAGCTGGCGCGTACACAACGCAAAGATCCCCGGCAGCAGCTCTTCCGGAACATCTCGCAGCAGTGCGACGCCGCCCGCAAAGAACGAGGCCGCCGATTCGTAGTCGCTCATCGCGAGCCGACGGCCCATCTCACCCCACGATCGCAATTCCGACGGTTCGAGCACCTGCGCTGCCGCGGGCGCTGCTCGCAGAAACTCGAGCGCGGCCCGGAGCGAGATGCCGGCGATCGCGGTGGTGGTTTCGATGATCTGTGTCCGGTAGGTCTCCAACAGCTTAAATGACAGTCGTGATGATCTCGCGAATGCTCCGTTGCAACTCACGATCGTCAGTTATCGGCGAGCACATGGCGACTTCAGCAGCATCGACTGGTGGGATGCCGAGTGCAATGAGTTGAGCGGCATAAATCAGGAGTCGAGTAGAAACGCCTTCTTCCAGACCGTGGCCGCGCAGGTTCCGGACCTTCTGTCCGATTAGAACCAGATCGCGCGCGGTGCCTTCGTCAACACCGCCTTCGCGCGCCACGATCTCCGCTTCCATTTCCGGTGGTGGATAGTCAAACTCGATCGCGACGAACCGTTGGCGGGTCGACTGCTTCAGGTCTTTCAAGATCGACTGATAACCCGGGTTATAAGAAACGACCAGCATGAAATCCGCCGGCGCTTCGAGGATCGTGCCGCGCTTTTCGATTGGCAGACGGCGACGATGATCGGTCAGCGGGTGAATGATGACGACCGTGTCCTTGCGCGCTTCGACAACTTCGTCGAGATAACAGATCGCGCCATTGCGGACCGCGGAAGTCAGTGGTCCATCGTGCCAGATCGTCTCTTCGCCTTCGAGCAGGAAACGTCCCACGAGGTCAGTCGACGACAGGTCTTCGTGACAGGCGACAGTGATGAGCGGACGCTCGAGTCGCCACGCCATGTGTTCGACAAAACGGGTTTTTCCGCAACCGGTCGGGCCTTTTAAGATCACGGGCAACCGCGCGGAATGCGCCGCTTCAAAGAGTTCTATCTCGCGCGCGACGGGCAGATAGAACGGCTCGGTGGAGACTCGATAGTCCTGGATTGCGCTTTCAGCCATTTGTTTGGCATCTTAACATTGGCGATTGGCAATTGCCGATTGCGAATTGAACCACCGGCAGCTGCGAGAATTCGCGATGAACGACAAATCGGCATTTGGCAATCGGAAATTGGCAATGAAAATAGCGGTAGCAATGAGTGGCGGCGTGGATTCTTCAGCCGCCGCGGCGATTTTAAAAGAACAGGGCCACGAGCTGGTCGGTTTTACGATGCAGTTGTGGGACCAGCGGCGTGGCATCAACGTCGACGAAAACGGCGATCTGCTTCCGTCGCGTTGTTGTTCGCTGGATGACGTGTACGACGCGCGTCGGGTGGCGGAGGAGCTTGGCTTTCCGTTTTATGTTTTGAATTTGGAGCGCGATTTCGAGCGCGATGTTG
>DASRPN010000073.1:0-13901 GCA_035646355.1 Pyrinomonadaceae bacterium | reverse complement strand
GGTTCAAAAGACGGCCATCCAATTCAAAATTGATAGTGCCCGCCAGTGCCAGCTCGGCCGCCGATCGCGCCCCCCGCAGTCGCTACCTTCGAGCTGGCACAGCTATTTTCAGGCCCTTTTAACCAGCTCTTTCGCTTCCGCATTCGCATTTTTCACAGTTTCAGCTTCATCGATCGTTAACAGCTTCCGGTCTCGCATGACGAGCTGCCCGTCGATTACCACCGTATCGACGTCGCTCGCAAGGGTCGAGTAAACAAGCGAGGAAACAAGCTCGGCCGCCGGTGTCGCATGCAAACCGCCCATGCGGATGACCGCCACGTCCGCCCGCTTGCCCGCCTCCAAACTTCCTAGTTCCGAATCGAGCCCCATCGCCCGCGCCCCGTCGATCGTCGCCATCCGCAGCACTCGGCGCGCGGTCAACACTTCAGGACCGTGCATCGCCTTCTGCAACAGCGCAGCCGTACGCATTTCAGTAAACATATCGAGCCGGTTGTTACACGCCGCACCATCAGCGCCGAGCGATACTGAAATGTTACGGTCCAACAGTTTTGCAACAGGCGCGATGCCGGACCCGAGCTTCAGGTTTGAAGACGGACAGTGTACGACGTTGGTCCTGGTTCGCTCGAGCGTGTCGATCTCGTCGTCACTGAGATGGATACAATGGGCCAACGCTACGTGCGATCCGGTCAGGCCCAGACTATCGAGATAGTTAACGTTTCGCAAACCAGTTTCACTTTCAACCATCGCGCATTCCGTCGTGTTTTCGGAAGCATGGCTGTGGACCATCACGTTACGCTCACGCGCCAAACGTGCGACTTTCTCCAACAACTCGCGAGTGCAACTCACCGCGAATCGCGGCGCGAAACAGTACCGAATGCGACCATCATCTTTACCGTGCCACGACTCGAGCAAGGCAATCGACTCATCGATCGACGCAGCCGTCTGTTCATGCAAGGCGTCAGGAACTTCATCGCCTTTGTCCATCATGCATTTGCCAACCGTAGCGCGGAACCCCGTCTCGTGGACAACTTTGAAAACCTCACTCGTGTGATTGACCGTCTCCATCGTCAGTGCGCACGTCGTTCCGCCTTTAATGAGTTCGGCGATGCCAAGTCGCGCTGAGGCAGTGATGGAACTAGCGGAGTGCGCCGCCTCCATCGGCCACACGCGTTTCTTCAACCAGTCGATTAGCGAGAGGTCGTCAGCGGCGCCGCGAAAGATTGTTTGGCATAGGTGAATGTGGGTCTGGATAAAACCGGGTATGACTGCGCAGCCGTCAGCGTCAAGAACAACATCCGCTGCGCGTCCGCGCGCGCCAACGTCGGCAATCTTGCCGTCAACAATCAACAGCTCGCCCTGAACGATGGACTTGGCGGGGTCCATCGTCGCTTCCATCGTCAGCAGCGAGCCGTTTTTTATGAGTATCGAAGCCACGGATGACACGATTTTACACGTGTCAGTTTACTTCTTCTCAGCAGCCGTCGCAGCTTTCGCGTCAACTTCGCGAACCGGGAGGCCGAGCTTAAGTTTGACTTCCCTTTCGATCCGCTTCAGCACTTCCGGATTGTCCTTCAACAACTGCTTGGCGTTCTCGCGGCCCTGGCCCAGCCGCTCGCCTTTGTACGAGAACCAGGCGCCACTCTTCTCCACCACTCGTTGCGTGGTTGCGAGATCGAGCAAGTCGCCCTCGCGGGAAATGCCTTCGCCGTACATGATGTCAAACTCGCACTCGCGAAACGGCGGCGCAACTTTGTTCTTTGCGACCTTAACTTTCGTGCGATTACCCACCACACGATCGCCGTCTTTGATGGCGCCGATTCGGCGAATGTCGAGTCGCAGCGACGAGTAAAACTTAAGCGCGCGGCCACCGGTAGTGGTCTCGGGATTGCCGAACATGACCCCGATCTTCTCGCGGATCTGGTTGATGAAGATAAAGCAGGTATTTGACTGGGCGACGATGGCCGTCAGCTTGCGCAGGGCCTGTGACATCAATCGCGCCTGCAAACCTGGCAGTGAGTCACCCATTTCACCATCGAGCTCAGCGCGCGGAACGAGGGCGGCAACAGAGTCGATCACGATCACGTCGACGCCATTGGAACGAACGAGGGCTTCGGCGATCTCGAGCGCCTGTTCGCCGGAGTCAGGTTGAGAGATGAGAAGCTGATCGATGTCTACGCCGAGCTTTCCCGCGTAGTCGGCATCCATAGCGTGCTCGGCATCGATGTAAGCCGCGACGCCGCCCGCTTTCTGCGCTTCGGCAACGATGTGCAGGGCCAGAGTGGTTTTGCCTGAACTTTCAGGACCATAGATTTCGACGATGCGCCCGCGGGGAACGCCGCCGACGCCGACGGCCGCATCGAGACTGAGCGACGTTGTGGAGATCGCCGGAATGTCTGAAACGTCGCGTTCGCCCAACCGCATAATCGATCCCTTGCCAAACTTTTTTTCAATATTTGCCAATGCGGCTTCAATTGCCTTGCCGCGGTCCGCGCTTAATCGGTCATCTGCCATGGCATACATCTCTTTCTTTGCTCCTCTTCTCAAGCTGCATATGCTGGTCCTCCCTCGAAGGGCGAAAATATAGCACATCCAAAGCGAGAATGGAACAGTGTTTCACACTTGCAACAAGCTTTTATTTACCAGAGGGTGAGGTTCGGAAAAACGACCCGTCGCAGCCCTCTCTGCGACAACGTGAGATTGTGCGCGCCAGAATAGCACAAATCTCATTGATTCAGTGCTCGCGTAAATTCTCCGATCTTTTGTGCCAGGTCGGGAGCGTTTGTAAGCCGCTCCATCTCAGCGACGATCGCCGAACCGACGACCACGGCATCAGCGTATCGTTGCACGTCCCTCACCTGCTCGACTGTCGAGATGCCAAAGCCAACCGCGATCGCAAGCGACGTGAACTCCCGCATACGCTTCACCAGTTTTTCTGCTTCCGCACTTACTTTCTCGCGCGTTCCGGTCACACCCGCTCGCGAGATGGCGTAGACAAATCCGCTTGCGTGTTCCGCGACGAGCTTCAAGCGTTCGTCGGTGGAAGTCGGCGCTACGAGGAAGATCATATCCAGATCGTTAGCGCGTAATTCCGATTCGATTTCACCCGATTCTTCCGGCGTTAGATCGGTGACTAAGACGCCGTCGATGCCTGAGGCTTTCGCTGATTGCGCCAGCCGCGTGATACCAAACTGAAGCAACGGATTGAAGTAACTGAAGAGAATGATCGGCGTGTCGATATGTTGGCGTGCTCGGGCGACCATTTGGAGCAGGTCATCCAAACCGAAACTGTTTTTGAGCGCCCGTTCGGAAGCGCGTTGAATCACGGGGCCATCGGCCATTGGGTCACTGAACGGTACACCTAGCTCGATGACGGTCGCGCCGCCGCGGTCCAATTCGATCAGGATTTGCTCGGTAGTTTTGAGGTTGGGATCGCCTGCGGTGATGAACGGGATGAAGCCTTTTCTGCGTTGCTCTTTGAGACTAGTGAACGCTTCCTGGATACGGCCCACTATTTATGCTCCAACTGTCCGCGCACTGAATCAACGTCTTTATCGCCGCGACCGGAAAGATTTACCACGAGAATCTCATCGCGTTTCATCGCGCCTGCCTTTTTAATCGCGTAGGCAACTGCGTGAGCCGATTCGAGCGCAGGAATAATCCCTTCGAGTTTCGACAACAGTTGAAACGCCACGAGCGCCTCGTCATCCGAAACCGAATCGTATTCGACGCGCCCTTCGTCGTGTAGAAACGCGTGTTCCGGTCCAATGGATGGATAGTCAAGGCCGGCGGAAATCGAATGAGTCGAAGCGACTTGGCCGTGCTTGTCCTGCAAAACATAGCTCATCGTCCCCTGGAGCACACCCGGACGGCCACCGCCACCGGCGTTGAATCGCGCAGCATGTTGGCCCAGTTCCGACCCGGAGCCTCCCGCTTCGACTCCAATCATCTTCACGGACGAATCGGCAAGAAAGGGATGAAACAACCCAATCGAGTTTGACCCGCCACCGACACACGCGATCAATATGTCCGGCAACCGGCCTTCGTGTTCCACGATCTGCGCACGCGCCTCGCTACCGATCACACTTTGAAAATCGCGCACCATCAGCGGGTAAGGATGTGGACCAAGCGCGCTGCCCAGCAGGTAATAAGTGTCGCCAACATTGGTGACCCAGTCGCGCAGCGCTTCGTTGATCGCGTCTTTCAGCGTGCGCGATCCAGCGTTCACTTCGCGCACTTCCGCGCCGAGCAATTGCATGCGAAAGACGTTCAACGCCTGGCGTCGCATGTCTTCGGCGCCCATGTAAACAACGCACTTCAAACCAAACAGCGCGCAGACGGTCGCTGTCGCAACACCGTGCTGGCCCGCGCCCGTTTCTGCGATGATGCGCTGTTTGTTCATCCGCCGCGCGAGCAAAACCTGGCCGAGTGTGTTGTTGATCTTGTGTGCGCCGGTGTGCAGCAGATCTTCGCGTTTGAAATAGATCTTCGCGCCGCCGCTGTATTCCGTCAGCCGGGCAGCGTAGAACAGCGGTGTCGGACGGCCGGCGTAGTTCTGTAAGAGGTTTTGAAGTTCTGACTGAAACGACTCATCGTCGCGGCTGGCGACATAAGCCGCCGTCAATTCTTCCAGCGGCGCCATCAACGTTTCGGGAACGAAGCGTCCGCCATACTTTCCCCAATGGCCAAGTGAGTCGGGTTGTGGAATCGGCGAGGTCATCTTTTTGTACTTGGTGCTTTGTGCTTAGAACTTGGGTGCTTTGTCTTTCTCACCGATCTCTGCGCATCGCTGCGTTCTCCGCGTTAATCGCAACCGTACGAATTTATTAACGCAGAGTCGCAGAGAAACGCGGAGATCTCAAACGCCGGGCAGTTTCTCCTGAAGTGGTGGCGCAACCGATACTCGATCTCGGCCTGAATTCTTCGACACGTAAAGCGCGCGGTCGCTCGCGGAATACAGTGTTCGTTCCGTCGTGGCGTTCTCCGGACAACCGGCCACTCCAATACTGACCGTCACAGTGCCCACGCCTTCGAACCGCTTCGTACTCAGCACCGCACGCAGACGATTCGCTGCCGCAGCGGCCTTCTCGAGATCCACGCCCGCGAGTAATAAACCAAACTCTTCACCGCCGAGACGCGCCGCGGTATCGTTGTCGCGCGAAACTTCCTTCAATGTTTGCGCGATCTGTCGAATCACGACATCACCGGCCGGATGACCAAAGCGATCGTTGATCGATTTCAGATGATCGATGTCGAGCATCAACAACGCACACGGGATACGATAGCGACGCCACCGTTCCACCTCGCGCGCAAGCGCCACGCGAAAGCGACGACGATTTGCGAGGCCCGTTAAAGCATCGAGGTCGGCGTCGGCGCGCAGTTGATCGATCTTCTGTCGCAACAGCACCAACTGGTGTGTGCGCTCGATCAGCAGTTCGATTTCGGCCGGAAACTCAAAATAGTCGAAAGCACCGTTTTGTAACGCAGCACGCCGGGCCGAAAGCGTCGATTGTTCCGACCCGACCAGCACGAGCGGAATACCGTCATCCGATTGGGCCAACATCTTGCCGAGCTCACGCATTCGGAGGCCGCGTGCTTTGATGTCGGCGACGACGAGATGCGGGCGCGATCGCTGCAAGGACACGAGTGCGGCGGTTCCGTTCGACACACCGACAACGTCGATGCCTTTCTCGGCGATCGCGTCGATGAACTGCGACTGATCGTCGTCGGTAATCAGGAGTACACGGCCACGCGACCGGTCACCCGCTTTTGGTTTGTGTTTCGTTTCTGCCCGCGCAGTCATAATCAGACCCGGAGAGGTCGACAATTCAAACAAACTTGTTCGGGGAGGACAATCTGATAGTTTCTGACCTTGGGGCAAGGACAAGGATACTCTGCGACTGTGGGGCAGCGTCAAGGTTTAACACTCCGTATCGCCCTCACGAAGGCGCGCATGCGTTCGTGGCTCTTTTTACCGGGTGTTTCTTCGAGAGCGCTGCACGCGTCGACGGCGAAAGGATCCACGGAATTGATTGCATCTTCAATATTTTCGATGCCGAGTCCCCCGGCAAGATACAGTTTTGGTATCGCGCGCCGCGCCTCTATCGCAATCGACCAATCGAAGACGCGGCCAGTGCCGCCGCGCAAAGCATGGTGCTTAGCATCGAGCAGGATCGCGTCGACGTCGTAATCCAGCGCACTCCGCATGTCGAAATCGGCACCCGCGGCGAGAGCCTTGATGACGTAACGATTCTCGATAGCACGGCAATAGTCGGGCGATTCGTCACCGTGTAGTTGGATTGCAGTTACGGATGCGCGGCGGGCTAGATCTTCCACCCATTGAGGCGATCGTTCGTTAACGAAGACGCCGACCGTCAGGATTGTTGTCGGGAGACGACTGACTATCTCGCGAGCGACGTCAGGAGCGACATAGCGCGGGCTCGGTTTGTAGAAGTTGAAGCCCAGCGCGTCCGCGCCTGCGTCAACTGCCGCAAGCGCGTCGTCGAGATTAGTGATGCCGCAAATCTTGACGAAGGTCATGGCGTGCTCATTAGATCGCGGAGGGCAGCTCCGGGGTTTTGTGAACGCATCAGCGATTCGCCGATTAAGAAGCCGTGATAGCCGGCGTCGCGGAGTCGCGCGAGATCGGTTGAATTGTTTAAGCCGCTTTCGCTGATGAGCACTGTGCCCGGTGGTGCTCCCTTCGCCAGCGACAGAGATGTTTCGAGTGACACTTCGAACGTATGCAGGTTGCGGTTGTTGACACCGATCAGATTGGCGCCACATGCGATTGCGCGTTGCATTTCTTCACTCGTGTGAACTTCGATCAGCGCATCCATGCCCAGTTTGTCTTCTACAAGTTTTCTTAGAGAAACCAATTGGTTGTCGTCGAGCGCGGCCACTATTAGCAAAACTGCATCCGCGCCGGCCGCTGCCGATTCATAAATTTGATATTCATCAAAAATGAAGTCTTTGCGTAGCGCCGGTAGGTCCACGAATTTTTTCACTTGTCGCAAGTCGTCGAGCGAACCAGAGAAATAATCTTCTTCCGTAAGTACGGAGATCGCAGCCGCGCCACCCGCTTCGTAGCTTCTCGCTAGCTGTTCTAAATCTGCGTCGGCACGAATCACACCTTTAGAAGGCGAGCGACGCTTGAACTCCGCGATAATGTTGATGCGGTCACTAAGCAACGCCTGGCGCAATCTGTGCGGATTTGAACGTCTCTCAAAGTCGCCGAGCGGGGCGTTGCGTTTCGCCGCGGCGAGTCGTTGCCGCTTCCGTTCAATAATCTCCGAAAGAAAGCTCATCAATTCGTCGCTTCAATCAGCATTCGCAACTTCGACTCAGCGGCGCCGCTGTCGATCGCCTTCGCTGCCAGCCCCGCGCCGTCGCGAAGTTCTCGCGCACTGCCACCCAACATCAACGCTGCCGCGGCAGTCATGATCACCAGTGCACGTGCCTCATCCTGGCGCGATCCATCGAGCACGCCGCGTACGATGCGCGCGTTCGCCTCCGTGTCGCCACCGCGTAAGTGATCGAGTGCGGCCGTTTCGAAACCAAAGTCACCGGGTGCGATCTCAAACGTCCTGACCTGTCCGTCATGTGCTTCCGCTACGTGCGTCTTCCCTGCGAGAGTGATCTCATCCAAACCGTCTTCACCATGTACCACCCAGGCGCGCTGGGTGCCGAGCGCTGCGAGCACACTCGCCATTCGCTCCGCCAGATCCTTGCGAAACACGCCTACGATCTGTCGCGGCGCGCCCGCTGGATTGCTCAATGGTCCAAGCAGGTTGAACGTGGTGTGTATGCCTAACTGCCGTCGGATGCCCGCGACCCTCGCGGTTGCTCCGTGATATAGCGGTGCGAACATGAAACAAATCCCGATCTCGTTGAGCGATGACTCAGATACCGACGGTATTGCCGAAACGTTCACGCCCAATGCCGTCAGCAGATCCGCACTGCCTGACTTGCTGCTCGCAGCGCGGTTGCCATGTTTTGCGACGGGCAGTCCCGCGCCGGCGATTACAAACGCCGCGGCCGTGGAGATGTTGAAAGTCTTAGCGGGACTCGAACCCGTCCCCGCCGTATCGATGAAACACGAGTGTCTCGAGTTCACGCGCACAGCTCGCGATCGCAACCCCTGGACCAACCCGGTCAACTCTTCAACCGTCTCACCTTTCGCCGCGAGAGCCACGAGGGCCGCGGCGATCTGCGCATCAGTCGCCTCTGGATCGAGCAGCGCGTCGAGTAATTGTCCCGCTTCTTCGCGGTTCAAATCCTCGCGGCGCACCAGACGCGATAAGAACTCCGTTAATCGGTGGTTCGACATTGCGAGTGTGAGTCAGAGCTTTAGAAAGTTACCGAGCAGTTGTTTGCCTTGCGGGGTCAGAATCGATTCAGGATGAAACTGCACGCCTTCGATTTTCCACTCGCGATGACGCAGTCCCATGATCACACCGTCGCCCGTCGACGCGGAAACTTCGAGACATTTCGGCAGCGACTCTTTTTCCACAATCAACGAATGATACCGGCCGGCTACAAAAGAATCGCCCAACCCGGCAAATATTGTGCGGCCATCGTGATTGACTTCCGACGCCTTTCCGTGCATCAACTCCGGCGCGCGCACCACACGGCCGCCAAATGCCTGACCAATCGCCTGATGGCCCAGGCAAACACCCAGTAGCGGAATCTTTCCCGCGAAACGATCGATCACTTCGAGCGAGACTCCGGCATCGTCCGGCGTGCCTGGTCCGGGTGAAATCACAATTCGTTCCGGACGCAAACCCGACTCAATCTCGTCGAGCGTAACTTGATTGTTGCGACGCACCTCGACCGTCTGGCCCAGCTCACCGAGGTACTGGACCAGGTTGTAAGTAAACGAATCGTAGTTGTCGATTACGAGCAACATCTATCTCGCCCCCTGCAAAAGCGCGGCAACTTTTTCGCGCTTATTCTTGATGGCCCAATCGCGCGCGGTCATGCCGTCGTTGTCTTTCAACGAAGGATCGGCGCCATGTTTGAGCAACCGGCGCGCGGCCTCTTCATTGCCAAAGACGGCGGCCCACATCAGCGGCGTCCCACCTTGCTTGTTCTTCAAATTCGGGTTTGCGTTTTTTGCGAGCAGCATATCGATGATTTCAACATTGCCGGTTTCGGCTGCGCCATGAAGCGCCACATCACCATCGTTGTCCTGCGCGTTCACGTCCGCGCCGAGATCCAACAGTCTTCGCACCGCATCCTTCTGATCGCGCCAGGCGTAACTAATTAACGCCGTCACGCCGTTCAAACCTCTCGCATTTGGATCGAGTTTCGGCTGATTCAAAAGTACGAGCTCAACTTCATCATAGCCGGCTTCGAGCGCGTGAAAGAGGGCCGTGTATCCTTGCTTGTCCTTGATGTTGACGTCGGCGCCACGCTGGAGCAGCAGATTCACAACTTCGAGATCGCCGCGCGCAGCCGCCGAGATCAACGTCGTACGACCGTCGGATTCGCTTTGCGCGTTTACATTGATACCACCGTCGATAAACGCAGTGATCGCCATCAAGTCACTCGCCCGGGCGGCCGCGTGGAAACTCTTCTCGTCAAACTCGTACCCACGCAGTTTTAGTAACTGCTGCGCTGCTTCCGGCCGTGCTTTGCGGTCGGGCAGCTCGCCCGTGCACGCTTCAAAAACAAGCGTTAAGAGAATCATCAACAACGTTCCGCGATGCTTTTTTATTTCTTGCATGCACTCACAACCGCGCGATTAATCTTCACTGGCTTCTCCGGTTTTTCTCCTTCGACAGGCGCCCCGTTGATCGCGTCCGCCACTTCCATCCCCTTCGTGACCGTGCCAAACGCAGCAAACTTGCTGTCGAGATGCGCGCCTGGCCCAACGAGGATGAAGAAGTGAGTCGTCGCGCTATTCGGTTCATCACCACGCGCCATCGACACGATGCCACGAACATGTTTGATAATTCCGGGTTCATCCGGCAGCCGGCGCGACATTCTTTTCGCCGTTTCAGAGTGCCATTTTTCGCCTGTCGAAAGGTTTCCACCCTGAATGACAAAGCCCTTTACAACGCGGCTGAACGTCGTGGTATCGAGTAAACCCGTCGCCGAAAGATTCAGAAAGTTTCGGACGGACTCCGGAGCGACTTCCGGCATCATCGCGATCTCGATCGCGCCAACTTCGGTTTCGAGAGTCACGCATTGCGCCGCCATTTTCTCGACTGAAGCACCATCGAAAGGTTCGGCAACGACTTCGGTCGCGGCATCGCGCGCATTAGCCTTTTTCGCCGGCTCTTGCTCTTGCGCCACGAATAGACAAGCCACGGATAAAAACAGAATTAATAATTTCACAAACCCTTCTCCGCCATTTCAATTGCGCGAAACATCGCACGCGCTTTGTTCACCGTTTCCGCATACTCGTGCTCGGGAACGGAATCGGCCACGATACCCGCTCCGGCCTGGACCATCGCCTGTCCTTCGCGCAAAACGATCGTTCGGATGGCGATGCATGAATCGAGATTGTCAGCGTAGTCCATGTATAACACCGAGCCGGCGTAGATTCCACGACGATCCGGTTCGAGCTCGCGAATGATCTCCATCGCCCGAATCTTCGGCGCGCCGGTGACCGTACCTGCGGGAAAACACGCCGCGAGGGCGTCGAAGCGATCGAGATCGTCTCGCAGGCGCGACCGCAAACTCGTTTCCAGGTGCTGAACGTGCGAGTACTTTTCAACCGACATCAGATCTTCAACCTTCACGGAACCATAGTCGGAGACACGGCCCAGATCGTTGCGGCCAAGATCGACGAGCATCATGTGTTCCGCGACTTCCTTCTCGTCCGACTTCAAATCCTCGCTCAACATCCAGTCTTCCGTTTCAGTAGCGCCGCGCTTTCGTGTGCCCGCTATCGGACGATAGTCGAGTCGTTGACCGTGACACCGGACGAGCATCTCGGGTGACGCACCGATTACTGTTTCCTCTCCGACACGCAGGAAAAACATGTATGGCGACGGGTTGATGGCCCGCAGCGCGCGGTAGATCTGAAGAGGTTCGCCGTGAAAGTTTGCCGAGAACCGCTGCGAGAGTACGGCCTGGTAACAATCGCCCGCGGCGATGTGATCCTTGACGCGCCGCACGCCGTCTTCGAAAGCGCGGCGCGGCCAGTTTGACTGCAACGTAAAGTTTGGTCCACCGTGGTGGTGCGGTTGTTCTTTCGTCGGCCGTGCGTCAGGTTCGAAGATCTGTCGTTCGATTTCCCGCGTGCGCGCAACTGCGGCGTCGTAGAGTTCACGCAGCCGCTCGTGGCTGCCGCCTGCTTCCTCGGTGAAGACGATCGAGACAATCTCGAGCCGTTGTTTGACGCGATCGAAAGCGATCACCGTGCGAAAGAACATCCAGAGCGCGTCGGTTGGACCAGTCAACGGTTGGGTCGCGTCGTTTCTCAGCGCCGGTTCAAACCACTGAGCCGCGTCGTAGGAAAGATAACCAACGGCGCCGCCCGCGAATGGGACCAGTCCCGGTCGACGAGCGAGTGACTTGCCGCGGAAGTAATCGCGCACCCATTCTGTCGCGACGCCTGGATACGATTCCGTTTGCCCGTTCTTTTCTACAAACGTTTGCATCCCCTGCCCGCGAACGATCATCTCCGGATCCGCGCCGAGAAACGAATAGCGCGCGATTCGTTCGCCGCCCTCGACTGACTCGAGCAGAAAGGCATAACGCGAATCGCCTGCAAGGCGCATGAACGTTCCGACGGGCGTATGCAGATCGCCCAACACGGAACGCACGACAGGCACCACATTGCCCTGCCCCGCCTCGCGCTCAAACGCTTCGAAAGATGAAGGTTGCAGATCGAGCATGTCTTGTCTTACCGCAAACTGGCTTTCCGGTTCGGCTCTGCCTTCTGATGTGCGGCGGGGCTTTGCCCCGCCGAAAGCGGGACTTAGCCACCTCACCCGGCGGGCCGAGCCCCGCCGCGAAGCCAACTCAAGGCGGCGAAGCCGCTCCTTATGCACTTCCGACGGTGCGATTCGCGGATAACCAGTGGCCGCCGTCAACAACCAACACAGCGCCATTGATAAAACTTGCCGCATCGGAACAAAGAAACACAGCCGCCTTTTCGATATCAGCGATCTTTCCAAACCGGCCGAGCGGAACGGCCTTCTTTAGCCGCTCTTTGATCGGCTCCGGCACGAGACGCGTCATCCCTTCAGTGTCTTCGATTGGACCAGGCGCGACCGCGTTGACACGTATTCCAAATCGTCCCCACTCGACCGCGAGATTCCGCGTCAGCGCATCTACACCGGCTTTCGCCGCGGACACGTGAAGCTGCATCGGCGTGCCGAGATAATGAAGCGTCGCACTGATATTGAGTATCTGGCCGCGGTGTTCCTTCAGTTGATCAAACGCAGCCCGGCAAACGTTGAACGTGCCTTTGAGATCGATGTCGACAACCGTGCCGAACCCGTTCGGCGACAACTCTTCGGCCTTGACGAGAAAGTTTCCCGCCGCCCCGTTGATAACAATGTCGATCTTTCCAAGCTGCTCGACAGTGGCCCTAACCGCCTCCTCAACCGCTTCCGGTCGACGAACATCGGCCACAACTGCGAGCGCCTTTCCGCCGTTCTCATTGATCGCATCCGCAGCGGGTTGCAAGTGGTCCATGTTACGGCTGACCAACGCCACAGCAGCGCCGGCTTCGGCAAACGCGCGAGCAACGCCGCCCGTAATACCAGTCCCGCCGCCAGTCACAAACGCCACATGACCCTTCAATATTCCATCAGTAAAAATCGAATCGCTCATAAGTTTATCGCGTCTTCAAGTTTGAATTTTTGTTCGTACAGAGCCTTGCCAACGATAACACTATCGAGAAGCGGTTCGCGCGTGTCGCGCAGACGTCGAATATCGTCGAGACTGGAAACACCACCGGAAGCGGTGACGTGAACCTTCGCAGCGCGAGCAACGGCTACCGTCTGTTCGACGTTTGGTCCAGCAAGCATACCGTCACGCGCGATATCAGTGTAAATGATCCGTTCAACGCCATAACTGGCAACTCGTTGAGCAAGATCTACTGCAGAAATCCGTGTTTCTGACTCCCAGCCGCGTGTCATCACCATTCCGTCGCGTGCATCGATCCCAACACAGGTCCTTTCCGCAAACCGTGCTGCCAGCTTTTGTATGAGCTCGGGTGATTCGACAGCGATCGTACCGAGTACGATCCTCGACACACCTGCATCGCAAAGCTGCTCCACGTCGTCAATCGTCCGCACACCACCGCCGAATTCGATCGGCACATCAACAGCCGCAACGATCTGCTTCACGACGGCCCGGTTAGGCGACTGACCTCCCGTGAACGCACCGTCGAGATCGACCACATGAATCATCTGCGCCCCGGCCCGCGCAAACTGCTTCGCGACCTCAATGGGATTTTCGTCGTAAACCGTGACGTCCGTCTTGCGCCCCTGGACCAGCCGCACGCACGAGCCGTTTTTAAGATCGATTGCCGGAATAACGAGCATTATCGTGACACCAGCCGCATCACCTCAGCAAACAACAATCCGTTCGTGGCAATCGAGTTGCCGCCCGACGCCGTTCGCACTCCGGTCCAATCAGTAAACGTGCCGCCGGCCTCCTCCACGATTGGCAACAGCGCGGCGCAGTCCCATAGATTCATCACAGGATCCAGCATAATGTCGGCGCGACCCGTAGCGACAAGAACGTAGCCATAACAGTCTCCCCAGGTGCGACTCGTCTTCGCACGCTTTTGCAGCAAATCCGCCGCCTTACCGAATCCGTAACGCTCGCACGCGGAAAAGTCGGTCGACAACAGCAACGCGTCTTCCAGTCTTTTGGTTTGCGACACGCGCGCCGGTTCGCCATTCAAAAAACACCCGACGCCCTTTGCGGCGGAAACG
>DASRPN010000072.1:0-9641 GCA_035646355.1 Pyrinomonadaceae bacterium | reverse complement strand
GCCACATGCGTTTGCGGAGATCTTTAGAAGGACCGCGAAAGATCGTGGCGTCGCGATCGACGATGATTGTTTAAACCACATCATCAAACGCTACGCTAACGAAAAGCGGATCATGAAGGGCTGCGAACCGCGCGACCTCTTGAGGAAGGTAAACGACATCTGCCTGTTCGAAGGACGACAGATGAAGCTGACCACAGAACTGGTCGATCTCGCGTGGGGCAATTACTTCGGTACGGCCCACGGCTTCGATCCGGAATATCAGCGTTTCGAGTTGGCGAAGGCAGCTGAACCGATGCAGTTGTAAGGCTTTGTGCTTCCCTCTGCGGCTCTGCGGTTAAATGTGTGACGGCCTGTTGCACCGCAGCGCCGCAGAGCCGCAGAGGAACGCAGAGAGAAGCACAAAAGTGTAAGGCAATGATTAAAAGTGCGGCCTACATCACCCAGCTTTTTCTCGTTTGCGTTCTGTTAGGGCTGTCGACCGTACTCGTCGCCGCCCAACAGGGCGTGCGCATAACACTAGCGGACGGCTATTCGTTCGAAGTGGACGAAGTCTGGAAGCAGGGCGACGAGCTCTGGTACCGCAAAGGCGGGATTTCCAAACGGCTGGAAGGTTCGGTAAAGAAACTCACACCGCTAACAAAAGAAGAGCCGGCGCCCGCAAAGACAGGGCCGGCGACAGCGCCTGCACCGACGGCATCGCCAGCCGCTCCGGTCGAAGCCGCGCCTTTGGCGATCTGGATTTACCTCGACGGCGGTGCCCGCATGCGCGTCGACGAGGTGACCGAGTCGGCTGACGGCGCCTGGTTTCGCCGCGGAAACGTACAGAAGTTTCTCGAACGGGACCACTTCGTCCGTATCGAACGCGAACAGCCAGTCGTTGCGTCAGGTGCGTCCTGGAGAGAAAATGGCTGGACCTCCGGAAATGACCGTATTGATACTTTAATAAAGATGAATGCCGCCCGGTTCGGGGTCGACCCTTACCTGGTCTTTTGCGTTATCGAGCAGGAATCGCGATTTAAGCAGTTCGCTCGCAGCCCGAAAGGCGCCCAGGGACTTATGCAGTTGATGCCCGGAACAGCGCGCCGGCTGGGTGTTCGCAGGCCATACGATCCGGCCGAGAACATCATGGGCGGCACCCGTTATTTGAAGGAGCTGATGACCATGTTCGGCGGTCGCGTCGATCTGGTGCTCGCGAGTTATAATGCCGGAGAGGGCGCGGTAATGAAATACGGACGCAACGTGCCCCCATATCGTGAAACTCGCGATTACGTGAAGAAGATCGGCAAGCGTTATGGACTCGACGGCCGCAAGCCAGCTGAAGACAACGACGTGCCGGCTCCGCAGAGATAACTTTAATGAGCGCTTGGTGCTTTGTCCTTTGGACTTTGAAAAGGCAGCAGGTACAAAGCACAAAGTACCAAGCACCAAGCACAAAATATGGGGTGACAGCATGAATTCATTCGCAGCGCGCATCATCTGTTCCGTCTCCCTCGTTTGCAGTCTTTCGCTTGTCGCATTGGCCCAAACTCCGTCGGGCCAGCAGCAGGCGCTCAATAACGCCGCAGTCGTTAAACTCACCAAAGCCGGCTTCAAAGAAAAGACCATCATCTCGATCATCAACACGCGCATTCCAAACTTTGACCTTTCACCCGATCGCATGATCGAGCTCAAGCGCAACGGCGTGAGCGAAAAAGTCATCATGGCGATGCTTTCTCGTCAAGAAGGTCTGGACATGATGCTGGACGATGAATCGTGGTCTGACGAGGAGTTCATGACGCAGGGTCTTGACCCAAAGACTAAGGGGACGGTTAGCCCCAGTACAGGAACTGCGCCCGCTGATGGCGGCACGAATATTTTTGGATCAGGTGGGGGCGTTAAGGGCCGCAGCAAATCGCGCAGTGGCGATGGATCGCTCGATAGCGACACCGTCACCACCGGCAGCGCAACGGTCAAGATTCTCAGACCACCCGCCGAACCAGGCGGCGCCCCATCGTCTGCGAAACTCGAAAAAACCAAGAGCCTCACCAACGATTCGATCATCGAACTAGTCGAAGCAGGATTCTCGGAAGGCACCATCATTCGCCGCATCGAACAATCGCCTGTGGAGTTTGATCTGGCCGCCAACAAGCTGGAAGAACTGCGACGACGCCGTGTCAGCGACAAAGTCCTCGCGGCGATGAAAGCGGCGATGGGCGAAGACAAGTAAGTTCGCGTTGCCAAATCCCTATGAAACTCCAAGCAGGTAAAACCCGACCGCTCGCGCTGCTGTTTCTGTTCATAGCGGTCGTGGTGTCATTGCTCGATTTGCAAATCGTCGACGCGCAAAGAAAGCGGACCACTCCGCAGCGCGCGGCGGAACCAAAACCAACGCCCAAGCACCGTACCGCGCTGGAACAGATGGGCGCACCGCCGCCTGTTCCCAAGCTGAAGGAAAAACCTGTACAGGAACTGAATCCCGACGACGTTGTTAAAGTCGATACCACGGAAGTGATGTTCCCTGTCACTGTGCGCGATGCGAACGGTAGCCTCGTAAACAATCTCACCCGCAACGACTTTCGCGTCTTCGAAGACAACACGCTGCAACCACTCAGCGACCTCGCGTTGCGCCAGGTTCCTGTCGACGTGGTCCTGATGGTGGATGCGTCGTCGTCTGTCGCCAACAATATCGACGACTTTCGCCGTGCCGCTCAGGGTTTTGCTGCAAAGCTGGCCGCCGACGATCGCATCAGTCTCATCAAGTTTGACGATCGCGTCGAACTTTTGCAGGACTGGACCAAGAGCCGCTTCCAGTTGCAACGAGCGCTGAACCGGATCGAACCCGGGATGTACACGCGCTTCAACGATGCGCTGCTGCTGGCTTCAAAAGACCAGTTTGGCGCACCGTCGCTGAAATCACGGCGCGCGGTGATCGTCCTTTCCGACGGGCTTGATAATGGTCAAGGTGCGTCGACGCTCGAAGCAGCGCTGCAAGCGATGATCAAAGCACAAGTCACCGCTTACATCGTGAGCAACACCGAGATCTCGCGAGCCACGAAGCGCGCTGAACTCGACACGCTGCTGGGCGGAAGCGATGCCTCCGTCAGATTCAACCAGGTAAACATCGACCGCCTTCGACTCGGATTGCAGGCACTCGATCAAAGCGAACAAAACCTGGCCCAACTCGCGCGTGCAACAGGCGGCCGTCTGTATAAGCCGCTGAGTTTCGATGCCTTGGAATCCACGTACGCGGAAGTGGCTGACGAGTTGCGGCATCAGTACGCGCTCTACTTCACGCCGCTGAACAAAGCACGCGACGGCAGTTTCCGCCGCGTTCGAGTGGAAACGGCGAATCCTGCATACCGTCCGCAAACGCGAATCGGATACTTCGCGCCGAAGAGTTAAAGATCCGTGTCACGTCTGTTCTATGCTTGCGCCTTAATCCTGATCCTCGCGGTCACCTGCGCTCACGCACAGAACAAGACAGAAGCGACGCCGGAAGCCAGTCCGGAAAAAATCACAATCATTCTTGCCGATGGTCCACTCGTAGTAGACGAGGTTACCGAACAGGCCGACGGTTACTGGTACAAGCGCGGAAACATGTCAAAGTTTCTCGATCGCGAACGTGTCGTTCGCATCGAGCGCCCAAAGCCACCGGCTGAAGAAAAGACTGCGGAGGATGCCGTAGTCGAAGGTACCGGCAAATGGAAACTTTCCGATGCGGGCAAGATCGAGGAATTCTTCGTCGCGAAGTTTAAAAAGCCGCTGCCATTGAGCGCATTCGGCCAATCGGATTTACACACGCGCTGGGGTTGGGACCATCGCAACGGTATGGACATCGGTCTTCATCCGGATAGCGCCGAAGGCCGTGCGTTGATCCAATTTCTGCGTGCCGAGTCGATTCCCTTTCTTGCTTTTCGCGGTGCCGTGCCCGGTGTGGCAACCGGCCCTCACATCCACATCGGAAACAGATCGCCAAGAATCTCCAGCCGCCGTTAAGAACAACGGCGAACTTGTTTTGAGAAGTAATTGATTCCATCTCTGCGTTAACCCTGCGGCCCTCCGCGGCTCTGCGGTAAACATGCGCGTGAAAACAACCACCGCAGAGCCGCGGAGGGCCGCAGAGATTACGCAGAGAAGAAGATTTCAGTTAAGTCGCGACGCACAGTAAAGAGGTAATGAGATGAGATTCATCGAAGTCGCCCATCCAGAGGGCGGAAGGTTGTTCATCAACATCGACCACATCACCGCGGCGCACTATCGTGCCACCGATGGCGACATGAAAACGCGGCTCGGTCTCGATCTCGACCAGCGTCAGAATGACATCGTGCTTTTTGGTGAAGAAGCTGAACGCGTCTGGCAGCAGCTGCAGGAGCTAAACCAGACGAGCGACTGAATCCGTGTCAACTGTGACCCAAAAACCAATGCCCCCAATTGCTGATCCGTTGTCGGAACAATGGATCGATTTGCGATTGATTGCAGGCATGCGGGTGGTGTTGGGAACGTCTTCCCTGCTGGTTGTCCTGCTCGAATCGATGGAAGCGCACGCCTGGATCACACCGATCCACCTTACCCTCGCGCTTTACTCGGTGTACGGCGTTGTCGTCTATCACTTGTCCGTACGGCGCAATCAGTTAGTGGCGCACAAACTGATGCCCTGGCTGGATCTTTTTTGGTATCTGCCACTTGTTGCGTTCACAACGGGCCCCAACAGCACCTTCTATTACTTCTTCTTCTTCGCCATCATCGTTGCGTCTTTTACCTGGGGACTTACGGACGGCTTACGATTAACACTCGCCTCAGCCGCGTCGTATACAGCCGTCGCGACGTTGGCCGGCAGGCCGATCGCGATGAGCCGTCTCATGCTCGCGCCGATCGGGTTGTTGATCTTCGGTTACATCATCGCTCGGTGGGGCGGTTATCACACCCAACTCAAAAAACGGCTAAAACTACTGAAGGACGTCACCGTCTTTTCCAACCCGCGCTTCGGGATCGATCGCACGATCAAGGCAATTCTTGAAAGCGTGCGTGATTTTTACAATGCGGAAGCGTGCCTCCTCGTGATTCCAGGCAAACAGGGCGACGCGGAAAGCTACCAGATGTATCGCGTGGCGCGCGGGATCCATCCGAGCCGATCCGCGCCTCCGGAAATGGGCCGGGAAGCAGCCGTGCAGTTTCTCTCCCCTTCGCTCGATCACGCAGTGATTTACCGCAAGGGCCACTCGTCACATGCCCGGCTGTTCGACGTAAAAACCCGCGTGTTTACCGAAGCACCAGCAGGGAGCGCCGACAAGCTCGCCGGATTGCTGGATGCCCAACGGTACCTATCTGTTCCTGTTTACTATCGTCACCAGGCAGTAGGGCGTTTATTCATCGTCGATGGACCAATGCAGATTGACGGTCCGGATATGGATTTCATGTTGCAGTTGATGGACCACGTTACGCCTGTTATGGAAAACATCCGCTTGATCGACAATCTCGCATCCGATGCCGCGGAAACCGAGAGGCGACGAATCGCACACGATATTCACGACAGTGTGATCCAGCCTTATCTCGGAATTCAATTTGGACTTTCAGCGTTGGACCAGAAGCTCGAATCGGGAAATCTCGACATTCGCGACAACGTCCAGGAATTACTCGAGCTGACCAAACACGAATTGGCCGAGTTACGACGTTTCGTGTGGGGCCTTAAAGCCGGCGAAGAGCGCATGGACGTTCTACTGCCTGCGATCGAGCGTTACGCAGAGCGATTCTCACTTGTTACCGGAATCAGTGTCGACGTCGAAGCGCATGGCAAGGTGAAGGTCAACGATCGTTTGGCGGCGGAGTTGTTTCAAATTGTCGCCGAAGGTCTTAGCAACGTTCGACGTCATGCTTTTTGTCGTGACGCGCGCGTCGAGATTCAGTGCAAGGAAACCTCTCTTCAATTACAGATTAAGAACAGCCGGCCACGATCGGGTTCGCCGGTGGAGCGCGGCGACGGCCATGACGGAGCTCGAGCGTTTCGTCCGCATTCCATCGCCGAGCGAGCGGCGGCTTTGGGCGGCGATACGCAGGTTTATGTCGACGAGAAAGACTACACTGTTGTCAGTGTCGGAATACCGTTGTAGAGAGCTTTGAGCTTTGTGCTTTGTTCTTGGTAATCTGTGGTTTGTTTGGTTTTTGGCATCATGATCTTTTGTGAGAGCAAGCACAGTACAAAGCACAAAGCAAAGTACAAAGCACAGAGTAGCAGCTATCAAGTGAGAGATGACGTCCCTGCCCATAAACATAATGATAATTGACGATCATGTCGTTATCCGTAGCGGATTACGCATGCTCATCGAACACGATCAGCGAATGCGCGTCGTTGCTCAGGCGGGCAATCGGGCGGAAGCACTCGAACGTGCCGCCAGTGAACGGCCCGACGTGATCATTCTCGACCTCTTGCTGGGCGACGACGACGGTCTCGCGTTTCTGCCCGAGTTGTGCCAGGCCAGTCCTGATTCACGCGTGCTTGTTCTTACGGGAGTGCAAAATCCTGATGCGCACCGCCGAGCGATCCGCCGTGGCGCCATGGGAATCGTTCTGAAGGATCACGCCGCGGATCAACTTTTGAAAGCGATCATGAAGGTCTACGAGGGCGAGGTTTGGATCGAACGTTCGATGATGGGCTCAATGATTCAGGAGTTCACCAAACCGACCCTGGCCGATCCTGAAGCGGCGAAGATCGAGTCGCTGACCGACCGCGAACGTGAGGTTATCGCGCTGATCGGCGAGGGACTCAAGAACAAGCAAGTCGGCGAAAGATTGTTCATCAGTGAGACGACTGTTACCCACCACCTCAGCTCCGTTTTCTCAAAATTAGAGGTTTCCGACCGGCTCGAACTCATTATTTACGCGTTTCGGCACGGTCTGGCAAAGATCCCCAAATAGAACTGCCGGATCCTACCGTTTTTCCGCCCCTGAAATAAATCTAAACCGTTCTAAATGAATAGGTTAAGCCTCTGGCAGGATCCTGCCAGATCAGCGTCCTTAAAAACCGTCAATTCCTGCCACACAAATGGGCAAAGACCTCCGTTGTCACCATTTTGTAACAACTTGATAATCAAAAAGTCGAGCAGGCGCCCGGATCACTCTCTGCGTTCTTCACACGAGACTTCAGATCTTTTTCGGGCGGAAAAGTGGCAGATGGTTAGTAGGCAGGGGATGGCGGTTGCTCCGCCGCGGCGTCCCGTGCCGCTCGGAGGCTGAATAGTTTAACCAGGCGACTTGCCCCACTTGGTATTCAGCTTTACAGCCTCCCATGCAAATGGTCCACACGAGCCCAGACGTGTGGACCGCTCGTTTTAGAACGTAATTCGTCGCGACGAAGACCAAATTAAACCTGTATCGACACAAGAAAAAACGTTCGCATGACAGCGATAGCAACTTTGAAAAGAGTGTCCGGCCGGCTCAAACGATTCTTTAGCGGCCGCGAGAGTGCGCCGGAAGAAGTAGCCGACTCACGAAATCTACTCGTCGTAGACGACGAGGAGTCAATCTGTTTCTCGATGAGAGAATACTTTTCGCAACATGGCTTCAAAGTCGACACCGCGCGCGAAATAGAAGAAGCGGAAGGACTAATCAAGGCCACTGAATACAACGTGATTATTCAGGATCTGCGGCTCGGACTGGCACGGCGTCCGGATGGTCTTGAGATAATCAGGTTGGTCCATAAACGAAATCCCAACACTCGAATCGTCGTGCTCACGTCATACGGTTCCGCGGAAGTCGAAGAAGAAGCCCGGCTGGCAGGAGCAGACGCATTCTTAAGGAAACCGAAGCCTCTTTCGCAAGTGGCTCAGGTGGTGCAGGGTCTCATTGAATCACCTCGCACGCGCACGGTACGAGCGTGAGTAGTTGAGATCTTGTGCCGGGAAGTTACCGCAGGTTCTTTCGGATGCTGGAAATGAGAGGACGGCATCCGCGAGAGCAACCCGATCGGTGCTTCCAAAGAGGGCTCGGCGCCGTCCGGGCCCTCCTTTTCCTCGTTTGTTGTGTGCGGTGGTTTTCTGTGCAACACATGTGCGCTGGCGAGCAGTGTCGGCGTTTGTCTGTGTCAAACTGTGATCCTGTAAGTCTCACCCTACCCCCTTTTACAGTTTTACCACGCGTATCATCTGTTGGCCCAAGTCTTGCAGTGTCTCTGCTTACACGAATGTCCACTCCTCTGAGTTAGTGGTCCTCCCGTGCGGGGTTCGGCTGCTTTTGGACAGCCAGTGTCGCAATCCAAACCTTCTTCCAGGAGCCCTTGACGAAATGTTTGCCCCCGACTCCCGAACCTCTCATATCCGTATCTTTCTGTCGAAATCCAAGCCGGCTCGCGTTCTCGCGCTGATTTTTGCCGTTGCTGTTGCCGCGATGGCGCTCGGCTCGACGTCCTCGTCGGCCGGCACGTTCGGTCAGGTGTTGCTCGCGAAGGCAGCCGCGATGATCGGCGTCAAAGCTACCGCCGGCACGCATGCACTCGAGTCAGAGAATGCCGCCGAGCCGGAGAGTTCCAGTTTGGCGACAGAGCGACGCGGGCACACCGCGACACGTCTGCAAGACGGCCGCGTGTTGGTCGCTGGTGGTGAAAACTCCACCGGTGCGCTGAATGGGACGGAAATATTCGATCCAGTTGCGGGAACGTTCTCGGCGGCGGGAAACATGAACAGCGCACGTGCTGACCACACTGCGACGTTACTCGCCGATGGACGCGTGCTGATCGCGGGCGGTCGCAATAGCGATGGGGCACTGGCGACGACTGAAATTTTCGATCCGAGCACTGGTACGTTTGCTGGTGGTACGTCGCTGAGTGTTGCGCGTGCAGGTCACAGCGCGACGCGTTTTGCGGATGGTCGCATCTTCATCGCCGGTGGTGATGCTACTGGTAGCGCTGAAATTATCGATTCGGCGTTAGGCGGCTCGGCGGCAGCTGGAAACATGAACGCTGTTCGATCCATGCACTCGTCGGCGTTATTGCAAGACGGCCGGGTCCTGCTGGTTGGCGGTAAAGATGCCGAAGGTAACACTTTAAAATCAGTCGAAGTTTTCGACGCAACTGCGTCGAGTTACACGAATGCGCCGGGTGAATTAGCGGTGGGTCGAGTACTGCCCCACCTCCGGGTTTTGTTCGATGGCAAGGTTCAGATCATCGGCGGAAACTCAGATGTCTCGCTGGAGATTTATCAACCGTCAAATGGTGAAATCGGGGCGTACGTTCACCTGCTCCCGGATACTGATACATGTACCGGCTTGCGCACAGGCGTTCGTGATTCTCAAAGCCGCGCTGCCCTCTTTTTTTCGGAGGCTTCAGAGACCGTGTACAACCGCACCGGTCATAGCATCACTGAACTTCCCGGCTCGAATCAGGCTTTAGTTGTCGGCGGACAAAACAACGCCGGCAGCGCCTTAAATTCTTCGTCAATATTTGCCAGCTCCCCCGCCTCCATCACGACCGACAAGATCGACTACGCACCAGGAGAAACGGTTGGTTTTTCAGGAAGAGGTTGGCAACCGGGTGAGACGGTGCGCGTTGTAATCCACGAAGATCCCCATACGCACCTTGAAAGGAACTTTGAAGTCGTTGCTGACGAATCGGGCAATATTGCCGGTAGTTACCAAGTTGAAGATCACGATCTGTTTGTCAGGTTCGTTGTAGG
>DASRPN010000071.1:0-5059 GCA_035646355.1 Pyrinomonadaceae bacterium | reverse complement strand
CCACTTCCACTCGGCAATGATCATCAGCAGCGGCATGGCGATACCGATGGCGGCGAAGACGATGTGAAAGGCGAGCGACATCGCCATCTGCGAACGCGCTGCCAGAAGATCATCCATGGTCCGTTTGTTTAAACCTCACGCCAGCCATTTTATCGCTGTCGCCCTTTTTTCTTGACTCCAGACGCAGTTGTCCTACTATTGCGGCACTTTGATCGACTAATCCTCGCTGATATTTCCCATAATCCGATGCCCAAAAAAGAAACTCCCGCTGTGCAAGATGCGCGTGACGCGCTGCGCGGCCGAACCCGACGGCCGAGCGAGTTACTGGACCTAGCCAAAAAGTTAAAGGCCGAAAAACAGTTTGGCCTGGCGCGCCGGCTGCTCGCACGAGCGCGACTCGAACCGAGTCTCGCCGACGAACCCGCGCTGCGAGTGGAGATCTTCCAGCAGTCGGCCTTGTGCACTTACAAAGATCCCGATCTACAAGCCGAGGCGCGCCTCGATCAAGCGCTAGACATTCTCCGGCAATCGTGTGAAAGCCTCGACACGACGACGAATCAAGAGACACTCGGGATCATCGGCGCGATCTACAAACGCAAGTGGGAAGTCAATAATCAAAAACAGCAACTCGAGCGTTCGCTTAACTACTACCTGCGCGGCTACGCCCAGGGATGTGCGAAAGATCAAGGCTACAACGGCATCAACGCGGCCTTCGTTTCAGATCTGCTCGCGCAACAGGAAGAGGACGAAGCGCGGAAAGCCGGTGTGCCACCGGAACAGGCACGCGCGCGGCGCAAAAAGGCTGCCGAGATTCGAACGAAGATCATCGAAGACGTAGCGCCTCTCGTCGATCGCTCCTATACAGATTGGCTTCAGGGAAAGTGGTGGTTCTACAGCACAGTCGCCGAGGCGTATTTCGGCCTGGGTGATTACGACAACGCGATCGCCTGGTTAAATCGCGGAAAAGCGGACGCTGAAACGAGCGGAACGCCGATCGCGCCGTGGGAACACGAGTCGACCGCGCGGCAGTTAGCGGCAATCGCGCGCCTGCCCGGCCTCGAAACGCCGGAAGAGAACGAAAAGAAAACGCAAACTGCGCTCGATGCGCTTTGCAAGTTCTTCGATCCGTACGAGGTCCAGAGTGCTTACGAAGGAAAGATCGGACTCGGTCTCTCAGGCGGTGGCTTTCGTGCTTCGCTGTTTCACATCGGAGTGCTTGCCCGTCTCGCCGAGCTTGACGTTTTGCGACGAGTAGAAGTCCTGTCGTGTGTTTCCGGCGGCGCGATCATCGGTGCTCACTACTACCTTGAAGTCCGCAACCTGCTCCAATCGAAACCCGACAGCGAGATCACGAAGAAAGACTACATCGACATTGTTGAGCGCATTCGCAAGGATTTTGTAGCCGGCGTTCAGCAGAACATTCGCACGCGCGTCATTCTCAACCCGATCAAGACGTTCATGATGCTGGCGCGATCGAAATATTCGCGCACGATGCGAGCGGGCGAGCTTTACGAAGACGAGATCTTTTCCAAGGTGCCGGACGGCGGCGGAAAAGATCCGCGTTGGCTCAACGGCCTTTATGTTTGTCCCGTCGACAAGGACAGGAAGCCTGACGATAGCTTCAACTTCCGATCAGACAACTGGCGGCGGCAGGCAAAAGTACCAAACTTGATTCTCAACACAACGGCCCTGAACACCGGACACAACTGGCAGTTCACCGCGTCGTGGATGGGTGAGCCACCTGCGAGCATCGCCAGTGAAATCGACGGCAACGATCGTTTCCGTCGTCTCTATTACGATGGACAGGACACGCCGAAAGCACACCGCCGGGTTCGACTTGGGCATGCAGTCGCTGCTTCAGCTTGCGTACCCGGACTCTTTGAGCCGCTACCGATGGATCAGTTGTACCCGGACCGTGTGGTTCGTCTGGTTGACGGAGGTGTTTGCGACAACCAGGGCGTTGCCAGTTTGCTCGAGCAGGATTGCAACGTGATTCTGGTAAGCGATGGCAGCGGGCAGATGGAGTCGCAGAAAGATCCGGGCCTTGGCCTGCTGGGTGTGCCGCTGCGATCGAACACGATTCTCCAGGCGCGCGTTCGTGAGGCGCAGTATCACGAACTCAGCGCGCGCAAGCGAGCGTCGTTGTTGCGCGGGTTCATGTTTGTTCATTTGAAAGACGACCTTGACGTCGATCCGATCGATTGGATTGGTTGTCTTGATCCTTTCGACGCCTCCGACGATGCGCGTCCCGCGTATCGACGCGGACCCCTCACGCGATACGGCATCGCCAAGGACGTCCAGGAGTTACTCTCGGGTGTGCGCACCGATCTGGATTCGTTTTCGGACGTCGAGGCGTTTGCGTTGATGACCAGTGGTTATCGCATGACTGAACATGAGTTCAAGTTTTCGAACTGCGTCGAAGGTTTTCCGGAGCCTAAGGAACAACACCCATGGGACTTTCTCGCGGTTGAGGATGGTTTGAAAGGCAGCGGGCCTAAGTATGACTACTTGAAGAAGCGTTTGCAGGTGAGTAACGTGCGCGCGTTTCGCATCTGGAAAATCTCACAAGTGCTGAAACTCGTGTCGTTGGTTTTAGCAGCCGCGGCCGTGGCACTCGCCGTTTGGTTTTGGTTTAACTATGGCGCGACGATAATCGCGATACCTCAGTTCACTATTTGGACGCTTGGAATAGTGATCGGGATCCTCGTTGCGGCCATTTTACTGATCGCTTTCGTTCTCAAAAAGATTATGGGCGTCGGCAGAATGACGGAGACTCTAGTGCGGTCCGTTATGTTCCTGGCGATCGGTCCGCTTGGCGCGGTCGCTTCGTTGGTTCACCTGCTCATTTTTGATCGTCTCTTCCTGCAAGACGGCAGCCAGAAATCGTTCGACGAAGCGTCATGAGACAACTGGGATGAAACGTTTCACTCAAAATCGACATAACAAGTGAACGAACTCTCAGTGTCACCCCACCCCGCGGCAAACACCGAAGCTGTTTTTTCAAAGCAGCTTCGGTGTTCTCCTGCTCGCGCTTAAATGCCCGAAACTTGAAACGTTATGGAACATTCGGAAGGACGAGCGGCGTCTCTTTATCGTCGACGAACACGTCCAGCACGGTGAAATTCGAAGGAATCATCGTGGCGAAGCGTGATTCGTCAGGTCCGATGAGTTCAACGGGTCGTCGATCAGCTCGGCAAACTGGGGTTTCGATTTAGGTGGCGGTGGCTGGGGGCAACAACGAGTGGCGGTCGGCGGAAACTTCGTCGGCAGTCGACGGCAGCACTGTGTTTCCGCAGCAAATGCAGCTTGATTGGGCGAGAGTGTGGGGAAACTGATGTCCGTTAGATCCGTGTTCCCCCGTGAGGAAACCGGGAACACGGATCTGTCAGAGTTACTTGGCGCTGCCGCCGAACGCGTATAACGCGTTACGTGTGCGGATAAAAAGATTGCTGCCGGCGATCGCGGGTGTGGCCCAGATCTCTTCTTTGAGATCGTTGGTGCCGAGTATCTCCCATTGCGCGTCAGCTTTCAGCACTGTCACTTTACCACTCGCACTTGCGACGAAGATCTTGCCGTCCGCTGCAACCGGTGATGCGTAGTACTCCTCGAGCGCGTCGGGTGTTCGTCCCTGCTTAAGAACGTTTCCAGTCGCCGGATCGACACTGGAAACAATCCCGCCTTCTTTCATCAGATACATCACGCCACGATAGATCAATGGCGCGGGTATGCTGGGGTACGCCTTTTGCAAACGCCAAACAACGTTCGAAGACGTAAGGTCGCCCTGACCAGTCATCCGTATGGCAGTCAGTCCGTGACCTGAAATAGTCGATTTTCGAACGAAGTCGTATTCAGCACGCTCTACGAAATTGTCACTATTCTCGTCCAGCCAGCCAAAATGATCGTAAGCGTCGGCGTGCGCCTTCATCTCCTCACGGCTGACTTTTTGGTCCTTGTCTTTGTCGTATTGCTTCAACGTTTCGTCGAACGGCGGAAGGAACGGTTCTTCACCGCCGTCTCCCAACACGTAGACCATGTCTGTTCCAATCACCGGCACGCCTTTTGGATACGCGCCGATTCTGGTAACCCACCACAGCCGCTCTCCTTTATCCAACGAATATGAATCTATGGAGTTTGAACCAGAGACAATGACTTGCGCTGGTCCGTTGTTGGGCTTGTAGATTGTGGGAGTCGAGTACGCCTCGTAGTTTGTACGGTTTTTCCTCCAGAGCACTTTTCCATCACGCGCATCAACCGCGACGATGAACGAATCAGTTCGGTGATCGCACACCATCAGGAGGGTGTTGCCCGCAAGCACCGGCGAGCCGCCCATGCCGTAGAAACTGTTAAATGGTCCTAATGGCAGCCGCCAGCGCTCCTTGCCGTTTGGTCCATAGGAGATCAAACCGAGTTCGCCAAAGAACGCGTACACATTTTTCCCATCGCTGACAGGACTCGGCGAGGCACCGTCGTTGGCTTTATACATCGGCATGTGCCGTGCGCGGACGACGTCGCTGCGCCAGAGGATTTTGCCGGTTTTTCGATCGAGAGCGAAGGTGCTTAGTTTGTCGCCTTCGGTTGCGGTCAGAAATACGCGGTCGGCAGTTACGACGGGGGACGACCGGGCGAAGGGAATTGCTGTCTTCCAAACGAGATTTTTCTTCGCATTGAACTCAGTAGGCAGCGTAACGCCTTCGGCCACGCCGGTGCCATTCGGGCCGCGGAATTGCGTCCATTCGTTCGTATTTTGCTGGGCCTGCAGGGTCGAGTTGGTTAAGAAAAACAAGGAGATCGAAACAACGAAGAGTGGGAGTAATTTTTTGTGTTTCATGGTGCCCTCATTCTAAGTCACAAGCGGCGCCTTGTTAACAGCGCGATGACCGCGACGAACAAGGCGGATCCGATGATCGACCAAACGATCGGGAAGTTGGTGGTGCCGATCCGAATTGCAAACAGTTCCGGGAGTCCCATCGCGCGCGCCAGCCACATGCCTAACACCGCACCGACAAAACCGAGCGCGATTGAAACAAGACAACCGCCGCGTGAAAACCCGGCAATCGCC
>DASRPN010000070.1:0-46300 GCA_035646355.1 Pyrinomonadaceae bacterium | reverse complement strand
AACCTGATCGACGACGGAACGATCAGCGGTAAACAAGCGAAGGACGTGCTGGTTGAAATGTTCAAAACCGGCAAGGGTGCTGAAGCCATCGTTGCCGAACAGGGTCTGGTCCAGGTCAGCGACACGGGTGAGATCGACGCGCTTATCGACGAAGTGACGTCGGCAAACCCGGACCAGGTGGCAGGTTATCGCTCGGGCAAAGAAGCGCTGCTCGGATTCTTTGTGGGCCAGGTGATCAAGGCTTCCAGGGGCAAAGCCAATCCGAAGATTGTCAACGAACGGCTCCGCGCAAAGTTACAGGGCTAACAAGCTGTACGAAAAGTACATCTGCGGAGGAGATCGTCTCCCGCGAAGGCGCCAAGGCGCAAAGAAATTTTTTAAAAAACGCGGTAGCGCTTTGCGCCTTTGCGTCTTTGCGGGAGACATGAGTCAGAAAAAGAGGACTTTGCTTAACAAGTATGGATCTCAAAGGGAAGACAGCTGTCGTAACGGGCGGAACGAAGGGGATCGGGCGCGCGATTGCGCAATCGCTTGTCAACGCGGGCGTCAACGTTTCGTTCAGCGCGAGACACGAAAGCGAGATCGAGCGCGCCGCTGCGGAACTTAACCAAGCGGGCTCCGGGCGAGCTGCCGGCTTCTTCTGCGATGTCCGCGACGAAGCCCAGGTGAAGGCGTTCTTCGCGCAGACTGTCGAAAAGTTTGGCGGCATTGATATCGTCGTCAACAATGCGGGCATCGGCATGTTCGCGACGGTCGAGTCGATGAGCGCCGACGATTTCCGTGCTGTGATCGAGACAAACCTCTGCGGTGTTTTCTACTGCTGTCACGAAGCAATTCCGTTGCTGAAGCAACGCGGCGGCGGATACATCATCAACATCTCTTCGCTGGCCGGAACGAATGCTCACCCGAGAATGGCCGCATACAATGCTTCGAAGTTTGGTTTGAACGGGTTCAGCGAGGCGCTTATGCAGGAAGTCAGGCACGATAACATCAAGGTCAGTTACATTATGCCGGGATCTGTGAACACGGAATTCGGGGGTGACGAACCAAGCGACGAAAAGAGCTGGCAACTTCAACCGGCAGACGTCGCGAACACAGTCATCAACCTGCTTTTATATCCTGACCGCGCACTGGCGAGCCGCATCGAACTCCGGCCCAGCCGTCCTCCAAAAAAATGAAACTACTTCCTCTTCTCTTTGCGAGTTTGCTCTTGCTCGTTCCCTCAGCCCGGCAGGATTCACCCGAACTTAAGGAAGCGGCTGACCTGACTGAATCAGTGGTCAAACTCATCGCTGAAAAAAGGTACAGCGACGCGCTGGCTCCTGCGAAGCGAGCTTTTGAGATAAGAGAAAAGCTTTTGCCTCGCGAGGATCCGCGGATCGGCAATTCGTTGATCTACCTTGTCGACATCTACACCGCCAAAAGAGACTTCGGCAAAGCGAAGGAAATGCTCCTGCGGCTGCTTCAACACCAGACAGAACGATTTGGCGCCGAGAATGTGAAACTCGCCCCAACGCTCGAGCGGTTGGGTGTCCACCATTTCCGAGACGGTGACAACAGCAAGGCTGAGGACGCGTATAAACGAGCGTTGGCACTCAACGAAAAGGAGTATGGGTCCGACCATGCTGAAGTGGCGGATACGTTGTTCGGTCTCGCACAGCTTTATAGCGCGCGACGCGATTTTGATCGCGCGCAACCTTTTTTCAGTCGGGCGCTCAGGATTTACGGCAAGAGCTTAGGCGTAGCGAGTGCGGAGTTTCAGAGGACGAGCGAAGCCTATAGTTGTTTGGGGTATGAGACCACGAAGTTTAACGTATTCGGTGAGATAAACTCGATTTGGCAAGTACTTGCCAGCCCCGATGGCCCCCGTCAGGCTCCAGCTGGAACGATCTTAAATGGCAGAGCGATCAGTCTTCCGCAGCCTAAGTATCCCGACGCTGCGCGAGAGCATCAACTGTCGGGACGGGTAATTGTAAAGGTCACGATCGACGAAACCGGTGCAGTTGTCAGTGCCAAAGACATGTGCGGAGGACCACCATATTTAAGCGAGTCATCTGTTAAAGCCGCATATGCCGCGCGCTTCACGCCCACCAAGCTTTCCGGAAAACCTGTCCAGGTCTACGGAGTTATTCAATACAATTTCGTTAACCGGAGTTCTCGTTAACAGTCATTCAGCATGCGAGCTGTTATTCAACGCGTAACTCGAGCACGGGTCACTGTCGATGACCGCGTGGTCGGCGAGATCGGAAAAGGCCTCGTCGTTTTGTTGGGCGTTGCGCGAGATGACACTAAGAGCGACGCCGACTATCTCGCGTCGAAGATCCTCGCGCTCAGAATCTTTGACGACGCTGACGGGAAGATGAACGTGTCGGTGAAAGACGTTGGTGGCGGGTTGTTAATCGTTTCGCAGTTTACTTTGTATGGCGACACGCGTCGCGGTCTGCGGCCATCATGGAGCGACGCCGCGCCACCTGAAATCGCCGAACCTTTGTACAACTATTTTGTGGAGAGTAGCGGAAAGCTGATCCAGCCGGTGGCGACCGGCAGCTTTCGCGCGATGATGCAGGTTGAGTTAGTTAATGATGGTCCAGTTACGTTGATACTTGACAGTGGTCAGTAGTCAGTTGTCAGTTGTCCGTAGTCAGTGGTCCTATGCCGACCCCGTACAGCGGGACCACTGACCACTGACTACGGACCAATGGCTAGATCATATCGTCGGTGGCTTTCGAGCTTTCTTCCAATTCAAATCGATCGCGATCACGCTTTTCGATCTTCTCGATAATCTCCAGCTCTTCATTGTCTTCGTAAGTAACACCGATAGCCGCAGCGTTCTCCTCGACCAGTGACTGGTCCGGCGTGGGATTGTCACCGGCGACGGTCTCGGAACCACTGTCGTTCACATCTTCCCACGCAGCATCCAGGTCACCACCGGCATCGGCCGGCGACGCGGCCGTGTTATTTCGCAACCGCTGAGCCAGCACGTCCGGATCTTTCGGTGCATGAGATATCTCGAGCTCCATAAACTCCTCAATCTCGGGATCGGGTACGTAATTAGGATTATTGGCGAGATACTCGAAATCTGTTGGGTGCTTCTTGGGCATGCAAGTCTCCCTTACCTTGGTTCGTCAATTGTGGCGGGGGTTGTGTGCGCAAAATATAACACAGATCTTTCATTACAATCGTTTCAAACACCTTGCTTGACGATTGCTTAACGCGGCCCTTACACTTCAACTTGAACCATAAAACACAGCAAAATTCATTTCGCGAGCCGCGTCACGGCTTCGCTTTTCAGGAAAGAGTTTGAGCACCACTATGCCAGATAGCCCGTTCGATTCTTTGCAAACTTTCTCTTCTCCCGCTGGTCCGATCGGCAGCTTTTATTCGCTACCACAACTCGAAAAGAACGGCGTCGGTCCGATTTCAAGATTGCCCCACAGCATTCGCGTCGTACTCGAGTCAGTGCTGCGCAATTGCGACGGTGCGAAGATCACCGAGGACGACGTTCGCGGACTCGCCAACTGGCAAGCAAAGGGCAGACGCACTGAAGAGATCCCGTTCGTTGTAGCGCGCGTGTTGCTCCAGGACTTCACCGGCGTGCCGCTGCTGGTTGATCTCGCCGCCATGCGCTCTGCCGTCGCTCGTTTGCGCAAGAACACCGGTTTGATCGAACCACTGGTGCCGGTCGATCTGGTGATCGATCACTCGGTGCAGGTCGATCTTTCGAGTACGCGCGATGCGTTTGAAAAGAACATGGAAATGGAGTTCCGGCGCAACCGCTCGCGTTATCAGTTTTTGAAGTGGGGCACGCAGGCGTTCGACGGTTTTCGTGTCATCCCCCCGGGGATCGGCATCTGTCACCAGGTCAATCTCGAATATCTCGCGCGGAATGTTTGGGAGAAGAACGTTTACTTCCCGGATACTCTCGTCGGCACCGATTCGCACACGACGATGATCAACGGACTCGGCATCGTCGGTTGGGGTGTTGGTGGTATCGAGGCGGAAGCAGCGATGTTGGGCCAGCCGGTCTACTTCCTGACGCCGGACGTTGTAGGCGTCCACTTGAGCGGGAGTTTGCGCGAAGGAGTGACCGCGACAGATCTCGTGTTGCGCGTGACGGAGATGATGCGCAAGGCGAAAGTGGTCGGCAAGTTCGTCGAGTTTCACGGTGAAGGCGCTTCGAATCTGTCGGTGGTTGACCGCGCCACGATCGCTAACATGGCGCCTGAGTACGGAGCGACGATGGGTTTCTTTCCGGTGGATGAAGAGACCTGCACGTACCTGCTCGCCACCGGACGATCGCAAGAGCATGTCGATCTCGTGCGCAGTTACTACACGGCGCAAGGCATGTTTGGCATGCCGCTTAAGGGCGAAGTTGATTACAGCGTCGTGTTTGATCTCGACATCGGATCGATCGGATCGAGTGTCGCTGGTCCAAAGCGGCCGCAGGATCGAATCGACCTGGCGAAGTTAAAAGAACAGTTCACCGAACTGATGCTCAAGCCTGCAAGCGAGGGTGGTTACGGTAAGACTGAAGATGAAATCTGGACGCGTTATCACGTCAGAGTAGGCTCTGACAAACAACGTTTGATTGCCGGCGGTGGCGAACAGCGGACTGAAAGTATTCCGGCCACCGTTTCCGACCAGGTAAGCGCGAAAGACACCAGCGTTTGGACCGAAACGGAAATGGTCAACAACCGTCCGACGCCCGATCTGGTTGTGGAGATTCCGGAAGATGAGTTCACGACCGGCGATGAACTGCTTGGACACGGCGACGTCCTGATCGCCGCCATCACCTCGTGTACGAACACTTCGAATCCGAGCGTGATGCTGGCTGCTGGTTTGCTCGCAAAGAAAGCGGTCGAACGGGGACTGAGTGTTAGTTCGAAAGTCAAGAACTCGCTTGCGCCGGGATCGCGAGTCGTCACCGAGTATCTTGAAAAAACCGGTCTGCAACCTTACTTGAACCAACTTGGGTTCAATCTCGTTGGCTACGGCTGCACGACGTGCATCGGAAACTCCGGTCCACTCGATCCCGCTCTTGAGCAGATCATTGGTGAACGTGACGTGATTGCGGCGTCGGTGCTTTCCGGCAATCGCAACTTCGAAGCGCGCGTGCATCAGAGTATCAAGGCGAACTTTTTAATGAGCCCACCGCTAGTCGTTGCGTTTGCGTTGGCCGGACGGATCGACGTCGATATGACGAGCGAGCCACTCGGCACCGGCAACGACGGTCAGGACGTATTTCTCCGTGACATTTGGCCCAGCATGCAGGAGATCAAGGACTTGATGAGCGCGGCGTTCGATCCGGAAACCTATCGGCGCCTCTACAGCAGCTTCGCGGAGCAGAATCCGCTGTGGAACGACATTCCATCCAGCAGCGGCAGTGTTTACGAATGGGAGCCCGAATCGACTTACATTCGCGAGCCTCCGTATTTCGAAGGTTTCAGCAACGCACTCGAGTCGTTGTCGGATGTTAACGGCGCGCGGGCGCTCGCGGTCTTTGGTGACTCTGTTACCACCGACCACATCAGTCCTGCTGGAGCAATCAAGCCCTCGTCACCGGCGGGTTTGTATTTACAGGAGCGCGGAGTCGACGTTAAAGACTTCAACAGTTACGGCGCGCGCCGCGGGAACCACGAAGTGATGGTCCGTGGAACGTTTGCCAACGTGCGCATCAAGAACCAGATGATCCCGGGCGTCGAGGGCGGCGTAACGATTTATCAACCCGATGGCGATCGCATGAGCATCTACGACGCGTCGATGCGTTACCAGGAGCAAGGTGTGCCGCTCGTGATCTTTGCCGGGCAGGAATATGGCACAGGAAGCTCGCGCGACTGGGCGGCGAAAGGCACGCGGTTGCTGGGCGTCAAGGCCGTGATCGCGCAGAGTTTTGAACGTATCCATCGCAGCAATCTGGTAGGCATGGGCGTGTTGCCGTGCCAGTTCAAGGACGACACGAGTGCCGCTTCGTTGAAGCTCGACGGCACCGAGACGTTCGATCTGTTAGGCATCGAAGACGGAATCGAGCCGCTTGAGGAGATCACGCTCGTCATTCACCGCGCGAATGGTGAAACTGAACGAGTACCGATCACGCTGCGCATCGATACGCCGATCGAAGTCGACTACTATCATCACGGTGGAATTCTTCCATTTGTGTTAAGGCAATTACTGGTGGGTACAACGGATTTCTAAAAATGAATAAATACCAACTCTTTATCGACGGACAATGGATGGACTCCGAATCCGGAAAAACATTCTCGACGCCAAACCCGGCGACCGGGCAGCCGCTGGCTGAAATCGCGGAAGGCGACAAGGCGGATGTCGACAAGGCAGTCGCTGCTGCACGACGTGCGTTCGAAGGCAAGTGGTCCAAGATGAGCGCTCGTGATCGCGGCCGTCTGCTCTACAAACTCTCGCAACTCATCGAACAGAACGCGTCACAACTTGCCGAGATCGAAACGGCTGACAACGGGAAACCGATCAAGGAATCTCTTTATGTGGACCTGCCGCAAGTGGTCGAAAATTTCGAATACTTCGCCGGCTGGTCCACGAAGATCGAAGGCGAGACGATTCCGGTTCCGGGTCGCATGTTCAACTACACGTTGCGCGAGCCGATTGGCGTTTGCGGACAAATCATCCCGTGGAACTTTCCGCTGCTGATGGCGGCGTGGAAGCTCGCGCCGGCGCTGGCGGCCGGTAATACAGTCGTGCTCAAGCCCGCGGAGCAGACGCCGGTTGGCGCGATGGAGCTCGGGAAGTTGATCCAGGAAGCAGGCTTTCCTGAGGGCGTCGTCAACATCGTTCCCGGATACGGTGAGACAGCCGGTGCGGCGCTCGCTGCGCATCCGGGCATCGACAAGATCGCCTTTACCGGTTCGACTGAAGTTGGAAAAATAATCGCTAAGTCAGCCGCTAACAATTTAACCAGGGTGTCATTGGAACTCGGCGGCAAGGCGCCAAACATTGTCTTCGCGGATTCGGATCTCGAGCAAGCGGTCGCGGGCGCGATGATGGGTATCTTCTACAACCAAGGCCAGGTGTGTTGTGCGGGTTCGCGTTTGTTTGTTGAGGAGTCAGTCAAAGATGAATTCCTCGGGCAACTCAGCGAACGCGCAGGACGGATCGCCGTCGGCGATCCGATGAACAAGGCGACGCAGATGGGTCCGCAGGTTTCCGCTGAGCAACTGACCCGAATCAAGAGTTACGTCGACATCGCGCGCGAAGAAGGCGCGTCGGTGGTCGTGGGCGGCGGCTCGCCGCGGTTGGATGCGCAATTTGAAAAGGGGTACTTCTTCACGCCGACGATCTTCGCCGACGTCAAGAACGATATGCGTGTCGCCCAGGAAGAGATCTTCGGTCCTGTCGTGTCGGTGATCACTTTCAAAGATGAGGACGACCTGATCCGGCAGGCTAACGACACGATTTATGGACTATCAGCCGGCATCTGGACGCGCGACATAACACGCGCGCATCGTTTTGCGCGAGAGATTAAGGCGGGCGTGATCTGGATTAATACTTTCAACATGTTTAATGCCGCGTCGCCGTTTGGCGGTTACAAACAGTCGGGTTACGGCCGCGAGATGGGTCGACACGCCCTCGATCTTTACACGCAGGTGAAGAGCGTTTGGGTCGATCTTTCGGGCCGGCCCATCGGCTGGTTCGGCAAGTGATGTTATTATTGCAACCTCTCCCGAAATGAACGCCAAAACATTGAAGGAGACGTTATGCAAAGATCGAAAAAGGCCGCGGGTTTCCTGGCGCTTCTTTTGGGGACAGTACTGCTTACCGCTTGCCCCAATCAGACGAACATCTCGAAGATAAACGCCGATCCCGATCGTTATCGCGGCAAAGAAGTTGGCATCGCCGGCACCGTTACCAATAGTTACGGAGCGATGGGAGTCGGCGCTTACGAGATCGACGACGGCACCGGCAAGATCTGGGTGGCAACGCGACGGGGCGTTCCTTCGCGTGGATCTCAGGTTGGGGCGAAGGGTTACGTCCGCAACGGCTTCAATTTTGACGGTCGCAGCTACGGCACCGTAGTGGAAGAGACTGGCCGCCGGACGAGAGGAAGATAAATCCGTTAATTCTGTCGCCAACGCTCTGGATAGAGCTTTCGCCGATTCAATCGCCAGCTTGAAACAGATCGTCCGAACCGCCGATTCGGAGTTGCTCTACCGGCGAGTTGCCGATGTCTCATTTGGCGAGCAGATCCTGCGGAGCGGAGCGCTAATCGAGCAGACGTTTGGCGGGCTCACGTCCAATCTGTGGGACGATCCTTTCGAGTGGACGCTGCCGGAAACTTTATCCACGTCTGACCGCCTAATCGATTATCTGTCGGAGATCGACGCTCTGCGGCAAACTTTCTTTCGCTCGATCGCTAATGACGAAGCGTTAAGTAAGTACGTTTCAGTTCCGTCGGGTGATCCGAAAAGACTGATCGATTTGTTGATGGAGACGCTCGTTCGGGCGAGTGATTATCGCGGCCGAGCGGTCGCCACGCTCAAAATACTTTCCGGCTAAGGCATTCCTCGGTTTATTATCTAGCACGTCGTAAGAGTCTGTTGACGAGGAACAACCTCCATGTTTTGTCCGCAGTGCGGTCAGCAACAAGCTACCGGAGTTATCAGATTCTGTTCGCGGTGTGGTTTCCCGCTTGACGGCGTGATTCAACTGCTAAGCACGGGCGGAATGGTTCCCGTGTACCGTAATCCAGACGAGCCAGTCCCCGTCTCTGAGCGGCGAAAAGGCGTGAAGCAGGGCGGACTATTGCTCCTGCTGGGCGCTGTGCTTGTGCCCCTCCTCGGCGTAATCTCGGAGTTCAGCAACGCCGCCTTTCCCCAGATTCTGATGGCATTTGCGGCGATTATCTGTTTTATCGGTGGCCCGTTGCGAATGTTCTATGCGGCCGTGTTCGAGGAGGGAGCTCCGAAGCCCGTGCCGATGTACGGACCTCCGGTTGGGCAGCCGCAGTTTGGACCACCCATGCAACATCGCGCACTGGCACCGCCGCCGCCGGTGCGTACTCCGAGCGGCTGGCGGTCGCGACCGAATACTGCCGAGTTGGTAACCCCACCCAGCGTTACCGAAAACACCACCCGATTATTGGAGAAAGAAGATCGCACCGATCGATAACCCGTCACTCCCCGAGCGATTACGGGAACAAATTCGTCTTAGCGGGCCTATCACTTTTCACGATTGGATGAACGCGGCTCTCTACGACGAAGCCGGAGGTTACTACAAACGATCGGATCTCAAGCGCTGGGGGAGGGAAGGCGACTATCGCACCAGTCCCGAGCGTAGCCAACTCTTCGCCGCGACTTTCGCTCGTTACTTCGCCAGGCTCTACGACGAACTCAAGCAACCTTCGCAATGGACCATCGTCGAGGCCGGCGGCGGGAGCGGTGACTTTAAAGCCGGCGTGTTGCGAACGTTGCGAGAACAGTTTCCGCAGGTTTTTAGTGCAACGCGTTATATTCCGATTGAAACGGTCGAGGAACTGGACCAACTACCGTCGATCAAACCCGGAATCTTCTTTTCAAACGAGCTCCTCGACGCGTTTCCGGTTCATCGTTTGATTCAAACCGAAGATGGATTGGCGGAACTCTACGTCGCCGTTGACGTGAACGACAAATTCATCTGGTTGAACGGACAGGTGTCGACGCCGGCTTTGCTTGAATTCTGTCGCGAGTACTCGGTTGAACTCGAGGACGAACAGATTATCGAGGTGAATCTCGAGATCGATAATTGGGTGGAATCCGTCGCCACGAAACTTGAATCCGGTTATCTGATAACCGTCGACTATGGCGCCGAAAGTTGTGACCTTTACGAGATGTCGCTGCGACCACAGGGAACGTTGCGCGCCTTCTCGCGTCATGATTTTATCGACGACGTTCTGGCCCAACCCGGAGACTACGACATCACTTCGAGCGTGAACTGGTCGCAGGTGCAGCGAGCCGGTGCGCGATTCGGTTTCACAACGGTCGAATATGCGCAACAGGACCAGTTTCTTTTGAAAGCCGGTCTGCTCGATCAACTTATGCGCGAGATGAGTCGCTTAACTTCAGAAGCCGACAAGCTTTTGTTGACTGCCGGCGCTCGCGACATGATTCTACCGGGTGGAATGGGAGCGAGTTTTCAGGTACTAGTACAGAAAAGAGGGTTCTAATCAGTGGTCAGTAGTCAGTAGTCAGTGGTCAGTAGTCAGTGGTCAGTGGTCAGTGATCAGTGATCAGTGGTCCAATAGTTAACAGCCAGTGGGCTGTAGCAATCAATTGACAACTGACCACTGACCACTGACCACTGATCACTGATCACTGACCACTGACTACTGACTATGTTTATAGATCTTTCGCATACTGTCGAACACGGGATGATTACTTACAAAGGTTTGCCTGCGCCGGTCATTTCCGATTTCATGTCGCGCGAGGCATCGCGTAGCCACTACGAGGCGGGAACAGAGTTCAACATCGCGAAGATTGATATGGTGGCGAATACCGGAACGTATCTCGACAGTCCGTTCCACCGGTATGCGCGCGGGAAAGACCTGGCCCAACTCGCGCTGGAATCGCTTGCGAACGTCGATGGCCTCGTTGTGCATTCTTCCGAACGCGAGATCGGAGAACAGATGCTTTCAGGCGTTGATATTAAAGGGAAGGCGGTTTTGTTTCACACCGGTTGGGACGCGCATTGGCGCACCGACACTTACTGGAACGGCGAACATCCATTTCTCACCGAGAGTTGCGCGACGTATCTTGCGAAAAGTGGCGCGACAATCGTCGGCATCGACTCCTACAACATTGATTCGATTCGCGATGGAAAGAGGCCTGCGCATTCCGTTCTGCTGGGTCACGACATTCCCATCGTCGAACACCTACGCGGACTCGGCGACTTGCCCGATTCAGGTTTCAAGTTCTTCGCTGTGCCGGTGAAGGTGCAAGAGTTCGGCACGTTTCCCGTTAGAGCCTTTGCGATAGTTTGAACACGGATTGTCTGGAGGCGCGACATGAAAGTGATTCTGTTTTTGTTGATTTGCGTCAGCGTAGCACACGCTCAACAAGCGCGACCGTATTTCAGTGAGCCCTCGCTCTCACCGGACCGCCAGGAGATCGCATTTGTCTCCGGCGGTGATATATGGACCGTCTCTTCGTCGGGCGGTGTCGCAGCGCTCCTGGTATCGCATCCTGCAACGGAATCACGTCCGATGTTCTCACCGGACGGCACCAAGCTCGCTTTCATCTCAACACGAACGGGCAACGGCGACCTCTACGTGCTCACTCTCGCGAATGGTGAACTCAAACGGCTCACGCATGACGACGGTCTAGATCAACTCGACGGCTGGTCACGTGACGGTGCCTGGCTCTACTTCAGCTCAACCAGCCGCGACATCGGCGGACTGAACGATGTGTTTCGTATTAGCACTGCGGGCGGCACGCCGCTGCAGGTCAGTGCCGACCGTTACACAAATGAGTTTTTCAGCGCGCCGTCCCCCGATGGGAAGACGCTTGCTTTTAGCGCGCGTGGCATCGCGTCGGGTCAGTGGTGGCGCAGGGGACGTAGTCATATCGATGAAGCGGAAGTATGGCTGTTGCGATCGTTTGATGATGGACCTGGAACTTACGAGCGTGTGACTGAAGCGGGCGGCGCGAAAGAGATGTGGCCCATGTGGAGCGCTGATGGGCGTCGTCTCTACTACGTTTCAGATCGCGCTGATGCCGCTAATAAGCAAGGAGGGCAAAACATCTGGGTCGCCACACTAAGTAGGTCTGAGGGACGCTCCGACTTTCGCCGCATTTCAAACTTCACTGACGGACGCGTGCTTTGGCCCAGCATCTCTTACGACGGCCGCGAAGTAGTTTTCGAACGCAATTTCGGTATTTGGAAACTGGATACGGACAGCGGAAAGACGACTGAGATCTCAATCACGCGCCGTGGCGCATCGGCGGGTCCCGCTGTCGAACGATTGCGTCTGAGCGACCGCATCAGCGAGATGGAGTTGTCGCCGGACGGGAAAAAGGTTGCTTTCATCGTTCGTGGCGAGGTGTTCGCGGCGTCCGCGGCGGACGGTGGTGATGCGGCGCGCGTGTCAAAGAGCGTGGCCGAGGAGTATCAGGCGACGTGGGCGCCAGACAGTCGTCGCCTCGTCTACGTATCGGACCGCGATGGCACGCCCCGACTTTTTCTTTACGACTTCAACAACAACACGGAAACGCAACTTACCAGAGACGCGGCCGACGATTCCACGCCGCGCTTTTCGCCTGACGGAAAGCTGCTTGCCTTTATTCGTGGCGCGAAGGAGTTGCGCGTGTTGGATATGGCCGACAAGAAAGAGCGCGTGGTTGTAACCGCGTTCTTTGAACGACCGCCGATCATCGCTGACCGGCCGTTTGTCTGGTCGCCCGATAGCAAGTGGTTGGCGTACGTTCCCGTTGGTGAGAACCAGTTTAAGAACGTTCACATCGTGTCCGCGGCCGGTGGACCAGGGAGACCGGCGAGTTTTCTCGCAAACGTTTTCAGCAACACGCTTTCTTGGAGTCCGGATGGCACGTTTATGTTGTTCGACTCGGGGCAGAGAACTGAGAGCACGCAACTCGCGCGCGTCGACCTCGTGCCGCGCACGCCGCGTTTTCGTGAAGACCAGTTTCGCGATCTTTTCAGAGAAGAAAACCCTCGCTCACGTCCGGAACCTCGGCCAACTCCAGCCGAAATCCCGGCAGCCCCGGTAATTTTGCCAAGCCCGAGCCCGGCTGCGAGTCCGACGGATGAACGTCGCGCTGCACCAAAGCCGGTGCAGGTTGTGTTTGAAGACATTCGGCGGCGTTTGAGTCTGTTGCCCGTCGGTGTGGACGTGAACTTTCTGACCATCAGTCCCGACGGTAAATGGCTTGCGATGATTGCCAACTCCGGCAACCAGGGAAATGTTTATCTCTATTCACTCGATGAGTTGGCGCGCGAGCCGGCCGTCGCAAAACAATTAACGTCAACTGCTGCTACGAAGAACGGTGGCGTGCAGTTTACGCCCGACAGTAAAGAGATCTTCTATCTCGAAAATGGCCGTATCAACATCGTCAACCTCGAAGGACGATCGCGTGCGCTTGCTGTGACGGCCGAAATGGACGTCGATTTTTCGCGCGAGAAGATCGAGGTGTTTCGCCAGGGCTGGTCGCTGCTGCGTGACAATTTCTACGACACCGGTTTTCACGGTGTGAACTGGGATCAGGTGCGAACTCAGTACGAGCCACTCATCGCTGGCGCTCAAACATCGGACGAAATGCGACGCTTGTTGAACTTGATGGTGGGCGAGTTGGATGCTTCGCACCTGGGAACTTCGGCGCCGGGGGCCGGCAGTCCCGGACCCATAACGGGCCGCCTCGGTTTGCGTTTTGATCGGCGTGTGTACGAAACGAGCGGTCGACTGCGGATTACCGAGGTGATTAGTCTAAGTCCCGCTGCGATTGCTGGAACGATCAAAGTCGGCGATTACCTGACCGCGGTGGACGGTCAAAATATTGATCGAAGTGCAAACCTTGACGAGTTGCTGAATCACAAAATCAACCGGCGTATCAGTTTGACAGTCAATACACCTGGCGACACCGCGAATCGCGAAGTTGTCGTCCGTCCGGTTAACGGAGGGACTGAACGCGGACTGCTTTACCGGCAGTGGGTTGAGCGAAATCGTGAATACGTGGCGCGTGCGAGTAACGGACGTCTCGGTTACGCGCACATGCCGGATATGAGCTCAAATTCACTGGCGCAGTTGTACGTCGATCTCGACGCGGAGAACTATGCAAAAGACGGCGTCGTGATAGACATCCGCAACAACAGTGGCGGCTTCGTCAACGTTTACGCCATCGACGTACTCGCTCGACGTGGTTACCTGACGATGTCGTTACGCGGACTGAGCGGCACGCCGGCGCGCACCGTCCTGGGCCAACGCGCCCTGCATCGACCGACGATCCTGATCACCAATCAGCATTCGTTGTCTGACGCTGAGGACTTCACGGAAGGGTATCGCACGTTGCGTCTAGGCCAGGTCGTGGGTGAACCGACGGCGGGGTGGATTATCTACACGTGGGGCCAGACTTTGATCGACGGGACGACATTCCGTCTGCCGCGCATGAAAGTGATGGCCAACGACGGCGCCGTCATGGAACGCAACCCACGCCCGGTGGACATCGAAGTAACGCGTCCGATCGGCGAAACATTGACAACACGCGATTCGCAATTGGACGTCGCCGTGCGTGAGTTATTGAAACAACTGGGCGCGTCGCGCTCGACTTCGCCGCGTTAGAAAGACCTAAAACAATTCAAACTTGATCGTCAAATACTTCCTCGGGTTTTGGCGGAAGTCGTAGAGCATCTTCACACCCTCTGAAGAGAGTTGGTTGACGTTTGAATAGAGCGAATCGTCGTGTAGTAGTTTGCCGACGGTGCCCTCGCCTCGTTGTGCAGCAGCGACGAGATTGTCGATGCGTTCGGCGGTGGTGTTGAAGCGCGCGATCGCGGCGCGGGCGTCGTTGTAGATCTGCTCGTCGCGGATCAGTTTTCCGAGTGTGCCGCGACCGGCGTTGATCTCGGCGATCATGAGGTTGATCTGGTCCACTGACTTGTCGAGTCGGTCGGCGGTGCGATTGATGCGGTTATAGAATTCGTCGTCGGTCAGCAGTTTGCCGGCGGTACCGCGCCCGGCGCGAATGTCTTCGGCAATGGCGCGCAGTTGGCTGGTAATCTCACTCGCGTTGTTGTAAAGCGTGGGGTCGTTGATGAACCTGCCCGCCGAACCCTCACCGGAACGCACCTGTCGCATCACTTCTTCAGTCTCGCGAATGGTGGCGTTGAGGTTGTTGTAAATTGCCTCATCGCTGAAGAGCCGTCCAACCGTTCCTCTTCCGTCTCTGACGTCTTTTACAATCAGACCAATCTCGTCCGAAAGTTTACTGAGTCGCTGGGCCAACTCGGTGCCGGAAGTCGCGAAGTCGTTTACCGTATTCGACGAAGAAGAAGGCAACACCGCACCGTCCGAGATGGGTTGGCCCATCGACGTGCCGGGGGTGATGTTGATGAGCATCTCGTTGCCCAGCAGGCTTGGAGAACCTTGTTGAGCTTGTGAATCAGTGCGAATGCGTTCATTTGCCGGCTTGCCGTCAATCGTCGAGTCGATCACCATTTGCGCTTCAACGCGTGGCGCGGTGCTATCAGTCGATGGCTCCAGCAACACAATGCGCTCCACCTTGCCGACGCGCACACCAGCGAGACGTACCTCCGACCCCTCGCGCAAACCATTCGCGTCAGCGAAATGCGCTTTCAAATGCAGTTTGCTGCTGAACGGATTGATGTCACCCGATGCGTTGAGCACGAGGAAAACAAGGACAGCGATCGCGATCAGTACGAAAATACCGACACGCAGTTGGCCCAAAGTTACATTCTTCTTTGTTGGAGGCATTGGTCCGTCCCTTCTGATAGATGCCGGTGCGATTAATGGCCGCGCAGAAACTTCTGGATATAAGGATCTTCCGACCGGCGTAAAGCTTCGTCTGTGCCGCTGAAAATGACCTTACCGGTGCGCATCATCATCACTTTACTGTTAATAAGGCAGAGCCGTTCTCCTTCACGTTCGAAAACCACTTTGCCGTCGTCGTCGACTACCGCGTACTCCGAACAGATGTAGTGCAAATTGTTCATCTCGTGCGTGACGAAGATCGACGAAACGTCTTCGAGGTCACGGAGTTTCATCGCCAGTTCGCAGATGGTGCGCGCGGTTGGTGGATCGAGACCGGCCGTCGGCTCGTCAAACAAAACGATCTTGGGATCGCCGATCAGCGCCCTCGCGATTCCGACGCGCCGTCGCATACCGCCCGAAAGCTCGATCGGCATCTTGTCGATCGCGTCTTCGAGATTGACGAACCGCAACATGCGGCGAACTTCCGGTTCAACTTCTTCTTCCGGCACACCCTGTTCGTGCAGACGATAAGCGACGTTGTCGTACACGGAAAGGGAATCGAACAGCGCCCCTTCCTGGAAGACCATGCCGATCTTCTTCCGAACGCTGATCATCTGTTCTTCGCTGTGCTCCGTGATGTCTTCACCATCGACGAGGACCTGTCCTGAATCTGGTTTCAACAGTCCGAGCACGATCTTGATGATGGTCGACTTTCCCCCGCCGGATCCACCAAGGATGATCTTGGTTTCGCCTTTCATGACCTTGAAGCTGAGATTGTCGAGGATCACGAGTTCGTCGAACGCGAGCACCACATTGCGAAACTCAATCGCCGGAATCGCACGATCGCGATCGTCGACCTCAAAAAAGGTCGACTCCAGTGCGTCTTCGCTGACGGTGGGTGCAGTGGTATGGATTTCGGAAGTTGCCATTTTGGAGCAGTCAGGGAGATTCAGGTCGTTCCTAGAATAACCTGAAGCGCTTTAGCGAGGAAATAGTCGGCAATAATAACCATAATCGAGGCCATAACTACTGCCCGCGTAGTAGAGCGTCCGACGCCGACAGTTCCCCCCTCAGTGCTAAGCCCTTGCCGGCACGCAATCGCGCCGATAATCAGCGAAAAAACGATTGGTTTAACTATTCCACCAATCAGGTCGTCGGTCGTGATGCCATCGCGCACGGCAGAGATAAACACGCTGGACGATACGGAATAAAGGAAGATCGCCGTGACCCAACCGCCGAAAATTCCCAGCACGTCCGCCAGCACCGTCAGCAAGGGCAGGCTCACGAGTAGGGCAAACATACGAGGCCAGACAAGCTTGCGGACCGGGTCGGTGCCCAGCGCCCGCATCGCGTCGATCTGTTGCGAGACCACCATCGAACCCAGCTCAGCGGATATGGCGGAGCCGACGCGTCCGGTGACCATCAACGCGCACAAAACGGGGCCCAACTCCCGCACCAGCGAAACGGCGACGAGATATCCGGTCTGAGATTGCGCGCCGTAAGCTTTGAGCGTCGGAAACGTCTGGACAGTCAACACGCCACCCGTAAAGAAACCCGTCAGGATGATGATGGTTAAAGAACCGACACCAATGGCGTCCATCTGATCGATGGTTTCCTGAATGTAACGAGGCCGCCTGAATATCCCGCGAAATGCGCGCGCGGCCAGCAAAGTTGTTTCCTGCAACTCGAGCAGGGCGCGCGTTGCGAAGTTCATGGAGAGCGATGTAGCCAGTCTTTTAACAAGAGCGGTCTATCATGCGCAAATTGTGTGTGAGGCGTCAAGGATCGAAAGTCGCGTAGTGATTTGTTTTGTTTAGGATCTCCCGCAAAGGCGCAAAGGCGCCAAGAGAATACAAAGCACTGCAAGTATCTTTTTCTCTTCTTTGCGCCTTTGCGGGAGAAATCTGCTTTCAAATTGCACCCAGTACCCTAAAGTCGTAACACTAGGGGCGACGGGGGTTCGGACGAAATGCATCCACATTCGGGCGTCGCGGGTTATTTGGATTGTTTGGACGCTGTGGGTTCATCACGTCCCGAATCTGTAAGCGCAACCGGCGCAACGTTGCAATCTGTTCGGAGTTGAGAAGTCGCCGAACTCTCATTTCCATGTGGGCGCGCATGCGCGTTTGCGCGGCCTGAGCTGCGGCCACTTCGTTGATTCGTTGTTCGACTAAACTTTCGTCTATTTGATCGGCATCAAGCGCCTGATCGAGCGCGGCGTTCGCCTCGCGCAGACGACGGTTTGTCGTTTGACGTTCGTCCCGAGTTTCTGCGGTGAGCCGCCGGATGTGTTGACGTTGTTCGGGACTCAGGTTTAGTTGCTGGATCGGATCGGACGGTGGAGGCGCCGGTGGATCCTGGGCCACGGCTGAGATTGCCAGGCCAAACACTAAAACCGCTAATGAGATTGTTCTGAACGATGTCATTACTTCTCCTCGTGATTGATGCGATCGCTAGTCAAATCGAGTTCGTCGTCGGTTGGGAGCAACCTGAGATCGGCTGCGAGTTGTTCACGTTCCGCGGGTGAGAGCGGCCGGCGATTGGTCGACTGTTGCTTGTTAACAGATTTTTTCGACGACGCCGGCACTGTTACAGCAACGTTTGGACCACGCTCGACCGGGGCTTGTTGTTTCGCCAAAGCTTCTTTGACTAATCGATCAACGTCCTGCTGCGTGTAACCGCCGCCGTTGTTGGTTGTCACTACGGTCTCAGGCTTTTTGAAGTTGACGAATGCGAGTGCCACGAGCGCGCAGAACGTGAGCACCGCAAAAGCAGCGGCGCCTTTGAGCCATAGCGGCGACAGGTCGAAGAATTGTTTGAACGCAGCGATAGCGGATCGTCGCGCCGGCGTGGTTGTTGCCGGAACGAAGCCAGTCAGCACGTCGTCTCGCCAAGCAACGATCGACTGGCGCACCTGTCCGAAAGACGCAGCTTCGTCGCGGCAGTTGCTGCATGATTGTAAATGCGAGGCGAATTCACGCGACTCGCGCTCGTTCATTTCGTCGTAGAGGAACGCCATCAAGTCCGATGACCGTTCACACTCGGGAGAGTCCGTTCTGTAATTCATGCTAGTTTCCGCTCTCAAATCTCTGTAACCGCATCTGCAACTGTTTCATCGCCGTATATAGCCTGCTTTTGACTGTGCTCAGCGGCAAATCGAGCACGTCGGCAATCTCGCGAAACGTCAGCTCTTCAAACTCCTTCATGATGACAACCTGTCGCAACTCGAGCGGCAAGCTATTGATCGCCCGCCGGACCGCGACCGTTTCCTGCCGTCCTTCGACCACCCGTAAGGGCGAATAATGAACAGGCGTCGCAAAACTGATTGCATCTTTCTCCTGTTCGTCCTCGAGCGCCGCTTCGCTTCTTACTCGCGCCTGTCGCTGTCGCGTGATGCACTGGTTGACCGCGATCCGGTGCAGCCAGGACGAGACTTTGGCCTCGCCGCGAAAGCCTCGCAGGTTTCGAAAGGCGGCGAGAAAAGTCTCCTGGGTTGCGTCGCGCGCGTCCTCTTCGCGACCCAGCATCCCATAAGCAAGCGCAAATATGCGCCGCTCCCAGCGCCGCACAATCTCGCCGAAAGCCTCGGCATCGCCGGTCAGAGCTCGCTGTACGATGATCTCGTCGGTGCCTGGGGTATTCATCGGCGCTCAACAATTTGGACGTTCTTCAACCACTTCCAGCCGAAAAATCTGCCGTAATTGCCGCCTTCTTGCGTTAAACGATGGCAAATCTCGTTGACACATAAGCACTTGGTCGACAATAATGGGTGCGCAAAGCCGGGTGAGCGTCGCCCGGCAACCTAGCAACCCGACAACCTCCGCCGCAAACCTGCCGCGATTGTAACCGCCAGATTCCACCAATGCTCGAAAAGCTCGGACGCATCCGTCTCCTCTATATCGTTCTGGGAGTTCTGCTCCTGGTCGGTCTGCTTCCGCTTGCCTTCGCCGGTTTCCTCCTCTCCAGCCGCAGCGCCGACGAACTCCGCGCGATCGAGGGCCGCTACCAGGCCCAGCTCGTGCAGGATAAAGCCCGCCAAATCGAACTTTACGGGCAGCGATATCGCGACGTCGTCAGCGGCCTCGCCCGCGGCTTCGAACTCACAGGCGGCATGCCGGGGTTGGCTGACCAGGGTTATGATCAGCGCCTTCAGGTCACCCTCCAGGACGACCCGAACCTTATTGCCCTCGCGCTCTGGCCCGTCGATGGCACACTGCACCGGGCGTTTCAACCCGAAGTCATCAAGCTGGAAGAGGTCGACACGCGTGTGAGCGAAGTGCTGGCGCGCATGAGCGGGCGTGGCGCCGTCGTTAGCCGTCCACAAATCATTCGTTCAGGTCAGGAGATGGCGTTGACCATCGCTGAACCGGTACTTGGCGGCCCGAACAATCAGGACGTTGTCGCCGCGGTCGTGGCGATCGTTTCTTTTCAGGAAGTCTTCGACGCAGTGCAGCAACCGACTTCGAAGAGCGAACGAGAGCTGTTAAACGCAGGCCTGCCGGTCGTTTTCGTCGTGGATCAGAATGGACGCGCAGTCGCACACCCGGAAGCGAGCGTTGCCTTTTCAGAGAAGCCGATGACGGACCTTAAAGTGGTCCAGGACTGGCAGGAGTCCGGCGCGCAAGTTCAATCGGCACTCGCACCGTTCTCGGCGGTGCGCGATGGACGCACTGTCGAAATGCTCGGTTCCTATGCGACCGCGGAACTCGACAAGAATTCCCGACTCGGCGTGATTGCGATTCAAAACGAAGCAGCCGCCCTCGCGTCAGTTGCGGACATGCGCTGGCAAACGCTGTGGATAAGTTTGGTTGCGGCCCTGTTCACGATCCTGATCGGAATGTTTTTCGCCAAGAAGCTGACGCAGCCCGTGCAAGAGTTGGCGGGCGGCGCCCATCGCATCGCGTCCGGCGACTTCTCGCAACGGATTGAAGTTACCAGCCGCACCGAACTTGGCGACCTCGGCAATTCATTCAACCTGATGACCGATCAAGTCGAGCGCTTCATCGGCGACTTGCAAAGGTCAGCAGAGGAAAACCGCCAACTGTTTATCGGCACTGTCAAAGGACTCGCGGCCGCTATCGACGGAAAAGACCCGTACACCCGTGGTCATTCAGAGCGCGTCTCCCGCTTCTCGATGGCGATTGCGCAACGTTTGGGTCTGCCCGACGACGAGATCGAAAAGATCCGCATCAGCGCGCTGCTGCATGACGTCGGCAAGATCGCGATTGACGACAACATTCTTAAGAAGCCCGCGGCGCTGACCGATGAAGAATACGAGATCATGAAGGGGCACCCGCAAAAGGGTTACAAGATCATGTCGCAAATTCCCGCAATGAAAGAGTTCCTGCCCGGAATGTACATGCACCACGAAATGGTGAACGGCATGGGCTATCCGCAGGGTTTGAAGGGCGACGAGATACCGCTGATGGGCAAGATCGTTGCCGTGGCCGATACGTTTGACGCTATGACGACCGACCGTCCGTACCAGAAGGCGATGAAGTTTGAAGACGCACTTGCGCGCATAGAAAGTTTTGTTGGAACTCGCTATGACGCTGCGGTTGTCGGTGCGCTTTCCGACGCCTGCAAAGAAGGACAGATTCGCCCCGGCGTCGTGAAGTTACGCAAGCCGGTCAAAACGACTCCCCAGCCGCCGGTACAGCCTTCGCAGGCGCCTCAGGTGACTCAGATTTGAATCTCGGTGGTCTGTCGCTATAATCCATCCCTTCATGGGACTTTTTTGGCGACGCAAGAAGGAAGATCAGTTTGTCTCACTTCGTTTAAACGAACCTGCGGCGACAGCACCGACTTCCACCACAACAGAACCACAACAGCAACCGGAACCTAAACCTGAACCGCCAGTCAAAGTAGCTGAGCCTGCGCCGGTTCCTTCGCGTTCACCGTTTCAGACGTCGGTGCTTGGCCTGAACCTCTCGATGGAGGAATTGCAGGCCCAGGAAGCGGCGCTGGAACAGGAGTTTTCCTCGCGGTTCCGACGCGCGGTGGCAGCAACGCGCGAATCGCTCTCCGACAAACTTGATACGGTTTTTGCCGGACGCAAGCAGATCGACGACGAGTTGTTAGACCAGCTCGAGGAAGTGCTGATCGCTGCCGACATCGGCGTGCCGACCACTCTCGACATTCTCGAGAAGGTGCGACGCGGCGTTGCGCGCAAGCAAATCAATGACATCGAGGCACTCAAGCTGGCGATCAAGACGGAACTGCTGAATATCCTGCAAGCTTCCGAACGTGAGGGCATTGCGTCGGAGACATCCGTGCCCGAGAGCGTGGCGCCCTACGTCATGATGATCGTCGGCGTGAACGGTGTCGGTAAGACGACGACGATTGGCAAGTTGGCCCAACGTATCAAGGCCGAGGGCAACGACGTTTTGATCTGCGCCGCCGACACGTTTCGTGCAGCAGCTTCGGACCAACTCGCGATCTGGGCTGAGCGCACGGGAGTGCCGCTAATTCAACAGAAGCAGGGAACTGATCCGGCCGCCGTGCTCTTCGACTCATTGAAGGCCGCGAAGGCGCGTGGGTCTGAAGTCTTGATTGTCGACACCGCCGGACGCCTGCATACGAAGTCGAACCTGATGGCGGAACTGGAGAAGATGAAACGTGTCGCGGCGAGGGAAGTCGAAGGTGCGCCGCACGAAACGCTGCTGGTCGTTGATGCGGTGACTGGTCAAAACGGGCTCGAACAGGCGCGGCAGTTTCTAAAAGTCGCCGGAGTCACTGGCATCGTGTTGACCAAGCTCGACGGTACCGCCAAGGGCGGCATCGCTGTGGCTATTGCGAAAGAATTGAACTTGCCGATACGCTACGCTGGCATTGGCGAGAAAGTTGACGACCTCGTCGTATTCGATCCGCAGCAGTACGTGAATGGGTTATTCGGAAATTGAAGGTTCCCGCAAAGTCGCAAAGACGCAAAGTGGATACCTGAACACGGTTTGTTGGCGCCTTAGCGCCTTTGCGGGAGAATTCAGTGCAGACCACGACAACAGCCTCAGAGTCAAAAACCACCTGGACCGACACTGATCGGCGTATGATGGCCCGCGCTCTTGAACTGGCGCGCAAGGGCATCGGTCAGGTGAGCCCAGGGCCGTTAGTGGGTTGTGTGATTGTCAGCCCAACAGGCGAGATTGCCGGCGAGGGCTTCTACCTTTTTGAAGAACTGAATCACGCCGAGACGATCGCATTGGCCCAGGCGCGTGACAAAGCACGGGGCGCGACTGCTTACGTTTCGCTTGAACCACACGCCCACCACGGACGCACACCGCCTTGCACTGACGCATTGCTGGCCGCCGGTATCAAACGCGTTGTCGCGCCAATCGAAGATCTAAATCCGAAAGTGTCGGGCAAAGGTTTTGCGCATCTGCGTGCGGCTGGTGTCGACGTTCAGACCGGTTTACTCGCAGAGGAAGCGACTGAGATCAACGAAGCCTATTTGCACTTCATGCGGACCGGTTTGCCGTTTGTTCATCTAAAACTTGCTGTTTCGCTCGATGGAAAGATTGCGACGCGCATGGGTGATTCGCGTTGGGTTTCTGGACCGGAATCGCTAGCCCGAACGCATGAACTGCGTCACGAGTACGATGCGATCATGATCGGAGCCGGAACCGCGGCGGTTGATAATCCGCTGCTGACCGATCGATCGGGACTGCCGCGGCGGCGCGCGCTGGTCCGAGTCGTCGTTGGCGACAGATCGCGTCTCTCACCAGACTCGCAACTGGCCAGAACGGCTGCCGAAGGAGCACCGTTATTAGTCCTGGGTGGCGAGCTGACCTCGATTTTGAAAGAGCTGGCAGATCGATCGTTGCAAAGCGTGCTGATCGAGGGCGGGGCGGGCCTCGCGGGCGAGTTTGTTGACGCCGGACTGGTGGACAAAGTGACTTTCTTCGTTGCGCCGAAACTCGTTGGCGGAACGACCGCGCCGAGCGCTATTGGCGGTACCGGAGTCGAAAAGATGGCCGACGCGTTGGACCTCGAACGCTTGTCGGTGGTCCAGCGAGGCAAAGACGTGGAGATCTCCGGTTACCCGCGATACGCAAAAGGATGAACCCTCATCCGCTAAAACGGCCCCTGAAACGGTTGGCCCAACATTTCCTGCGAGACCCGAGAACTGTTCAACGTATTGTCGACGCATTGGATCCTAAACCCGACGAAACAATCGTCGAGATTGGACCAGGCACCGGCGCGCTTACGGTCGCGTTGCTCGAGCGGTCGGGACAGGTCGTAGCTGTAGAGTTTGACGAAAAGCTTGAGCCGTTTCTGCGCGAACGCTTTGCGGATCGCGCGAATTTCAAACTCGTGATGAGCGACGCGCTGACGACTGACTTCTGCGCCGAGATCCAACCTGCGCCACGCGCAAGACTCGCAGCCAACCTGCCGTACAACATCTCCACCGCCATCCTCCAGCGACTTATTTCACAGCGCGAGTGTCTGACTGAGATGGTGGTGATGTTGCAACGCGAAGTTGTCGAGCGCGTGCTGGCGCCGGCTGGATCAAGCGATCGTGGATACTTGTCCGTGGTGGTCGAGGCGTACGCCGACGCCGAGAAGCTGTTTGATGTCGCACCCGGATCATTTCGGCCACCGCCGAAAGTTTGGAGCAGTGTCATGCGGCTCACATCTAAGCCGGGGGTCATCGAAAACGAAGAATTATTCTGGGAAACGGTGAGTGCCGGTTTTGCGCAGAAGAGAAAGACGATTCTCAACAACCTGCGGCACGCGTCGGGACATTTGCAGGACGTACTTCAACGAAACGGCGGCGCGAGTATCGTGTTGTGCAAGGCTGAGGTCGAACCGCAACGCCGGGCGGAAACGTTAACGATCGACGAGTGGAGTCGAATCGTTGCCGCGATGTGAGCATTTTCCATTTGCCATTTTCCGTATTTCATTTGTCATTTCGTTGCCGGTGACACGCGATACACGAAACTCACGACGCAGGAACCAAATGGAAAACGACAAACGGAAAATGATAAATGGAAAATGTTCAACGTCGGTGTAGCCTGACTTTAATCCCTTTCTTCGGACGTAATGACAACACCGGAAGCACCTCAACTTTTTCATCCATGAGCGAAAACCTGAATCGCTGACCGATCGTCGCCAGCAACAAAACGATCTCCATCATCGCGAAGTAGTTGCCGATACATTGCCGTGGTCCACCGCCAAAAGGAAAGTACGCGTACTTCGGCAGTTGTTCGCTCGCGCCGTTGGACCATCGTTCCGGTTTGAACGCCGCGGGATGATCAAAGAAGCGCGGATCGCGATGAGTGGTCCACTGAAACGCAAACACCTGCGTGCCCTTCGGTACGTGAAAACCGCCCAACTCGGTATCTTCGATCGCCTCACGTCCGACTGCATAAGCCGGCGGATATAGTCGCATCGCCTCTTTCGCGATCATCTCCGTGTACTTCAGTTTGGGAAGATCCGACACATCGGGCGTTCGACCACCCAACACTTCTTCAAGCTCCGCGTGAAACTTCTTTTCCGCTTCAGGGTTTTCCGCCAGCAGGTACCAGCTCCACGACAACGACAAAGCTGTCGTTTCATGACCGGCGAGAAACAGCGTCATCACTTCGTCACGGAGTTGCGCGTCGTTCATTTGCGAGCCGTCTTCATCCTGAGCTTCGAGCAGCATCGATAACAGATCGCCCTCATCGGATCCGCTCGCGCGACGCTCGGCAATGATGCGATAGACGATGCGATCGATCTCGCTGACGGCGTTGAAATAGCGCCGGTGACCGGGCGTTGGAAGACGATTATCGAGAATCCACTTCAGTGTCGCCTGTGAGGCAAATGGTTTTACGAGGCTGGTGAGAATCTGTCCGACGTGGTCCGCGTCGCGAGAGACGTCGGAATTAAAAAGTGTCTTGACCACGATCTCGAGGGCGAGACGCGTCATATCGCGCGAGAGATCGCGGTCTTCGCCGTCCTTCCACGTGTCCAGCATGCGCTGCGCGTACTGGACCATAATCTCCCCATACGAGCTGATGCGTTGCCGGTGAAAGGCCGGTTGGGCCAGGCGTCTTTGCCGACGCCAGAACTCGCCCTCGCTGGTGACGAGCCCGTTGCCGACAAGCCGGTGAAAAAACGGCGAGCGCAGCGACCCTGCTTTGCGGTAACTACGCGCGTTCGTGGTGAGGAGCGCCTCAATATCGCGCGGATTGTAAAGAAAGTAAGCGTGAACGTAGAGAAATCTCGTATGGACCACGTCTCCATAGTCGCGACAGCGGTCAATAAACCCGAGTGTGTCGCGATTAAACTCGCGCATCACCCCCATGATCAGTTGGCCTTTCGGCCCCGGCGGTCTTTTCTGCGTCATTGTGGAGATTTTATCAAGAGTAGTGTTTCGGTGCTGTCCACAGGCACGCAAAACCCGCCGCGGTGAACGTCAAGGTTTTTTCTTGGTCTCGAGCACGCCGCGGCGAAGGCCTTTCGCGGAGCTGTCGATGAGGTTGTCCAGGCGGCGGACCTGTGTCTCTTCTTTCTTCGCGCTCATGACCCAGAAGATGCACACCCTGCGAATTGAAGGTGGCTCGGATTGAAAGAACTCCCACGCGCGTTTGTGAGCGCGGAATTTCTTTTCGAATTCAGGTGAGAACTCGCGGGGTTTGTTTTCGAAGGCGTATATGCCGGTGCGTTTTGGATCGCGTAGCGCGTAAGCTTTGAGTCCGGCCTCCGCCATGCGCCCCTCTTTTTGCAAACGTTCGATGTGTCGGACGTTGACGTTACTCCAGATGCTCCGCGCTTTCCTTGGCGTGAATCGCTGCATGTAGCTGGTCTCGTCGATAGTCTTGCGCACACCATCGATCCAGCCAAAACACAGCGCTTCGTCGAGCGCTTCGGGGTAGGTGATGCTCTTCTTTCCCGAAGCCTTCTTATAGAAACCGATGAATAACTCGGTGGTCTTGTCGTGGTTCTTCTCCAACCACTCACGAAACTGGTCTGGAGTACGAAAAAACTTTGGCTTCATCGTCGAGACTATTTAGCGTATCGGTTTTTTCCCCGGTAACCAATACGGACGGAAATTTGAATTAGCGAGCCAGCGAATCGGCCCGACGAGCGAGTTGAGCGAGCGCGTCATGAATGGGAAGTCGATTTTGCTGATGTCGTCACTCGGCCGATGATAGTCAGTGTGCAAACCATAACTTGAAATTGTGTGGGCCACTACACCGCGCAGCGCGAGCGTGTAGTTGTCCGATCGTTGGAAGAAATTCTGTTCGGGATGAGGATCGGCAACGAGCGCCGCGCCGTGTTTCGCGAGGGTTGGGCCAAGATCGGACCGATCGTAACCAGTCAGCCACAGCGTCGCCGGCGGCACTTTCGCATCCGGCCTGCCGAGCATTTCGAAGTTGACGTTGGCGACGATGTCGGTGAGCGGAACCGGTGACTTTGCAATAAAGTAGCGCGAGCCGTAACCGCCTTGCTCCTCACTACCAAAACAGACGAAATAGATCGTGCGGCGTGGCCGGCGGCCGGCAGCGAAGACACGCGCCATCTCCAGCACAGCAACGCAACCGGAAGCATCGTCGTCAGCGCCGTTAAAGATCTTGTCGCCGGTAGCAGCTTCGCTCATTCCGAGATGGTCCAGGTGGGCACTGAGCACGATCACCTGGCTGGCGGCCTTCGGATCCGAACCGCGCAGTACGCCCACTGCGTTCCAGGTCGAGCGTGCTTCACCAGCTTGTACCTGACCTGAGAATTCGGCCTTCGCACCGTTGCCCAGCGCAGTCAGCGCATCGAGTGCCTGCTGGCTGAGGTTAATCACCGCAAACGGCTGATCACCGTTTGTTTCACCGCCAATTCGTGCCGGCAGCGACGGCAAACGTGCGTTTCCCGCTTCGCGAGTGCGCCGGTTGTTTTCCGATTCCAACAACGCTACCGCGGCGGCGCCAGCTTCATAGGCCTTCATGATCGTTGGTTGTCGCTTCTGTGGATCACTAAACGACTTGAAGACGACAACCGCGCCTTTTGCGGGCGTGCCTGCGTCGTCGATCACTTGTATATCGCCAGTGATCTTCGTCGCGCGCAGAAACGACACGAGAAAATCGCGACCGAATTGCCACGTTTGAGTGTTGGCGCCGGAAGTAACAGTGAATGACGGTGGCGCGCTAAACCTCGTCGACTCAAGCGTCACGCGCTGCACGAATTCTTTATTGCCAGAGGCATCAGCATCGCCGCCGGGCTCAAGTCCAAACGAACGAAACTGCGCGCCGATGTATTCAGCCGCGAGTCGCTCGTTGTTTGTGCCGCTGCCCCGCCCTTGCAGCGCGTCGCTTGCGAGAAAACCAAGCTCGGCACGAATGTCGCGCTCGCGAATGAGCGCCGGCGCTGGCGCCGGACGCGCGCGCCGGCCCTGTGCGGCGACAGGTAGCGGCGCAGTGATCAGTAGAAAGGTGACGAGCAGCGTTAGAGCGAGACGTTGAAGATTCATTTTTGTGTTTCCCAGAGGGATCGAACTGTTTAGTGCTCTCAGCGATCCCTCGGCGTCACTCTGTGTCATCTGCGTTTAATGGTGCGAACGACTATTATCAACGCAGAGAACACAGAGTGACGCCGAGGTTGCAGAGAAGTTCACGGGTTAGCGTGCCGTCGAAGTGCTCGATGGACCAGCGGCCTTCTTGATGTACTTGTCGTACCAGTCCAGGTATCGCTGCATCCGATCGCGTTGATAACTCGGCCGCTGGATGCCGTGGTTCTCGTTCGGATAAATGATGAGCTGCGTGTCGACTCCCAGCGACTTCAAAGCCTGGTACATCTGCTGACTGCCTTCGATCGGCACGTTGAAATCGCGCTCGCCGCCGAGAAACAGCGTCGGCGTCTGAATGCGATCCGCGTGGAGGAACGGATACGAGATCTTTACGTAGGTTTCCCAGGCCTTTGGGTTCCAAGGTGGTCCAATTTCGTGATCGTATTGAATGATGTACTGGTCGGTACCGTAAAACGCGATAGTGAAAGCGACGCCCGCGCCGCTTGTCGCCGCCTTGAAACGATTGTCGGTGGCGATGACGTAGTCAGTGAGAATACCGCCGTAACTCCAACCACCAATACCAAGTCGATCCGGATCGGCAACGCCCATCTTGATCACATGGTCCACTCCTGCGAGCAGGTCCTGAACTTCGTAGTTGCCCCAGTCAGCAAAGATCGCTTTCGAGAATTTTGAGCCGCGACCGGCGCTGCCGCGATAGTTCACCGCCAGCACAGCGTAACCGTGAGCTGCGAACATTTGTCGTTCGAGACTGAACGAATGCTGGTCCTGCGAGTTTGGCCCACCATGGATTCTCAACAACAGAGGCACTTTCGTTCCTTTGACGTAGCCGACGGGATACGTCAGCAGCGCATTGACCTGCGTGCCGTCTTTGCTTTTGAAACCGACTTCTTCGGTGATGCCGAGATCAAGTTCCGCGAAGAGTGCGTCGTTTTGTTTCGTTAACTGGCGCAGCTTATCGCCGTCGACGACATAAATCTCGGTTCCTTTCGCGTTACCGCCGGTTAACAAGACCGTCCTGCCGGCGGCGGAATTCAGACTCGAAACAACGACGGGCGGCGACAACAGCCGCTCAACTTTCCCACCCGACACGTTCGCTCTTGCCGGATACACCGATCGATCGTCGACTACGAGGAAACGGATCCATTGGCCATCAGGACTAAACCGCGGCGCGCCGACGCCACGGTCCAGTTCTTCGGTCGCTTTAAATCGTTGTGGAGGCTTGCTCCCGTCGGTGGCGACCAGCATTAGGTGGTCCATGCTGTACGCGCCGAACTTCATCTCATCGCCTTCGAGAAAAGCGATCGTCTTTCCATCCGGGCTCCACTCGGGGCGCGAACGTCCGGCGCGAATGCCTGGCGGCGTCAACTGTTTTTCCGTCGAGCCAGGCTTGGCGTCGACTACGTAAAGTTGCGCGGCCGGATCGCGATCGGGATCGTCCGCGTGATTACTCATGAAAGCGATGCGCGCACCGTCGGGCGACCACGCGGGCGAGCTCTCGTCCCACTTGCTCTTCGTCAGCCGGTCGAGTTTTTTCGTTTCGAGATCGAAAAGATAGATGTAGGTATGACGGCCGGACAGCAGATATCCCTGGCCGTCCTGCTTGAATCGATAACGATCGATTACGATCGGCTTCGGCACGCGCGGCGGTGCGGTCACCCCGGGTTGCGGAGTTGGCGTAGGTTCTGATTCAGGATCTGGATCGCCGATGACCAGTGCCAGACGTTTCGAGTCGGGCGACCACTCGTGTCCTTGCAGGCGTCCTTTGATCTCGGTAAGTTGATAAGCCTCACCACCGCTCCGATCGAGCAGCCACACTTGATTGCCGCGCGCTTTGCCGGGTCGTGACGAAGTAAACGAAATATACTTGCCATCCGGACTCCACCGCGGCGAGCTCTCGCTTTCGTTGCTAAACGTGATTTGCCGGTTGTTGCTGCCGTCGATGTTCACCATCCAAATGTGTGAATTTGAGCGGTCCGCTTTTTCGTCGATGGTGCTTACGACGTAGGCCACCCAATTACCATCTGGCGCGACTTGCGGATCGCTGACGTTTCGAAAGCGGCTGAAGTCTTCGACTTTAAGCGGACGTCGCGCGGTTTGGGCTGCTGTCACCGCAGCGAGCGCGAGCAGCAGGAACGGGATGACGAAAGACTGGCGTCTTCGGAGCATTGGGGTGACCTCCTGAAAGGTAAACTGTTTTTAGTGCGATTACGGCAGCGCGCAGAGCGGGCAGTTTACCAACAGGGGACCAAAATTGACCACCAGAAAGTCTCCCGCAAAGGCGCAAAGACGCAAAGAGAAACTGCTTTTCTTTGCATCTTTGCGCCTTTGCGGGAGGTTTTGAATGATGCAACTCACTCACCGCGGGTGATGTACTGACGACCAGGCGCATAGTTGACGCGACGTAGTTCCTTCATGCGGCCATCGTCGAGCGTCCCTTCCACGATCTCGTAGCCGAGCAAGGCAAACACTCGTCCGCGCAGGAACAAAGGCCTCGCGTTGCCGTACCAGTCAACGCATGACGCACGACATTTATCGTCGATCGCGTTTTCCGATTGCGCGCCGAGCTCTCCGATTTCACGAAACTTCAGCGAGTCGTTGCGCAGGAAGAGAATCGCCGCAGAGTCTTCAAACAGATGCCGGTAGCCCGCCCGACCAGGCAGACTTATCGGAAGGCCAAGCGTTCCCGAATCATCGCCATCTGGTTTGTAGAAGAAACCATGACTTCGTAGTTCACCCTGAGATGCTCCTTTTCGCGTGTACCGCGATGCGATCTCGGGCCAGTCTCCCAGCCGCAGGGATGTGAAGTGCAGATCCTTTCCGTCGGTGCCGACAACAACTGCGTCTGAACCCATTTGTTCGATGCGATCCACGCCGTGCGGCAGAATCATCTGGTGCGAATTCCCTCGCGCCCAATTGACCAGGAAGAGGTTCGATTGAACCGCCTCTTTCGTTGGGCGACCCCAGCCGCTGCCGGTGCCGTAAATCAAATAGTCATGCACAAAGCGATTCTGAAATGTGTAGCCCTCGGGTTTTTGCAATCGCCGGTAACGCGATGCGGGAGCTGCTTCGCTGCCGTCAGTAAAACTCGAAACCGGAACACGCATCAACGCGAGTGAGCCTTCAGCCAGTTCGGCACCCCACATGCCGTCCCCACTCGATTCCGATCGCAGGAGGACGTTTAGATGCTGATCCTCACTCTGAAGGAACGAGAACTGGTCCACCGGGCTCCCGGATGCGCGCAAGGCGCTGGGACCTGAACCATCAAGCGGCATGCGAAACACGATCGACGGCGATTTATCTTTTGCATGACGCGCCCATGAGCTGGTCCACACGTAGACGGCATCGGGCGAGACGTAGAACACCCGGCCCGCTGGTCCAAGCACGGATGTACCCTGACACTCGAACCCGCCATTAGCGAGATCGCATACCGTCACAGTGTGCATGGCCATGCCGTAGTCGATGTCGAACTCAGTCTCCGGCCGGTAAACATTGGTTGCTGCGACGATGCGTCGAAACTCATTAGCACGCGCGCCACGATGCCAGCGGCGCACCGCCGGAAATGACGCAAACGGATCTTCCATCCCCGGATACATGTACTGCGGCGCGTAGAAGATCAGCTTGTTGCCTACCAGGCGGCTCGCGTAGTTGCGAGAGGAGTAGTAGTCGTTCGAGCGCAGGTGATAAGTCGAGCGATAGGACAGTCGACCTTGATCGTTGATATTGAACAAGCCGACTTCCGTGCCGCCGCGATCGTAGCTGTAACCGATAACGACAACACTATCGCCGGAGACGAGCATCTCGTCATACCAGGTGGATTCGGGATTGATGTCTGGGGCAAACGCGTCAACGGCAGACACCGGGTTCAAACTGTTATCTCCGATCTTCACTGTGAAGAGTCGACCGCGGCGCAGAACGAGGAGATGATCGCCATGGACCTTAACGATCCCGCCTTCATCGACACCGGCGTGCTGTGTGTTAGTGACGGATTCTTCCTTATCCTTGCCGGCTTCGGCCTTGGCCAGTGGTGCCGGGGCGCTGTTGGCGTCAGCTGCTCCCGCCGAAAGACCGGCGGCGCGGCGCATGTTCTTTTTCTGCTTTTGGGCGAGCTCGCGGAAATAGCGCCTCAACTCCTGTTCAGAATCGAAAGCACGCATCGTTTTTGTGGCTTGGAGCGTTGACGGGGAAACGGGCGGTATCGTTTCAGTTGGTCCGGCCATATAGGCCACGAGACTGGAAGTGACTATCGCTGCAACAGCAAGCGGCAGGAAAAGAAAGGATTTCATGACGGGTTTAACCTCGCGTTTTCAATCTCAAACTAGTGAGATGAACGCGCTCCGAGCGAAAACTTGCATGACTAACAGTGGATTAGCGCTGCCACTCGCGCTTGAGGAGGCCGTAGAAGTAAGCGTCCTGGAGCTCGCCGCCGACGTGCCAGCGTTCGCGGAGGAAGCCTTCGCGCTGGAAGCCGAGGCGTTCCAAAGTGCGGATTGAGGCGTCGTTGCGAGGATCGACGTCAGCTTCGAGGCGACGAAAGTTCATGACGTCGAACGCATGGACGATCAACGCCTTGAGTGCTTCATTCATGTATCCCTTGCCCCAGTAAGCGCTGCCCATCGCGTAGCCGATTTCAGCACGGCCGTTGCTGATACTCAGGTTGAAGAGCGTAACTGTGCCGATCAGTTTGTTCGTGTCGCGCAGTGCGAGGCCCCATTTCATTTGGGTGTCGCTCAGATTGTGCTGCACGATTTCCCGCTGCATCGCGGCCGCCGCTTCTCGATTAGGGAGTGGACCAGAACTCCAGTAACGCATCACTCGCGGATCGGAAAAGATCTCGTAGATCGCGTCGACATCGTCTTCCGACGCCCAGCGCATTACGAGACGAGGTGTGGTGATTGTTGGTAACGAGTTTGAATCCATGGGCCACGATTGTAGCGAGGGGTGACCACGAAGGGCCACCCCTCAACAATCGGGAATTATTTGTCGTCGTCTGGTGGGATTGTCAGTTGCTGTCCGATCTGGATCTTGTCGGGATCGTTCAGCTTGTCGCGGTTCGCGTAAAAGATCCGCATGTACTCGTTCGAGTCGCCATAAAACTGCTTGCTGATCTTCGAAAGATTGTCGCCACTCTTCACTTCGTATGTTTGACCTGCTGCACCCTGACCGCCACCGGCTGCGGCGCCGATTGCTCGGCTCGAATCGACGGTAATGTCGGCAGTGATGTCGTCAGCATTGGGATTGGCTAGTTTGACCTGGTCCCAAAACTTACTCTTTGCCTCTTCCGAAGGCGCGATGGCGCGAATGAAGAGCTTGTTGTCCTGAACATGCAGGTTCAGAAACTGAATCTTTTCGTTGTCAGAAACTGTGAGCACAGTTTGGTACTTCTGCTTGAGCTCATTAAATCGTTGTTGCGCGCCCTGTTGCTGCTCAGCGTCCGCAGCACCGCGTCCAAACATCTTGTCAAAGAGTCCCATAATGATTTCCTTTCGTTTAACAACACAATTGGGGGGATATTCAGGGGGATAAGTTTCGTGGTGGAGGTGTGCGAGGATGATACTACTTCTCGTCAGCAGCGCAACATGTTTACCGTAATATTTCGGTCACGAGTTTGTCGACGTGAATTCGGGTGGTGTCGAGCAATGGCATACCGTCATGCTCCTCATCGCGCAGCAGGAGTGGCAACTCAGTCCCGCCGAGAATTACACCCTCTATGTTGTCGCGACGTTTCATCTCGATTGCAATCTCGAGCAGACGCGCGCGCGTTTCCGGAAGAAAGATATTTTTCAGCAGTTCACCGAGATAAATACCATGAATGTAATCCTGTTCCTCCTCGGCCGGCACAACTAACTTAAGCCCGGCCCGCGAGAACACCTCAAAATAGAACCGCGCTTGCATCGTGAATCGCGTGCCGAATAAACCGACAGTCGTCAGTCCTCGCGCCTGTACCTCTTCGCACGTCGCTTCGACCATGCTGATCAATGGAATAGGCGAGCGCTGCTGAAGTTCATCGAAAACGATGTGCCCCGTGCTCGCGGTGAGCGCTCCGACATCCGCACCAGCCTTGTGTAGTCGTTCGAACTCGAAGGCGAGACCATCGGCCACCGAGGCGAGGTTCCCGGCCGTCATCCACTCGATCATCTGTTTGAGATCGATGCTGGTGATAATCAGCGGCGGCGAATGACCCTCTGCCTGTTCACGATACTTTGCGACAAGCAGACGGTAGTATTCGATCGTCGACTCCGGACCTGTGCCGCCAATCAAGCCCAGCGTTTTCATTGTTGAGTAGTCGTACTCTTCGTTATCTCACCGACGTCGTACTCGGGTTTCGAAACGCCCATGATCCATTTATCAAACCAGCCAACGATGTGTTGCAAACGCTCGATGCGATGCCACGGTTGGCCCGAGCGCGAGAGCTCGTGCGACTCGTTTGGAAAGCGCACCATCACCGTCGGTATCTTGCGATACTTCAGCGCGCGAAACATCGCTTCGCCACCTGGACCGGTCGGCGTTCGCCAGTCAACCTCGCCGAGAATCAACATCAACGGCGTCTGGATCTTGTTGACGTAAGTGATCGGCGATCGACGTCGATAATCTTCCGGATCTTCAAACGGCGGCGCCTTGAACCACGTCGGATGGAAGAGGGTGAAGTCCGCGGTGTACCACCAATCGGTCCAGCTCGCGATATCGCGTTGCGAGACGGCCGCCGCGAAGCGTGTTGTTTGACCGATGGTCCAGTTTGTTAACAGACCGCCGCCACTGCCGCCAGTCACCGCGAGTTTCTTCTCGTCGATGTAACCGCGACGGATTAACTCGTCAACGCCCGCCATCAAATCTTTGTAATCGTCGCCGGGGTAGTTGTGCTGGATGATGTTGCCAAACTCCTGACCGTAGGTGGTGCTGCCTCGCGGGTTCGGATAAAGCACCACGTAGCCTTTGGCCGCCATCCACTGAAACTCGTGATCGAAGATAAAACCGTACGCAGCGTGTGGTCCACCATGAATGTTCAAAATCAACGGATACTTCTTGTTCGCATCGAAGTCGGGCGGTTTTTGTACCCATACCTGGATCTTTTTGCCGTCGAAACTGTTGTGCCAGATTTCTTCAGGTTCGGTCAGGTTTAGTTTTGAGAACAACTCGTCGTTGAGACGCGTGAGTTGTTTTGGTTGCGCGCCTGCTGTGTCGAGCCAGTAAAGATCGCCGATGCGCGTCGGCGTGGAGATTAGAAGCGCAAATTTTGAAGCGTCGGGAACTGTGCGGAAATTGACGACCGCGTGATTGCCGGTAGTGATGTCTGAGAGCTTCCCATTCGTAGCATCAAACGATCCGACATTCGCTTTGCCTTCCTTCGCGTAGCCGATGATCACGCTGCGTCCGTCGGCGGACCAGACGGGCAGATTGCCGCCGCCGGAGCGCGGTGCGACGTTGTCGCCGGTCAATCCGCTGGCGATGTCGTAGTCGAACGAAGCGGTGAGGTTTCGCGGTTTCGCATTGGGGGTCATGTCCATCACCCAGAGGTCGGGTTGTGAATACGAACGAATCGGTTGACGAACGGAACCGATCATTGCGAGTTGTTTGCCGTTAGGGCTGAGGACGAACCCGCCTGCGCCCATTTCGAACGTCGTGAACTTCGACGGTGTGCCGCCGGTTGCGGCAACGGAATAAATCGTGGTTGACGCGAGTTCGTAGTAGGGTTCGTCGATCTGATCCGATTCGAAGTAGACCGTTGAACTGTCTTTGGACCAGAACGCGCCGCCCTCATCGTAACGTCCGCTGGTCAGTTGCTTCGGCGTGACTTTTTCATCGCCGGTCTTCGGAGCTGTAACGACCCAGATGTGCTGCGGATGTTTGAAGTCGAGATACCCGGCGCCGTTTGAACGGTAAACAGCGCGAGTGATCACTCGCACGTCGCTCTCGCGTTCGGGCGGCGTGGGACTCGCTGAGGGAGCCGGCGACGGTTGACCTGAAGGCGTGTTTTGACGCGCAGCCTTCGCAAGCTCTTCAGGCGTGGCGGAGTTGTAGAAGAGGATCGACTTTCCGTCCGGTGACCATTGTGGACCACCCGCGCCGCGTGGCAGTGTCGTGAACTGAAAAGGCTCGCCCCCGCCCATTGCCAACATAAACAACTGTGGCGGTTCCGTTCGCCCGCTCACCTCCAGCGCGCGCACGAAGAGCAGATACTTACCGTCGGGCGACCAGCGTGGAGTTGTGTCGCGTGGTCCATTCGTCAACTGGCGCGTCTCGCCGGTAGCGGTCGCGACAGTCCAGATCGCGGTGTTGTAACCGTCCTTGCGGTCGTTCACCGTGACGCGAACAAAAGCGACGCGCGATCCGTCGGGCGCGACCTGCGGGTCACCGATCCACACGAAGTTGAAGAGATCCTTCTCCGTAATGTTTCGTTTTTGAGCAAGTGCGGGCGCTCCGAGAGAGACGACGACGATGACGACTGCAAGCAGCGAGACACGAAAACGCATAAGGGTTTTCCTTTCGGCAAACGGGTGTGGTTGGCGTATTTTACAAGAGAGCAGCCCTTTTAGTCTTGGGGTGTTCGGCAAATCGCCGACTAAGAAAATGTGACTCGACAAACCTGGCAATTAAAGTCTTTGATCACAGGACCATTTAATACTCTTGATACACATCGGCTTTCTTGGACCGCCTACTAAACGTGAATGGAGGGATCGTCGGATATTTTGGAACTTTGTTCTTCTTGTCGCGTCTAAGTCACTGAAGGCTCTGCTGCAGTAGGAAATACAAAGAAGTTCTTTGTTGACAGTGTCTCCAGCTGCAAGTAGATTGCGAATTGAGTTTCCCCCAGCATCAAATTGTCGACGTACCTCGCCTCGTAGCGATCAACTCGAGTATGACGTGAACTTGTCCGTGCAAACACGCTTCTGAAGTTCGCCTTAAGTTTTTGAATTAGTAAAAAAGCTCCGATGTCAATGGCGTGACGACGGAGCTACCCGTTGAACCTTACCCTCTGCCATAGTGTGCAAAGGATCAGTTCTCGGCGGAATGATTCTAGCCCACCAGCGGCAGGGGCTCAATCTCAAGGAGCTTCTGCGATGTCAATACTTAACAGTCGTCTGAGGAATGGGTCTGTCCGGCAAGTAATCGCGATTGGTGTGATCGTGGTATTGATCAGTCTGTCAATACCTGGGCCGGTAGCAGCGGCAGCGCTCAAATCCACCCGAGAAAGTGTAAATGAGACCACCAGCGAAGTAAGCAGTTGGGTTGCGTCAGTCCTGGAAACGCTGAAAAAAGGCGCAACTCCAGATCGCGAACGTAAAGGCATTCGACCAGCGGCTGCGACAACCCAAGCGGAACGCGAAGCGCAAGTGGCGGCGATTCAGGTAAATCCTGCTGCTGAAGTGCAATTGAGTTCGCGGGAGCCTCGGTTATTTTCTGCGGTTCCACTGGGTGGAGACGGCAATGCAATTCATGGCTTGCTACCCCGTTGGAAATCCAGCAACAAAGCGGTGCTTTTTATACGGCCCAACGGTCAGGCCGTAGCAGGAAAACCCGGCGAAGCGATCGCGACAGCTCAGGCCGGTAACAAGCATGCCTCAGTCCGCGTAACCGTTGTATCGGCTGCGACTAATGAAAACTTTGGCGGTAAAAAGAAAGTGGACTCGACCAGGAAGGAGGGACAAGCAACAAATCGCACCGACACTTCTCAACTTCCACAGCAGTCCGGCGGGAAGCTACAACGTGCGCACGCAACGACCAAACGCATTCCCGGCGTGATAGCATTTATCCGACCTCCAAATGACGATCCATTGCCGGACAACGAAACAACCTCACTTTATTCAGCCAACAACGTCATCGGTGCGCCAATGGGTAAAAAGAAACCTGGCGCGATGACCATGGCTTCTGCAGTACCAACCAATGAGAGTGGAAATAACAATTTTAACTTTGGTTTGCCGATAGTAAATCTCGCCGGCCGCGGCATGGACGTGTCGCTCGGGCTAATCTACAACAGCCTGGTCTGGAATAAGTCGACCAACCCTTCCAACGGTTCGACGTGGATGACCTACGATGTCGATACCGGTTATCCGGCTCCTGGTTTTCGTCTCGGCTTTGGCCAGATAGAGGATCAGGGTACCGCGGGTTTCACTCTCACCGAACCGAATGGAACGCGGCACGCGCTCGTGCAGACCAGTGCCAACAACTACGACACTAATGACGGCTCGTTCATCCACTTCACCGGCGGGAGCGGTTGGGGCACGCTGTTTTATCCGGACGGAACGCAAGTGTTTTACGGCGCATCTGGCGGCGGCTATCGCAGCTACCCAACCTGCATCATTGATCGCAACGGTAATTTCATTTTAATCAGTTACGTGAACAGCGTCGGACCAAGGATCAATACCGTTCAGGACACCGTTGGAAGATACGTGCGTTTCTACTACGATTCAAACAACGACCTGGTGACCATCACAACACCAGGACTTACGGGCCAGTCAGATTTGCAAGTAATGCGGTTTTATTACGAGAACCTAACTCTACCTTCAGGCCTGTTTGGGTCGGGTATAAATGTCGCCAAACCTGTGACTGCACGTGTTCTCAAGTATGTATACTTGCCCGCCAGTAGCGAAGGCAGCAGCAGTACCAGCGGCGATATCGGATACCGGTTTGATCATTCGGCGTATGGAATGATCTATCAGATGGTAAAGTTTCGCGGAATGACCGCCAGCACGACTTCGACAAGCACCACTGGTACAGTCACCGAAGGCACCAACACCACAGCCGCAACGACCACTTACGGTTACCCAACTTCAGCCAACAGTCTTTCAGACGTGCCTACGTTCTCGACTCGTACTGATGAGTGGGCGGGACGCACGACCGGAGGCAGCGCACCGCAATACCAGTTTTCTCTTTCCGAACAAACAACCGAAACAATATCTACTGTGACTGCTCCGGACAACACGGTCATGGAAACGCGCAGCATCAAGAGCGCTGGCGCATGGAACGATGGATTGATTACCGAAACTAAAGTGCAGCATTCGTCTACGGTCTACCGTAAGACTGTCATGGCCTGGGAACAGAATCCGACCAACGGCACGCCGCGACTCGCCAGCATCAGGACTACGAATGAGACTGGTAAAACCAAGGCCAGCGTATTCAGCTACGACTCAAGTACGCCTTACAACAACATCTCCGTAATTAGTGAAAGAGATTTCACTACTGACGGAAGCGTCTCGTCGACTCAGTTGCGCAAGACGGAAATCACTTATGTCACATCTTCGAACTACCTGAGCCGGTACTTGTTGCGATTACCATCGATGGTCAAAGTGTTTCCGGACACTTCGGCGACACCGGCATCTCGCGTTGACTACGCGTACGACGCTGGGGGCGACGGTCTAGCCCTCACGGCGCGGACCAACATTGTAATGCACGATCTGTCGTTTGATCCGTACCAGGAGTTGCAGGAAAACTGCGACTGGGAATGCGTCGAGTGGGGATACAACGAGAGTGGTTTCTACGGTTGCCTCCAGTATGATTGGGTGTGCCATTGGTATACCCCTTACGATCCCAATACGGATTACCGAGGCAACGTGACTACTGTTACGACCTATCCGGACGCCAGTACAACCACAGGCGCAATTACTCATAACACCACCTACGATATCGCCGGCAATGTGGTGACGGCGCAGGTTGATTGTTGCCAAACGCAATCGTTCACCTACTCGAGCGCCAACAACGACTATGCTTATCCGGTCACAGTTACTAACGGCAATCCCAGTGGGCTGCACCTGACCAGCAGCATCAGCTACGACATGAATACCGGTCTGGTGGCAACCACAACCGATCCAAACAACCAGCCAACTTATTTTTCTTATAACCCGGATACCTTGCGCACCGATCAGGTCGATTTCACTGACGGCGGCCAGATTTCTTTCGACTATTCGGACGCGCTCACAGCCGATAGCGCAGGACGTTATCACTCACACCTCGTTGCCACGACAAAACTGGATTCGACTCGGAATATCCAGAATAAGACCTACTTCGACGGGCGTGACGAAGTCACGCAAACCTTCTTCGGCTATACCTCTGCTAATGGCTGGTCAGTCATGGATACAGAATTCGACTCGATGGGCCGTCCTTACCGCACCAGCAATCCATATTACTGCACCAGCAATTACGGTACTTGTTCCATCAATCCTTCGGGCATTTGGACTACTCGTACGTTTGATAGATTGGGCCGCATAACGCAGGTGACAATGCCACGAGGCGACGATGCCAATCCTTCGCTGACGACGACCGTGCAAAACACTTTTGAGGGTGATGTTATTACGATTACGGACCAGGCCGGCAAACAGCGAAGGCAAATCATCGACGCGCTCGGTCGCCTCATTCGCCTCGACGAGCCGAATTCCTCCGGCAGCTTGGGCACAGTCAGCTCGCCGAACCAAGCCACTTCTTACATGTACGACGCGCTGAACAATCTGGTGAAGATCACCCAAGGCTCACAGAATCGTTATTTCAAATACGACTCCCTGTCGCGTATGATTCGCGAGCGGCAAGTCGAGCACTCGACAAATTCCGCCTATAATCTGAGTGATCCCCTTACCGGCAACAGCTCCTGGTCGCGGAAGTTTGAGTACAACTCGCACGGTTTGCTAACACGCAGCAGCGACGCGCGGGGCGTGCAGGCAGACTTCTCTTATGATGTACTCAATCGCCCGACGCTGATTGACTATTCCGACTCAACACCAGACGTACGTTACTACTACGACTCGCAAGCCTTACCGAGCGGCGCACCTAGTTATAGTAAAGGTTCGTCGAATGGCCGGCTGATCGCCATCCTCTATGGCAGCAGCTCTTCGATTACCGGCACGTATTTCGGCTACGACGTGGTCGGTCGGGTTAACGTACAGAAACAGGTGACGGGATCGAACACTTACTCACTCGGCTACACCTATAATCTCGCTGGACTTCTGGCGACACAAACTTATCCGACCAATCGGGTGCTGACGCATTCTTACGACGACGCCGGACGCCTGTCACAGATCAACGATGGCACGACGACGTTTGCCTCAAGTTTGAGTTATGCACCGAGTGGCGCGATGCTGTCAGAAACGTGGGGCAATGGCGCCGTTCGTTCAATTGCTTATAACAATGCGTTGCAGGTGAGTCAGGTTAAGCTGAAACAAAGCAGCGCTGGCTCTGAGTTGCAACGTTACGACTACCTGTATGGGCAGGTGACACAAAGCAATGGCAGCGTTGATAAGTCGAAGAACACTGGGCAGATTGCTCGTATTGACGGAATTATCGACGGCTCGTCCACTAAGGAATGGGAGCAACGCTACTCCTACGATGAACTCGGCCGGCTTTCTATAGCTTCGGAATACCAGCAAGGGACCGGCAGCACTCCGAGCTGGAAACAGGAGTTTAGCTACGATCGCTTCGGTAATCGTTTTCAGTCAGGCGCCGGAAACACAGGTGTTCCTTTTACGACAGTGCTTTCAAGTGATATCGATGCTGCCACCAACCGTTTCATCTCTACCGGCGCCACACCCATTACGTACGACGCAGCCGGAAACATTACGCAGGACAGGAAGTTTCGGCTCGATCCGCAGGGCGACGGCATGAACTACACCTACGACGCCAATGGTCGCCAAATCACTGCCGCCGGCACGGATGAAATAGGAACGCAGAGTTCGGTCTACGACGGTGCGGGCCAGCGAGTTCAAACTAGCGGCAACAACGTCACGCGTCAGATGGTCTACGACATCTTTGGTCAGCTGGTAGCAGACTATAAAGGTAGTTTGCTCGAACGAGAGAATATCTATCGTAACGAGCAGTTGCTGGCTGTTTATGACGCCGCCTCGAATTGCTACAAGACGATCGATCAATTCATCAAGGATTTCTACCAGGGCGCTCTGGGAAGGCAGCCAAATTCGACCGAGTTAACGAACTGGACTACGACACTGACACTTGCACAGGCTCGTGGCATCCGTCCCTTTATCGGAGCGGCGCAACAGTTAGGTAACTCCTTATTCACCTCTGCCGAGTATCCAAGTGGTAATACTTCCACTCAGTTTGTGACCGATCTGTACGAGGCATTCCTGCAACGAGCACCGGATACGTCTGGCCTAAATCACTGGGTCAGCCAGATACCTTTGGTTGGGCGCGACAATGTGCGATTAGCATTCGCCGTCTCTCCGGAATTCGCGGAGAATGGGACCGCAGTGTGTCCCGGAACGAGTAGCGGCACAAGCACCAGTGCGAATTTGAAGTACGTGTTAACGGATGCGCAAGGCTCGGCACGCGCGCTGATGAACAACAGCAGTAGTGGCACCAGCACTATTATTTCACGCCATGACTATCTGCCGTTTGGTGAAGAGATCTGGGCTGGAGTAGGGCTGCGCAATACGGCTAAGAAGTACGCTGTGACGAATAGGGTGCGTCAGAAGTTCGCACTGACCGAGCGCGACGAAGCGACAGGATTGGACCATACATGGTTCCGGAAATACGAAAGTTACGCGGGACGTTGGACCAGTCCGGATCCGATGGCGGGAATGATCTCAAATCCGCAAACCCTCAATCGTTATACCTACGTAAACAACGATCCGGTTAATGCGACCGATCCGACTGGCTTGATGCCGCAAATGTGCGGCGTGGAGTACAGTTTTCAGGACTGCGGTGGAGGATCAGGTTTCTGGGGCGGGGGACGAGGCTTTGGGGGACACATCGCTGAGTTCGAACGGCAGTACGGTGGCATGCCACCTAACGTCAGAGCTGGTCTGCAGATTCACTACGAGTGCCTCAACAACGCAGTCAACGGGAACGGATATCTGACGAACGAAGAGGTTAGAGATCTCAGCTTCACCATCCAATACACGGTTGACGAAGAGGGAAACATCATCGAGACCTGGTTTGTCATCGACGTCGACATTGTTATTGAAGAAGATCCATTGATGACTTGGTTAATCGGCGGTTACGGCGCTAAGGATAGCTGGCCGCCGCCATGGCCCAGACGCGCAGATGGTTACGATCCAAGGTTCGGGTGGAGAACGTTCCCGGCGCCACCGATGGAGCAATTTCCAATAAAACCTACCATTGGTCCCAGCGGGCCCAAGGTCGGCCCCGATTTCGATCCAAATGTGGTGCCTTCTAACGCCTCGAAGAGTAGTCAAGCGAAACGCGGCCTCGCAAGACTAATTGAGCATATACTCAGCGCGGTGGGCAACAGAATAATGATCATCATTACCGTGCCGTACATGTTCGCAGATCCGTGTCTGAAGAATCCGGCAAACAGGGGTTGTAGCCCAACGTTGAAAGGCTGAGTTGATTTGCTTCTCTCACGAGAGGTTCTGGCTTTGAAGCTGCGCAATCCCGGCTAGGTGAAATCCACAGGCCCAAGATTGCGCAGCATCCCGTCGTTGCCTGGCAACACTGATTAATGTAATAGACTGCTTATATGTTGGTTGAACTGGAAACGAGTCGCTTTCGTCGCACCGCGAAATGGCACGTTTGGCGTGTGCTGAAGTGGATCAACCAGGAAGATCTTAAAGATTTACACGCCATCAAGATCATCGACGACCGTTCCAATGATCCTGAATACGTCAAGCGTCCACGTTACCTGAGCGGCTTTCTGTACAATGGGCACTACGAGTTCAAAACGAAAGATCGGCAGGCGCGAGTGGTGTTGTATGCAAACGATATCTTTTTTGGAATTCCCTACATCATGATGCATACGCCCGTAGCGACCTTAAAAGTGGCCAGTACACTGGCTCATGAAATCGGGCATCACGTCGTTGCGACGAAAGGCTATATTTATAAACCGTGGGAGAAGTACAGGCCCTGGAATGGAGTGAATGATCCATGCGAGGAAAAAATGGTCGAGCTCTACGCGGCCGACGTAATCGAGAGAATGGCGCGACACTGGCGCTATAAGTTTGGCAAGTTCTTAGCAGGAAAGTTGGCGAATTTTCTGTACGATGCGGGTCGCCAGGAATACTGGGACGGCGATTATGTAAGATCGGCTAAGTTGGCATTCCATGCTTACCATCTCGATCCGACGAACCTGGCCGCAAACCAGTGTTACAGGCATGCAATGGAGAAGCTAAAGACTCAAACACCGTCTCCTCTAAATGACTCCGAAAGCGACTGGCTGCTGCACGGGTACGACGGTAATCCTCAAGCAACGTTACAAAAATGGAGGCTAAGCCAGGCCATAGAAAAACGAAGGAGGAAGAAGAAGCACAGATGAGCGCGCGTTTTTTGCAAATACAAACTACGACTTTCGGTAAACGTAATAGACAACGCCGGAGTGATCGTCGGTCACGAGAAACGCGTTTTTTCCGAAACTGAAAACATCCGCAGGGCGGCCGTTGATGTTGGTGCCGTCGAAGAAGCCGGTGATGAAGTCTTCGACCGTGGCGCTGCCGGATTCCTGGATCTTCACGACGGTATACCCACGTCGCAGACGTCGCTTTGTCGAGCCGTGCAGGGCGACGAGGAAGGAATTGGCCAAAACGGGATCGTTAGTTGAATCGAAGTACTCGAGTCCGAGCGGCGAGCTGTGTGCGGGAAAGGGCCTGTGCGCCGCGGGCACTTTGCGACAGTCGAATTTCTTGTTGCGCAAGTTGAACTTCGGATCGGAGAGAATTTTAGTTCCGGCCTGGAAACAATATGGCCAGCCGTAATTCTTTTCAGCTTCGATTGAATAAAAGGTATCCGCGGGACGGTGGTCGCCGAGATGATCTGAACCCATGTTTGTGGCCCATAACCGATCCTTTACCCACTTGATTCCCACGGCGTTGCGTAGGCCACGTGCGTAGTAACGCTGATTTTTTCCATCCGGATCCATCTCGACGATCGTTGCCCGCACTTCTTCCTTCTCTTCACAGGCGTTACAACTGCTCCCGACGGCGACGTAAATCTTCCCGTTGCCGCCGACAACAACGGTGCGTGTGAGATGCCAGCCGCCGTACTTGTAACCCAAACCATAGTCCGGAAACGTTGCCAGCACCTCCGGCTCGCCCGAAGGCGCTTCACTGCCGGCCTCGTAACGATAACGAACGAGACGCTCGGTTAGCGCGAGATAAAACCAGCGTGTGCCGGATCGATCAGTGTAAAAGGCGATGCTGTTGGGATTGCGCAAGTCGCTGAGATACTTCGTCAGCTTTTTGAACTGCCGGGTAGCGGGATCGAACTCGTCGAGAATGTAGACGACGCCACGCTTGTTGTCGGTGAGGTTATACATGTCCGTGACGAAGATGCGATCGTCAGGACTGCGGGCCATGAAGCGCACGCGCTTCAGACCCTGCGCTGCGACGCTGATGCCAAAGCCGTCGGGAAGTGTCAGGTCAAACGACTTCCCGTTGGCGAGCTTGATGTGATGCTTAGCTGCGGATGCAGCATCCGCTAAAGATACGACGATAAACAGGACCAGAACGGCGCGTTTCACGCGGGAGAAATTAACACAGATCTCAAAGCACTCGCATGAACGCGACCAGATCTTTCTTCTCCTGCGCCGTTAGCTTTAATTCCAGGACGAGATTGAAAAACTCAACCGTATCCTCGAGCGTCAGCAAACGCCCATCATGCAGATACGGCGGCGACTCCTTGATACCGCGCAACGGAAACGTCTTGATCGCTCCCTGCGCCGTGATCATCATTCCGCCTTCTATGCGCGGCTTGAAAAAACGTTCGACCGCGAGATCGTGCATCTGGTTGTCGGTGTAGAACGGTGGCTGGTGACAAACGCTGCATTGCGCCTTACCGAAGAACAAGTCTTCACCGCGAATTTCACTCTGCGAAGCTCTTGCGCGATTCAGACGTCCAAGCACGTTCAATTTTGGCGCCGGCGGAAAATCGAGCAACGCCTGAAACTCCGCCATGAAATGGACCTGCGAACCGCGCTCCAGAACGCTCACACCTTTTTTGGTCGCGAGCACCGGATCGCCGTCGAAATAGGCCGCACGCTGTTCAAACTCCGTAAAGTCTTCAACGTTCTTCAGTGCGCGTTGCGATCCAAAAAGCCGTTGAATAAAGACACCACGCAACGACGTAGTCTCAATCCGTCGACGGTTCTCCTGCGGTCGAATATCGCCGACGAGGTGAAACGCCGCCGATGTATGACCATTCACGTGACAATCAAAACAAGCGACGCCAAGCATGCCGTCCGCGCGCTCTGTTTTGCGATCTGCGGTGGCATTGAACTGTTGTTGAGGAAACTGCGTGACCAGCAGACGCAAGCCTTCGAGCTGTTTGGGATTCAGAATGCCATTAAACAAGTCGTAAAAATTATTGACCGTTATCAGTTGACCTTTCGAAACGTCGCCGAGGTCTTTGCGCGACGTCAGAAACATCGCCGGTGGAAACTCCGGCAGAAAATGATCCGGTAGATCGAAATCCATGTCGAA